>JBEKMW010000021.1:0-47947 GCA_049523455.1 Verrucomicrobiota bacterium | reverse complement strand
CCCCTCAAAGACGCCCTGGCCGCCTACGGCGAACCCAGTTCGCAGCAGAACGTCGGGAGCGCGAAGAAACTGCTCTGGGTCTCCAAAGGCATCCTGATCTGGTTTCACGAGGATAGGGCGGCCCAGATCGTCGTGTTTCAGAAAACAGAACAAGACTGAAGATGAAGAAAAATCACGGGTTTAATGCCAGCCGATAAAAACGCTGTGGGGCGGAGGCGGTATTGAACACCACCTCGAATTGGTTGCCGACAATGATCGGCCCGGGCGAAACGGTGGTCCAGGCCGGCGAGGTGAGGCTGGGGGTGGATTCCAGAACGAAGCCGACAGCATTGGTCGGCCACGCCAGAATCACATTGGCGCCGTAAGAAAAGATGCGGGGTTGCGGCGGCGCCGCGACGATCTCCACCGGCGCATAGCGATTGTTGTAATCGCCCGTGCCCAATTCGCCGTCCCTGTTGTAGCCCATGCCCCACAGACTGCCATCGGACTTGATGAAAAGACCATGCTGGAAGCCGACGGCGATGGCCACGACATTGCTGGCCACAAGTTGCGGGACGTTGGTGTAAGAGAGGTTGTCTCCGACACCCAACTGGCCAGCAAGGTTGTCGCCCGCGGCCCAAAGGGTACCATCCGATAATACAAAAAGCGTAGAATCACCTCCGGCGGCAATGTCTATGATATCATTTGTGTCCTGGAGCGTTCCGGCTACTATAGGTGTATTATAACCTGGAGACAGGGCATAAGGCGCTGCTAACTCGCCGTACTCATTGTCGCCCATGTCCCATAAGACACCCGGGGTGACGATAAAAAAGCTCGACGCCGCGCTGGCGGCAACGGCCACCACGCCGGATGATTTAATCATTTCGGGCATATTTGTAAATATAGACAGTTGGCCATCTCCCAATTGCCCGGAGGAATCAGAACCCATCGCCCACAAACTGCCGTCGGACTTCACAAAAAGGCTGTGGTCCAATCCGGCCGCACATGCCGTGACGGCCGGTTGGCCCAGGCCCCAGGACACGATTTGCTCGGGCGTCAGATGGTTGTTGTAGGTGCCGTCGCCCAACTGGCCGGAGTCATTGTCGCCCATAACCGAGAGCCCGCCGCCCGGCGAACGGTTGTTGACAAATCCAAAAAGGCTGTGGTCGCCTCCGGCGGCAAGGGTGTTGAACGAGTAGGAAGCGGAAAAGCTACTGGCCAGGGTAACAACGAGTTCAGGAAAATATTGATTACTGATCGTGCCGTCGCCCAACTGGCCCCATTCATTGTAACCCATGGCCCACAGCCCGTGACCGCGGACCATGAGACTGTGGCCGCCTCCGGCGGCAATGGCTCCCACGCCGTTGGTCAGCGCGGTTGGGACGTCCACATTCGTCACGGTGGGGCCAAGGCCGAGTTGCCCGTAGGTGTTGTCGCCCATGACGAATACAACGCCATCGGCCCGAGTGAAGAGACTGTGGGCTCCTCCGGCGGAGATACGGGTCACCGGCCAGTCCGCGAAGTTTTGCGCCGTCACCCGGCCAGCCGGCATCAGCGCCAGCCAGGCCATCAGAATGCACTGAAGAAACAAATGAGTCGGTCGCGTCTTCATGGCACCTTCTTCCGACCGATACTGTTCGCCATGCCGTCAAGGTGGACAGCGCGGCGACGGCTTCGAATCAACTGTAACAAAAGAGGGGACAGCGTCAAGTTGGTTTATTGGTCTATCTGAGAGACCTCCGACCTGACCCTCTACCACCTTTTGGCCGTGGCAACATTCCCGGCCTGCCTTAGAGTGTCGCGAAGTCTATGAGCCGACGGTCAAACAGCAAAACTGCGAGCGGCACCGGCAAGCCGGGACGTTCCGATGCGCGAGCCAGCCGGGACGATAACGCTTTCCTGCCGGCGGGCCAATTGCACAAGCATTGGCTCTCAATGGGTGTCTGTCTCTTTCTGGCGGTGGCCGTGTGGGCGGTTTTCGGCCAAACCCGGCACTTCGATTTCGTCAACTATGACGATGACATTTACGTCTATGACAATCCGGCGATTACCCAGGGATTCAGCCTGCATGGCGTTGCCTGGTTATTCACGCACCCGGATGGTCCGGACGAATGGTTGCCCGTGACGGGCCTGTCCCGCATGTTGGACTGGCAGTTTTACGGACCGAACGCGGGCGGACATCATCTGACCAACGTCCTGCTTCATGCCGCAACCGCCATTTTGTTGTTCCTCGTGCTGCAGGAGATGACGGGCGCAATTTGGCGCAGCGCCTTCGTGGCTGTGGTGTTCGCCATCCACCCGCTGCGAGCAGAATCGGTGGCCTGGGTGACCGAACGCAAGGACGTGCTCAGCGGGCTTTTCTTCATGCTCACGCTCTGGACCTATGTGCGTTACGTCCAAAAGTCCACGGTCCCTGCCTCCGCTTCCACCGTTCACCCCGATAGCTTTTGGGGTTCACGCTTCACGCTTCACGCTTCACGTTTCTACTGGCTGGCAGTTGTGTTTTTTGCACTGGGGCTGATGGCCAAAACGATGCTGGTGACGGTGCCGTTTATTTTGTTGCTGCTGGATTATTGGCCACTTCAACGCTCCAAGGCTTCAACGCTTCAACGCTTCAACGCTTCAACGCTTCAACCACTGTTGGTCGAAAAGATCCCATTCTTCGCCCTTAGCGCGGCGGCGTGCGTGACCACTTGGCTGATGCAAACACATTCCATCGTGGTCGCGCGGGGCATGTCCTTGCCTTGGCGCGCCGGCAACGCCCTCATGGCCTACGCCGATTACCTGGGGCACATGGTTTATCCCGTGGGCCTGGCCCTGATTTATCCGCATCCAGCAGACCACTTGCCGATCGGGCGAATTGCCTTATCAGCGTTGCTGTTACTCATCATTACCTTTGGTGTCGTGGCTGGGCGGCGGAAGTATCCTTGCTTGCTGGTGGGCTGGCTTTGGTACCTGGTGATGCTGGCGCCAGTCATTGATGTGATGCAGGCGGTGGATTCGGCCCGCGCTGACCGTTACACCTACCTGCCGCAAATCGGCTTGTGCCTCATGGTGGCTTGGGCGGCGGCGGTCTTGGGCGGTCTTGGGCGCTATTGGGAGGCAGCACTGCGGTGGGCCGCCGGGGTGATTATCGCCACACTGATGGCCGCCGCTTATGTGCAAACGGGTTATTGGAGAAACAGCGTAACGCTGTGGGCGCGCACGCTCGCTCGCACGCCGCAGAGTTCCATTGCCCATTGTAATTACGGCATCGCGCTGGCCGGCCAGGGGAATTTAGAAGACGCCACACAGCAGTTTGAGCGCGCGCTGGAGCTTAACCCCGAGGATGTCAAAACGTTGAACAATTTGGGCAAGGTCTTGACCACTGAACGGAAGTTCGATGAGGCCATTCATTATTTTAACCGGGCGCTCCAACTCAATCCGCGGAATGCGAAGGCCCTCAACAATCTGGGCGTGGCCTTGGCCGCTGAAGGCAAGTTGGACGAGGCCGTACGGCAATACCAGCGGGCCATTCAACTCAAACCCGATTATGCCGACGCCCTGAACAACTTGAGCGCCGCGTTGAACGCCCAGGGGCAGGCGGGCAAGGCGGTGCAATATTCGGAGCAGGCGCTCCAGGCGAATCCCGACAATGCGGATGCGCTGAATAATTCCGGAGTCGCGCTGGCCAGGCAAGGGAAGTTGGATGAGGCCATTCGACATTTCAGGCGGGCGCTGCAACTCAACCCGGACGACGCTTCCACGCACAATAATTTGGGCATCGCGCTGGCCAGCCAGGGAAAAGTGAGTGAGGCCATTCCCGAATTCCAGCAAGCCTTGAATCTGGCCACCGCCCGTGGCAACACCGCGCTGGTGGAATCCATTCGCCGGCGGCTCCAGTCGTATCAGCCGGTTTCGCCCGCGCCGCAAACGCCAACACCGTGATTCATTTACCTGGTTTTGGGGCCGCTGGTGCTGGTGGCGGCGGCGGTGGAAGGAAGAAGGGAGAAGGAAGAAGGCGGAAATACGAAGTGGTGAATCGGACCCCTCACCCTTGGTCCCTCTCCCCTCAGAGGGGAGAGGGAACAGAAGAGCGGGCGCTAACAATCGCGTCTATGGCACGCAATTCATCGGCGCTGAAGGTGGCGCGGCCCGGCGCTTTGAGGTTCTCCTCGATTTGCCCGACGCTGCTGGCGCCGATGAGGACGGAGGTCATGCCGGCGTGCCGCAATACCCACGCCAGCGCGAATTGCGCCAGCGTCTGGCCGCGCGCCCGGGCCAGCTCGTTCAATTTTTTGACCTGCGAGATTTTTTCCGCGGTCACCTGCTCGGGTCTTAAAAATCCGTGCGGCTTGGAGGCGCGCGAGCCTTCCGGGATGCCGCGCAGGTATTTCCCGGTGAGCAGGCCCTGGGCCAGGGGGCTGAAGGCGATGCAACCGATGCCTTCGCGTTTGAGCACGTCCAGCAATCCGCCTTCAATCCAACGTTCAAACATGCTGTATTTCGGCTGGTGGATCAGGCAGGGCGCGCCCATTTCGCGTAGCAGCCTGGCCGCCCGCGCCGTCCCCTCGGCATCGTAATTGGAGATCCCCGCGTAAAGCGCCTTGCCGGTATGGACCGCATGGGCCAAGGCGCCCATCGTCTCCTCCAGGGGCGTGTCCGGGTCGGGACGATGCGAATAAAATATGTCTACGTAGTCCAGGCCCATCCGGCGCAAACTTTGATCGAGACTGGCGAGCAGATATTTGCGCGTTCCCCACTCGCCATAAGGCCCCGGCCACATCAGGTACCCGGCCTTGGTGGAGATGATCAATTCATCGCGATAATCGGCCAAATCGTCTTTGAGGATGCGCCCGAAGTTTTCCTCGGCGGAACCGGGCGGCGGGCCGTAATTGTTGGCCAGGTCGAAATGGGTGATGCCCAGATCAAAGGCGCGCCGCACCATGGCGCGCCCGGTTTCCAATGTGTCCACGCCGCCGAAATTATGCCAAAGCCCGAGGGCGACGGCTGGCAGCTTCAAGCCGGAACGGCCGCAATTCCGATAGAATTCAGGATGATCGTAACGAGTGGCAGCAGGGGTGTAGTGCATAGGCGCGTGGTCGCAAATCACATCGGCGGCAAATGGTTCGATTGTTTCAATCCCGCGCCATTAGAACGCAGATTTCAGGGGATGTAAAATCTTTCTGCCAGTATTTCGTTCACAACAGCGGTGGCCGCCTCAAGGCAAAGATTATCAAAGTTGGAGACAGGCGCGACCCGTCCTCTCCACCCTCCGTGGCAGGGCTACTGCGGAGGGTGGACGCCTGTCCTACGGGTCGAGATGATACTTCCGATTCATGTACAATTCGTCGGCCACCTGGAAAATTGCTTCGGCGTCTTTCTCCTGTTCCAAATCGCCGGCCGTTGGTTGCGGCAGCAAGGTAAGATTCACGACGTGCGGGTCGCCGGCGTAAAATTCCACGGTCATTTGCAGGCCGAGCACCACCAAGCGGTCGCGCGCAAACAGGCCGATGTCTCGATTATGGTTCAGCAGCGCGTGAAACGTTTCCGGCGGATCGTGCAACAGGTCCCGTCCGAAGAACATGGTTTTGTACGGACGCCCCAGCAGGCCAAGGACAGTCGGCGGCACGTCGAGCGAGCAACCGAGGGCGGACAGGCGTTGGGGGCGAGGCACGGCGGCGGGGCCAAGGATGACCAGCGGGATTTCGTAGGAAAAGATGGGAATATCCTGGCTGCCATAAACGCGCGCGCCGTGGTCGGCGATGACCGCAAAAATCGTATTGGTCCAGAAGGACTCCTGCTTGGCGGCCGTGAAAAACTGGCCGAGGCACCAGTCGGTGTATTTCACCACGTTTTCGCGCGTGCCGTTCGGGTCTTCGGGAATGCGGCCCTTGGGATAGGTGTAGGGTTTGTGGTTGGAGACGGAGAGGATGGTGGCGAAGAACGGCTGGTTGGTGTGGCTCAATTCGCGGAATTGCCGGATTGCGCCCTTGTAAATGTCTTCGTCGCTCACGCCCCAGACGTTGGCGAAGGCTGGGTTGGGGAAATCCTTTTCATCCACGATGCGGTCGTAACCGTTGGCAACCAGAAACGGTTTCATGTTGTCAAATGTGGCGTGGCCGCCATAGACGAACATGGTGGTGTAACCGTCGCGCTTCAGCACGCGGGCGATGGTCTCGACATTTTCGGAACGGTCGCGATGGACGATGGCGTCGCCGGGCAGCGGCGGGAAAGACGAGAGGGCGCCTTCCATGCCGCGCACGGTGCGGTTGCCGGAGGCGTAGATGTGGTCGAACAACAGCCCCTCGCCGAGAGCGAGTTGGTCCATTTGCGGCGTGCAAGTCTTGGTGCGACCGAGGCAGCCCCAGAACTCCGAACCGAGACTTTCTTCGAGGAGGATGACGACGTTCAGGCGCGGGCGGCGCGGATCGCCGGCAATCTGGCGCGTGATGTCGTCGGGACCGCCGGTGAACGTGGCGTTCGTGGATGAGAGCATGCGGTGCAGGCGAGTGTAGGCTTCGTCGCGCGGGATGGTTTTGTAAAAGGCGTGATAATCCAGATCGCGGGTCCAGGCGGCGGCGAAAAAGGAGACCACGCCGTTGTTGGCGATTTCATTGAGCGTGCGGTCTTGGCTGATTTGCGGCGGATTCAAGCTGATGGTGCGGCTCAGGCCGAAAAACAGGAGCAACGTGCCCGCGAACCATAGAAAGCGCGTGCCGGCCCAGACCGGTTTGGTCCACATCGTCCGGAACATCCGCCCGCCGAGCCACATCCAGGCCGCGCCCACGACCAGGCAGCCGGCGATGACCGCGGGCACCGGGTAGGCATCCCAGATATTAATGAAGACCTCGCGCGGATAGACCAGGTAGTCCACGGCCACGGGGTTGAAGCGCGATTTGAATTCCTGGAAGAAGTAAAATTCCGCCGCCAGCAGAAAGACCTGCACCGCCCAGAGGAGGGTCATGAAAAAACGGAACCACAGCCGGTGGAAGAGCGAATCAAAAGCCCGGTTACCGATGAGGAAACACCAGAACAGCGGCAGGAGCATGAACCAGAGCGCGGCGATGACGTCGCGGTAAAAGCCGGCGGCGAAGGCCAGCAGGACATTCCACGGTTGTGTGGAGGGCGCGGCGAAGTTCACCAGTAATACGATCCGCAGCAGGGTAAAGGCCACCAGCAGCGAAACAAAGCAGAACACCAGAAAGCGGTAGCGCGAAGCCGGCTTCCGGTGGAAGCGCGATACGGGACGTTTGTTCATCGTCTTGGAGTTCGGACAGGCGAAGCTTAGGAGCGTTCAAGCTCGCGGCCAAGCCTGAAGGCGCGGGATTGGGTGTCGGTTTTAACGTCCGCCCTCACCCTGACCCTCTCCCCCAGGAGAGGGAACAGCCGTTGTCCGGCGCGTTTGGAACGGATGGTTGTCAGGGAAAGTCAGTCGCCGGTGTCTCGGTGAGAAGGCGCGACGGGGTTTCACATCTCCCCGATTTGTTTCCAAAGGCATCACAATTGAATTCTTAACACCGCTGCCTTGGGCGCGTCAATGGTTGCCGGCCACGGCCATTGACCGCTCCAGGCATACTCAAATTCCTGAATTTAGGACACCACCGAACGGGGCGGGTGCTTGACAATGGGGTGCTGGCAAATTAACTATCTGGTTAGTTAAATTATGGAGCGGCGAAAAACACCGGGTGCCCGGCTGGCGCGGGGCGCGGAGACGCGGGCGAAGATCCTGTCGGCGGCGGAACGCGCGTTCGCCAAAGACGGTTTGGCGGGCGGGCGCACGGAGGCCATTGCGGCGGCCGCGGGCGTCAACAAGGCGCTGCTCTATTATTATTTCAAGAGCAAGGAGCGGCTTTACGAGGCGGTGATTGAGGAGCACCTGCGCGCGTTCAACCGCCAGGCGCTGGCCATTCTCAACGCCCCCGGTCCGACGCGCGAGCTGTTGCTGCGTTACGTGGATTTGCACTTCGATTTCATCAGCCGACGGCATCGCCATGCGCCGTTGTTCCAGCAGTTCATGATGAAGGGCGGCAAGGCGGCGGAACGCCTGTTCCGCGAATACATCGTGCCGCGGGCGCAAGCGCTCCAGAAATTGCTCGCGCGCGGCATCCAGGCCGGTGAATTGCGCAAGGCGGACCCGGTTCACACGGCCATCTCCATCGCCGGGCTGATTGTCTTCTATTTTTCCGCGGCGCCACGGTTGCAAATAATGGGCTATGCGGATCCCTATGCCGCCGGCAGCTTGAAACGCCGCAAGCAGGAGGTGCTCGACTTTATCCGGCACGGCCTGTTCGTGGACCCGAAAATTCCGTGACATGAAACGCAAAATTCCCGTGGTCATTCTGGTTTTGGCGCTGGCGGGCGGCGGCCTTTATTACGCGCTCACACGCCAATCGCAGGCGATCGTACTCACCGGCATCGTGACGACCGACGAAGTCATTGTCAGCCCGGAAATCCAAGGCCGGCTCCAGGAACTGTTCGTCCGGGAAGGCGACGTGGTTATGAACGGCGAGTTGCTGGCGGTGATTCAACCGCAGGAGCAGCGGGCCAATCTGAACTATTTCACCAGCAGCCAGCACCAGTCCGTGGCGCAACTGGCCCAGGCGAAGGCCGACCTGGAAAACGCGCGCTTGAATTTCAATCGCATCGCGGGGTTATACAGCAACAACGTCGAGTCCGTGGAGAACTACGATCAGGCGCGGACCGCTTATGAGGCGGCGCAGGCGCAGGTGGCGGCCGAGGGCAGTCAAATCCAGGCCATGAGCGCGCAGGAGGACCGGGCGCGGGTGCAACTGGGCTATACCCAAATTCATTCGCCCGTCACCGGCATCGTGGACACGCGCGCGGCGTTGCAGGGCGAGGTCTTGAACCCCGGCCAGGCCATCGTGACGCTGATCAACCAGGACGATCTTTGGGTGCGGGCGGACGTGGAGGAGAGTTACATCAACGAGATCCGCCTGGGCGACAAGCTGCCGGTAACGCTGCCCTCCGGCGCGGTGCGCGAGGGCACGGTGTTTTATCGCGGGGCCGACGCCGAATACGCCACGCAGCGGGACGTGAGCCGCACCAAGCGGGACATCAAGACTTTTGAAATCCGGCTGCGCTGCGACAACCAGGACCGGGCGCTGGCGGTGGGAATGACGGCGTATGTGGAATTGCCGCTGAAGTGAGTGATTTGATTGGTTAAATGAGTTAAATGAGTAACCAATTTAACGAACCACCATGTTTGCGGTTGAAGTTGAAAATTTGACGAAGCGCTTCGGCGATTTCTGCGCGGTGGACGCGCTGAGTTTTGCCGTGGAGCGCGGCGAAATTTTCGGGCTGCTCGGGCCGAACGGCGCGGGCAAGTCCACGTTGATTCGCATGTTGACGACGCTGGTGCCGCCGACGTCGGGCGCGGCGCGGGTGAACGGGTTCGACATCGTCCGTTCGGCGAACGCGGTGCGGCAGTCCATCGGCGTGATTCCCCAGGCAATGACCTCGGACCTGGAGTTGAGCGCAACGGAGAACCTGAATATTTTCGCCAAGCTCTACGGCATCCCACGGGAGCGGCGGCGGCGCGCCACCAACGAGTTGCTCAAGGCGGTGAACCTGGAGCAATGGGCGGACAAGCCGGTGAAGATGTTTTCGGGCGGCATGCGCCGGCGGCTGGAAATCGCGCGCGGGCTGGTGCACGAGCCGAAAATCTTCTTTCTCGATGAGCCGACCACGGGACTGGACCCGGTCTCGCGCGTGACCGTGTGGGAAATGCTCGCAGGCCTGAAAAGCCAGCACGACCTGACCATTCTGGTGACGACCCATTACATGGACGAAGCGGACAAACTGTGCGACCGGATTGCCATTATGGACAATGGCAAGCTCGTGGCGCTGGATTCGCCGCTGAAGCTGAAGGCCTCGATTCCGGGAAGGAACATTCTGGAGGCGAGCTTCTCCGAAGTGCCGCCGGACTGGGAATCCCGGTTAAAGAAGCTGCCGGACGTGGCGGAATTGAAGTCGGAAGACCACGTCTTCCGGTTGGCGTCGCACAACGGGCCGCGCACGACGGTGGCCTTGATGGAGGCCGCCCGCAATGCCAACGTGACCGTGACCTCGCTGTCGGTGCAGAGCACGACGCTGGACGACGTGTTCGTGCATTACACCGGGCATCAACTGCGCGACACCTTGCAAGCGCCCTCGGCGGCGGAAAGCCCCTTCTTGCTCAAGCGCGGATAACCAACAAGCGGGAAAAATGACTAAAACCTAAATCCGAATGACTAGAGAATTCCGAATGACGAATGACGAATGGAGTCTGGCTCCGAACCACCATTCGTCATTCGTTATTCGTCATTCCTTAGTCATTATGGTTTCGTCATTCGTCATTCCTTGATATGCACCGCATCTGGGCCATCATTGAGCGCGACCTTCGCCGCTTCCGGCGGAGCCCGACGCTGATGGTGATTTCCATGGTCATGCCGCTGGTGCAACTGGTGGTGCTGGGCTATGCCTTCGGCGGCAAGGTGAAAAATCTGGAGATTGGCGTGGTGGACCAGGACCACGGCGTGCCGGCGGTGAAGCTGAAGGAAATGCTGCAAGCCGTCGCCGCCAACGCGCGCACGTTTGAGACCGTGGCCTACGATGACCAGGCCGCCGCGCTGCGCGATTTGCGCAATGGAAAGATCAACGGGCTGCTGACGATTCCGCCGGAGTTCTCGCGCCAGGTGCTCGCAGGCGCCAACCCGCGCGTGGCCTTGATCGAGGACAACACCGACCAGTTTTCGGCCTCGGCGTTGGGCGGCGCATTTTCCGGACTGATCACCGCTTACAACACACCGTCCGACCCGCCGCGCATGTCCGCGGCTGCGACGCTCGACGTGGTCGAAGTCTATCCGTACGTGCCTTACATCCAGTATTTGCTGCCGGGCACCATCACGCTGGCGATTTTTGTTTCCGCGATGATCGGCGGCGGCATCATCTTCATTGATGACAAGGCGCGTGGGTTGCATGAAGGCTACCTGGTGACGCCGATTCGCAAGTTCGAATTGATATTGGGCTTCACTTTGGCGGGCGCGTTCAAGGCGATTCTCGCCGGCGTGGTGCTGATCACCGTGGGCTCGATCATCGCGGGGATTCCGGATCCGCTGGACCCAGTGCGGCTGGCGCGCATGACTTTGCTGGTGGTGGCAACGTCGCTGGCGTTGATCAGCATGATGTTTTTGCTGATGGTACGGGTGAGCGACCCGCTGGTGCCGCGTGCCATTTTCGGGATGTTGAACACCGTGCTGTTCTTCCCCAGCGGCGCGGTCTATCCCACACAGTCGTTTCCGGGGTGGATGAAGGCCATCACCGTGGTGGACCCATTCACCTACGCGGTGCATGGGTTCAAGCAGTTGGTCCTGAAAAACACGGGTCTGTTTGCCGTCAGCCACGATCTGGCCTTCCTGATTGGTTTCACCGTGCTGGCGATGGGCGCGGCGACGCTGTTGTTCCGGCGCACGTTGTAGCTTGCCAATAATAACGCTGCGGGCCATTCTCGATCACCGGTTACCTCGAGAGCCTATGAAACCAAACCATGTCATTTTCACCGTGGTCGGATTGACCTGTTTGAGTCTGACCTCCTGCTGCACCAACCAGAGTTCAACAACCAATCCCTCTGCTGCGGCGGAGGCTGCGCCCGTGGAAAATCCGGCGTCGTTGGCCAATCCGATGTGCGGCACGGGCCGGACGCTGGGGGAATTGCGCGACAACAGCAACCTTTATCCCGGCGCGACCCTGCCGTTTGGCATGATCCAATGGAGCCCCGATACGGGAAGCGGCAAACACCTGGGCGGCTATTTTGATGAGGACCAGCGCATCGCCGATTTCAGCGTGGAGCATTTCAGCGGCGCGGGTTGCAGCTACGGCGAGGATTTTGCGATGATGCCCATCTGCGGACCGGTCCCCACCGCGCCGCCCGCCGGGCGGTCGGCCTTTGCCCTGCCATTTTCGCACTCCAGGGAAACCGCGAAACCGGGCTATTACGGTGTGGCGTTTGACAACGGCCTCAAGGTGGAACTGACCACCACGCTGCGAACCGGTTTTGGCCGCATCCTTTATCCACCCGGCGTGCCGGCCACGCTGATGATTGACGCCGGCAGTGACATCAACGGCACTTCCGGCTCGGGCCTCACCATCAACCCGGACACCCATGAAATCACCGGTTGGTGCATCAGCGGCCATTTCTGCGCCGCCCCGGAGGTGCGGACGATTTATTTTTATGCGGTATTTGATGAACCGTTCGTTGATTACAGCACGTGGAGCGACAAAGTGCTCACCCCGGGTGCGACCAACGGCGCCGGCCTGGCTTCCGGCGCGTATGTCAGGTTCAATCCCATCGAGGGCCAGCCGCTGCTGGTCCGGGTGGGGATTTCCTACGTGAGCACTGACAACGCCAAAGCGAACGTGGAGGCGGAAAACAGGGCCTTCGGGTCTGAAGATTTCGACCGATTGGCGGCGGCGGCCAGCGACGTTTGGAACGGTCGGTTGAGCCGGATTCAAGTCAGCGGCGGGACGCCGGACCAGTCGAAGACGTTTTACTCGATGTTGTACCACGCGTTGCTGGGACCGGTGGTGGTGTCGGATGCGAACGGACAGTACGCCGGTTACGACGGCCAGGTGCATACGACGGAAGCGGGCCGGATGCAATATGGAGTTTATTCGGGCTGGGACATTTACCGGAGCGAGTGCCAGTTGCTCAGCATGATTGCGCCCAAGGAGGCGGGCGATATGGCAGAATCATTACTGATGGATTACCAGCAAGGCGGCGCGTTCCCACGCTGGGCGACCATCAGCGCGGACAGCGGGGCAATGATGGGCGACCCGGCCGGGGCGGTGATCCCGGACTTTTATGCTTTTGGCGCGACCAATTTCGACACCCACGGGGCGCTGGCCGGATTGGTGCGCGCGGCGACAGACCCTTCGGTGCGGGATCCGCGGTCGAAGACGACCGAACGGGATGCGCTGGAGGATTATCTGAAACTAGGCTACGTGCCGGAACATCAGCGTGGCGGCTATGCCAACGTTTCCATGACCCTGGAGTATGACTCGGCTGACTTTGCGCTGTCGCAATTTGCCCAGGCGCTGGGTGACCGGACCGACAGCGTGATGCTTCTGCAACATGCGGAGTACTGGAAACACCTGTTCAATCCTGCTACCGGCTATTTACAGATGCGCCGGAGCGATGGCTCCTGGGCGCCGGGATTCACCACTAATGCCGGAGTGTACGACGGCAACCGGGCCTACGCCGAAGGCACCGCCGGGCAATATGTATGGATGGTGCCGTTCAATTACCAGGCGCTCGCCGACGAAATGGGTGGCCGCCGGGTTGCCGTCAAAAGGCTGGATGCTTTCTTCACCAAGCTGAACGTGGGTGATCACGGCCCCAATGGCTGGATGGCGTGGCTGGGCAATGAGCCGTGCCTGGAGACGCCGTGGATCTACGATTTTTGGGGCCAGCCCTGGAAGACGCAAAACGTCGTGCGCCGGGCGATCATGGAGTTATACGGCCCCGGCGACCGGGGTTATCCGGGAAATGACGACGTGGGCGAAATGTCGTCATGGTATGTGTGGGGCGCGCTGGGAATGTATCCCGAGTTGCCCGGCGCCGACGTGTTGGTGCTGGGCAGCCCCTTGTTCCCCAAAACGGTGCTGCACCTGGATCATGGCGACGTGACCATCGTGGCGCACGGCGCGGCGGCGGACGCACCGTATGTCCAAAGCCTGGCCCTGAACGGGAAGGCATGGCGAAAGCCGTGGGTGCGTTACGCGGACATAGCGGGAGGGGCGACGCTGACTTACGAGTTAAGCCCGGTCGCGAATACCCATTGGGGCACGCGCCCGGCGGATGCGCCACCGTCATTTTGAATGGTGCCAGAGGAGGGAATTGAACCCCCGACCAAAGGCTTATGAGTCCTCTGCTCTACCCCTGAGCTACTCTGGCAACCGAAGACACAGTATATTTCACAAACCGACCGCGCGCTGTCAAATCGGAAGCACAGGATGACCAAAAATTGAACCGCCGGGGCGCCGGGAATCGCCCGCCGTCTTTTGGTGTCAAATGACGGCAAATGGCAGCATGTGGCCAGGTATCAAACGGGCGTATTGTGCGTGGAAAGCAAGTGGCAGCATGTCATGATCATTGGTGACCCTTGCACAGCCCCGACATCGGATGTCGGGGTTGGTCGGGGGTTCAATTCCCTCCTCTGGCACCACCCCATTTCTTAGTATATTGGCATAGGGCCCTGGACGCGGTAGAAGGTCTGGGCGGAGTTGGGATTATGGGTGAATTGCATCAGGCCGGTCACGGGGGCCGTCACCGCACCCGAAACGGTCGTCCAAGGGCCATTGAGGGAGGTGGCCGCTTGGAGGTGGTAGGTCTGGTAGGGAATGCCGCCGAATTGGAGCGTGTAGCCGCCGCTGCCATTGGGAGTAATCGCGGCGCCGTTGTAGAGGAAGGGCTCGCCCAGCGCGGGGCCCCAGGTGGCGCCTTGCGCGAGCACCTCGTAAACGGCCGCCGGCCAGTCCTCGTTCTGATAATCGCTGAACTCACTCCATTCGTAATTCCCCAAATTATCCACATACACGCGTTCGCGCGGCAGATTGTTGGGATTGGGTATCTGCGCTGCCCCGGTTTCGCCTTGGGAGGCCTGCGTGGTGCCCGGCCCATTGATGGTAGCCCCGGGTATGGGGCCGCCCAAGCCATTGGTCTCGGCATAGATGGTTTCGCGATTCTCCGGATTGTTTACCCGGTTGAAACCCATGCCCACCAGATAGCACTTGCCCAGGGGATTCAGGCCCTGGTCGTAGTCCATGAGCACGCTCACGGCGTCAATGTACTTCTGGGTTCCGGTCAAGGCCCACTCCATCAGACAGGGGTAACCAAACTCACCCTGCTCGGTGAAGGCGCTGTAATAATTACCGCCCTGCGTATAGGGCACCGTATAGGGATTTATATTTGTCGGCCAGCCGGAGGGGTAGGCATCGTTGGTGACATAGCCCACTTCCTTGTCGGCGGCCTGCTGAACAACCGACTTGAGATAGGCGACAACGGTTGGGTTGGTGGGCCGGTTGGTCGCGGTGATATATGACATAAAGAAACCGGCCATCCATTCGTAGCCGCCCGCATCGTTCGCATAGCCAGCCATGTCACCGGACTGGCAATAATAGGTGTTTGGAAATGAGCTGGTTCCGGTGTAGTTGGCCTGGATGTAGTTGCTGGCGGTCAAATCTCCGGTGAGCAGATAGTACTGAATGTTATAGTAGAGCAGGTCCTGGGGCGTCTGGTTCCCCCCCGCGGCGCTGTACGCGGCAATGCCATGGGCCTCATAGGCCGCGCTAAGGGTGGGATTGAAGGGCTGGATGAGGCGGGCAAATTGCATGAACGCCCCGGCCGCCATACCGGAGCTCCAAGCCGTGTTCGTTTCCGTCGAATAAACGTCGGTGTCCTCATCGAAGTTAATCCAACCCGGGTCCCCATCGGCGCCGGTGCCGTAGGCGACGGCGCCGGCCGGCTCCTTGGAGGTCCCTTGGAGATTGGTATAAAGCATCAGGCCCCAATTGGCCTCGTTGAGGATGTCGGGAATCCCGTTCCCACCGGGGAGGGCGTTGTAAGCCGCGTCGAAGTTGACGGGAATGTTGAATTGATTACTGGTGAAATACTGCGGAAACGTCTCATAGGTCGTCATGAGCACGATCGGCGTTTCGATGGCGTAGGCGTTGCGGGGCGGATTGGAGGCGTCGTGATAACCGCCATGCACCATCAACCGGGGACCGCTGGTGCTGACGGGGTTGGGCAGCGCGTCTCCATCATCGGGGTATTCATCGTCGTAAATATTGGTGTGGCAGGGGAACGGCCGGATATTGGCGTAGGCAAAGGGCGTGACGATGGGGCAACCGCATCGCTGATAATACAAGCCCCGGAACGCGACATACGCCAGGCGACTGGAGAAATCCCCGCCCACCCCAAAAGGATACGAGCAGCCATAGCCGCTGACCACGACTCGATACGGCCCGCCCGGCGGCACCGATGATAAATTAATGCGATAAACATAATCCCCGGACGAGGTGTCCGGTTGGGCGGTGGGCACGGCTTGCAGGGTGCCGGAAGCGACCTCCTGCCCGGTAAACTGATTGATGACCGTGTAGGCAGGCAGCGGGCCGCTGATGGGCTGGGACCCGCCGGTGCCCAGATAGATGGCGAAGTTGGCGTAGCGGGTCTGGGACAAGGCGCTGTAGCCGTTCTGGTTGACCTTGATGGATTCACAGAAAATCTGCGAGTCCTGGAAGGTAAAGCTGTTGGTGGAAAAGGGCGATATCAGCGTGTAGAAGGTGCCGTTGACCAACTGTGGAACCTGGAGGTAAATGTGGTAATCCACGCCTTTGGATTCGGTCACAAATTCGCCGCTGATGGCTTGCACCGGAGTGCCATTGAGCGTCCACTTGGCTGGCTGGCTGGTATTGACGAGGTTGGTCGGATAAGTCGCGTTATAGATCGGGGGGCTGACGTTGGTGAAGCTATAATACGCCACCAACTCGGTGGGCGACGCGGTGCGAATTTCGGTGATGCCAAAGTTGGTCTGGGTGCCGGAGCTGATGATGCTCACGCTGCCAGTCGTGCCGGTAAGGGTGTAGTTCGCCATTGCGGTGCCGCCGAGAGTCAGGCCACTGATCGAGGTGATGGGTTGGACGCCTACGTTGGTGTTGGCGATGGTGACGCTGCCTGAGAGCGTGAGATTATCGCTGCCCACCAGGTTCGCCACGTACAGGTCGGAAGCCGGCACGGTGGTGGTATTGGTGGAGCTATACTCCTCAAAACCGCCCAACACCACCGGCAGCGGATTGACCGTCATGGTCGTGCTGGTGTTGGTGGCGGAATTGAAGCCGGTGGCGATGCTGGAAACATAGGTGACCGTGTAAGGCGTGCCACTGGCGGGTACGCCCACGGAGTCGTAACTGATGCTGAAATCGCCCGACGAATCATAGACGTCGCCCGATTGGGTGACACCATCCACCGATGCGCTGACGGCCGAGCCGTTGGGCAGGGAGTTGCTGCTGGTGCCAACGGTGCCGGTCAGGACCACGTTGGCGCCGTAGTTGATGGTCTGGCTGCTCAAGTTGGAGAATTGGGGCGTGACGGCGTTGGTGCCGGCGCCTACCACGGGCGTAAAAACCATGGCGGACATGGCCATGTGGGTGGCGACGCCGGTGGCACTGGAGGTGATCGTGCTGGCGCCCGCGGAGAGATTGGTGATGTAGCCCATGGCCATCTGAAGCACCCCAGTAGGAGGATCCGGTTGGAAATTGAAGCCCACCGCGCCGCCGCTGCTGGCGGTATTGGTGATGGAGTTTCCTCCGCCGCCGTTGTAATTGACGCTCACCACCGGCGCCCACGAGCCGTTCACCGTGCCGGCGGGAGTGTTGACGGTAAGGATCGAGGCCGTGGCATTGCCGTTGCCGGCGGCGAAAGGAGCGCTGGTGGTGGCAACGCCGCTGAGGGTGTAGGTTTGCAAGAACATTAAGCTCGGCGTGCTGCCACCAAAGCGGTCCGTGGCGGAAACCATACCCGTGCCGGGGGACGGATTATAAAGGTAAAAGAGGTCGCAATCCGAGTAGCCGCCAGCCTGTTCATTCTGCGACACTGCCCGCACCAGGGTCTGCGTGGTGCCCATCGTGGTGTTGCTCCAGGTCATGAACGATGGCGAGCCGTTAGTGCTGTCAGAGGTGTTGTCGTCCCACAATGCGGCCACCAGAACCGTGGCGCCGGCAGTAACCGTAAAATGATTGGCGATCGTAGTCACGCCGGAGCCGGTCACATTGGTCGAAAAGATCGAGCCGTCATGCAGGGCGATTTGGGCGTGGGCACGGCCACACAGCAAAAAGCTGATGGCGATGCACCGTAACATGGCGTGGGGGATGGTTTTCGTTGTCATATCGTTCAGCAATGGGAGGTTTGCGTTATGGGGGAATTTGACCAAGCCGCTGTTGCAGCAATTCCAAGGTTTGGGGTATTTGCAGCTTCACGGGCGGCATAGGATCAAGCAGGCGTTTGGTGATACTGTCCTGCAACCGGGTTGAAAGTCAAGAGCGGTTCGCTGTGGGCGCTGTCCTAAATTCCGGCGCGCGGCATTTATGACGCTTCAATGTCCCCATGTTTTTATGCCGCGAATTCGCCCAAATCCCGCGCTCCGCCGCAAATTAGGACACTGCCTCGCTGCGCGGCGATCTCTGTCGTTCATCACGCCCGTCCCGCGTCAAATGGACTCGCGTATGTCAAATCGGAAGCAGCCGGAAATGGCCGGAACCCTTTCGCATTACCGTCCGCGCAGGTAATTCCGCACCGCCTCGTGATGGCTGGCGAAATCAAACGTCAAGACGCCTTTTTCGGCGAGAAACACGAGCCGCATCTTCAAATCCAGACGGCATTCAATTACGTCCCGCGCGATTTTTCCAATGCTTAACCCCGGCGTGGAAAGGCAAGCCAGCCCAGGGGCGGGCGGTGTCCAAACTTAAGGAGCGCGGCTCTATGAGCCGCAGCGCTTCTCCATGCAAACCAAGCCGCTGCGGGTCGCAGACCCGCGCTCCGAAAACAAATCAGGACGCTACCCAAAGGCGCCGGGGACCGCCCGCCGTTTTTGCTGGCAGCGTCCCCAAATCCGCGCCACGCTTTGAGCCGGAGCAGGATTCCGTTTGATTTTGTTCCGGGACAAAATCCCGCCGCGCCGGAGGTCATAGCCCGGCGCGGCATTTTTTTGACACCCCCCGCCAATTCATGGCCGCGCCTTATTCGCTGCGTAAGCCACGGCTCGCCGCATGATCTCGTGAGCCGACCAGTATGCGCCAGTGCGGAATCAAGCCCCTCCTGCAGCCTTCATTCTTAACCTTTGTCGCTCTGCATTGTTTGTGCCTGGGGTCTTTGACGCATTAGCATTGTTTGGTATTATTAACACAACAAATAGTCGGCTCTAAAGTGATAATAAAAGTCCCAAAATGAGATAGACGTAATTCCCCTTTTTATGGCAAGGGGTCAAACTGTGAAGTCAGGGTTTTCAGAGAAACAGACGGTCAACATGCATCCACAAAAATGCATCCAGACCAACCATCAGATAATGAAGGAGATCATATGAAGAAGCTCACCACCATGCTCGAAGACGAACTTTTAGACCCCATTCGGCCCCTTTTCAGCGTGGCCTCCAAAAGCAATTTCCTGGCAGTTACGCTGCTCGCTTTGGGAACGCTCTTGACGGCGCCGGTTGTCGTCCACGCGGACCTCAGCATCCTCACACCAGAGACGCTCATGGACGCACAAATGAGCGATATGCTGGCGCTCGAGACCTATGCCGGCTCGGACTTTTCGACTGCCCTGCAGTTTGATTACGCATTTGACCCCAACGCCGGCAGTTTCTCATACAGCCTGCTCCCCGGACAACAGTGGCTCGGTCAAAGCTTTTCGTTGAGTGGGACCGGCACGTATGACCCCTCGACCACCACGTTTATCTGGACGACGACGGGGCAGCTCGGTACAGCGGCTTGGACGGGCCAGGGCACGATTCAGTGGGCCGGGGATGCTCCAACAGGTGAATCAGCTAGCGGGCTAACAATTGGTGGTGTGAACTATACCATGTTGGATGACCTCAACGTGACGCCCAACGTCAATCCCATCGTGAGCTCTGGAACGGTCTACTTGGTATCGGATAATCCCAAGGTGACCTGGGGCCCGATTGGGGTGTTCGACACCCAGAGCAACAACAGCATGACCATTTGGACGCCAGCCTCAAATTATCCGATATCCGGGGGAATTATCAAATACACCCAGTCGGCGGAACTCGAGTGGGCGGGGACTGCTTATTTTAGGGTTGTTGCCGAGCCCACCACGATGATTGCCGGCGCCTTGCTGCTTCTGCCGTTTGGGGCGTGCACGCTGCGGAATCTGCGCAAGAGGCAAACAGCGTAAAGTGGAGCAACTCGGATTTTCGAATCGCTGTTTACTGCTCAGGCCGGCCTTCGCGACCGGCCTGTACTCTTGAGCTATTCTGGCAACCAAAGGCACAGTATCTTTCACGAACCGACCGCGCGCTGTCAAATCGGAAGCGCAGGATGACCAAAATTGCGAATTCAACCGCCGGGACGCCGGAGAATTTAGAATTATTCTAAATCTTGACTGTCCACGGTTTCCCGCCTATGCTGGAGGTGGATATGAACGAGGCGGGCAGAACCTCCGGCGGCGATTTGAGCGCGCGCCTGACCACGGGCGGGTTTCGCTTCACGCCGCAGCGCCAGCGGGTCTATGACGTGCTGCTGCACAAGCGCGATCATCCGACCGCCGAGGAGGTGTTCCTGCGCGCCAAACAGCAGATGCCGGAGATCTCGCATGCCACGGTTTACAATTGCCTGGACGCGCTGGTAAAGTGCGGCTTGGTCCGTTTGGTGGTGTTGGACCGCGGGGCGACGCGCTTTTGCCCGAATATGCGCGAGCATTGCCACTTTTATTGCGACGCGTGCGACCAGGTTTTCGACGTGGATTTCTCCGCGAAAGCCGGAGCGGGCATTGCGCTGCCCAGGGGTTTCCGGGCAGATCATTATGAGATTGCCGTTCACGGCCTGTGCGCGGAGTGCGCGAAGGCGAAACGAAGATGATCCAAGATAGCGAACATGCCGACAGCAACCGAAACCATTGAAGGCCTGGTCAAACAGGAATACAAATACGGTTTTTACACCGACGTCGAAACCGATTCGGCGCCGCCCGGCCTGAATGAGGACACCATCCGCCTGATTTCCGCCAAGAAGCAGGAGCCGGTCTGGCTGACCGAATGGCGGCTCAAGGCCTTCCGCCACTGGCAGACGATGACCGAACCGTCGTGGCCGAAATTGCACCACGAGAAAATTGATTACCAGGGCATCAGCTACTATGTGGCGCCCAAGACGCAAGCCGGCGGACCCAGGAGCCTGGACGAGGTGGATCCGAAATTGTTGGAGACCTACGAGAAACTCGGCATTCCGCTCAAGGAACGCGAACGGCTGGCGGGGGTGGCGGTGGACGCGGTGTTTGATTCCGTGTCGGTCGGCACCACCTTCAAAAAGCAGCTTGCGGAAAAGGGGATTATTTTCTGCTCCATGAGCGAGGCGGTCCTGGAGCATCCCGAATTGGTCAGGAAATACCTGGGCACGGTGGTGCCGTACACCGACAACTTTTTTGCCACGCTGAATTCGGCGGTTTTCACCGACGGTTCATTTTGTTACGTGCCCAAGGGCGTGCGCTGTCCGATGGAGCTTTCCACCTATTTCCGGATCAACGCCGGCAAGTCCGGCCAGTTCGAGCGCACGCTCATCGTGGCCGATGAAGGCGCTTACGTGAGCTACCTGGAGGGTTGCACGGCGCCGATGCGCGACGAAAACCAACTGCATGCGGCGGTGGTCGAACTCATCGCGCTGGACGATGCGCAAATCAAGTACTCCACCGTGCAGAATTGGTATCCGGGTGACGAGCACGGCAGGGGCGGCATTTACAATTTTGTGACCAAGCGCGGCCTGTGCAAGGGCCGCAATTCGAAGATTTGCTGGACGCAGGTGGAGACCGGCTCGGCCATCACCTGGAAATACCCGAGTTGCATTTTGCTCGGCGACCATTCCAAGGGCGAGTTCTATTCGGTCGCCGTGGTCAACAACTTCCAGCAGGCCGACACCGGCACCAAGATGACGCACATCGGCAGGCATACGTCGAGTACCATCGTCTCCAAGGGCATTTCCGCCGGCCGCGGCCAGAACAGCTATCGCGGCCTGGTGAAGGTGCAGAAGAGCGCGGCCCATGCCCGCAATTTTTCCCAATGCGATTCCATGCTCATTGGCGACAAATGCGGTGCGCATACCTTTCCTTACATCGAAGTGAAAAACTCCTCTTCGTCGGTGGAGCATGAGGCGACGACGTCGAAGATCGGCGAGGACCAGATTTTTTACTGCAACCAGCGCGGGCTTTCGACGCAGGACGCCGTGAACATGATCGTGAACGGATTCTGCAAGGAAGTGTTCAAGGAGCTGCCGATGGAATTTGCGGTGGAAGCGCAGAAGTTGCTTGGCGTAAGCCTGGAAGGCAGCGTAGGATAATTTTATGAACGACAAAACGGTGGCCATGGAAACGATCGCTAATTTGCCGGAAAACGCTTCGATGGAAGAAATCGCCGAGGAATTGCAAATCATGGCCGCCATCCGCAAGGCCAAGGAAGATGTCAAGGCGGGGCGGACGAAATCTCATGCCGAAGTCGAAAAGATTTTTGAGACATGGATTTCAAAATAATCTGGACCGATTCGGCCATCGCGGATTTGAAGGGAGTTTGTGATTTCATTTCTCGCGATAACCCTGCGGCTGCGGAAAGAACGGGCCGCGGCATACTCGATCATGTTAAAATTTTGGAAACGTTTCCTTTGATCGGTCCGGCGTATCCGCGGCGTTCCAGCGGCGCGATCCGGGAGATCGTTTCAGGAAATTATCGGATTTTTTACGAAATAACACAGCAACCAAAGTCAGTCCACGTGCTTCGCATCTGGCGCGGTGCCCGAGGCGAACCGAATTTTGATAAATGAACAAACCTATTCTTGAAATCAAGAACCTCAGCGCGGGGGTGGACGGCAAACAAATCCTCAAGGGCGTCAGCCTCGTCATGGGCGTGGGTGAAGTCCACGCCATCATGGGGCCGAACGGCTCCGGCAAAAGCACATTGGCGGCGGTGCTGGTGGGGCGCGAAGGCTACGAAGTGACCGGAGGTGAAGTCAAATACCTCGGGCACGACCTGCTCGACCTGGATCCGGAGGAACGCGCCCGGGAGGGGCTGTTCCTGGCGTTTCAGTATCCGGTGGAAATTCCCGGCGTGAACAGCACCTACTTCCTCAAGGCGGCGCTCAACGAGATCCGCAAGGCCAAGGGCGAATCGGAATTGGACGCCATGGAATTTCTCATGCTGGTCAAGGAGCGGATGAAGCTGCTGGAATTGAGCGATGATTTGCTCAAGCGCTCCGTGAACGAAGGCTTTTCCGGCGGCGAAAAGAAACGCGCCGAGATTTTCCAGATGGCGGTGCTCGAGCCCAAGCTGGCCATTCTGGACGAAACGGATTCGGGCCTGGATATTGACGCGCTGAAGATCGTCGCCAGCGGCGTCAACAAACTCAAGCGCGCCGACAACGCGCAACTGGTCATCACCCATTACCAGCGCCTGTTGAATTATATCGTGCCGGACTTCGTTCACGTGCTGGTGGATGGCCGCATCGTGCGCACCGGCGGCAAGGAGCTGGCGCTGGAACTGGAATCCAAGGGTTACGACTGGATTTTGAAAGGCGGTTGAGTATTGGGAGTGCGCGGACATGTCCGCGCTTCGTTCGACGCGACCTGTCGCGTCGAAGAAAAGCGGCGACCTGTCGCCGCACTCCAAAATTGAACTGGAACTTGCGCTCAAATACTGCAATCTGAAAGAAAGATGAACTTGACCGATGAGCAACGTCAGCGCGTAACGGCCTGGATTCTGCAAGGCGCCAAGCTTTCTGAAATCCAGACCCGCCTCCAATCGGAATTCAGCATCAAACTCACCTACATGGAAGTACGCTTTCTGGTGGATGATTTGAAGCTCACGCCGAAGGACCCCGAACCGCCCAAGAACGCCGTGCCGCCGGTCGAACCGGCCAAACCCGCGGAGCCGCCAAAACGCGGCCCCGGTGCCGAGGGCGCAAAAGGGGCGGGCAGCGCTGCCGCTCCGCCAGCCGGCGGCGTTTCAGTGACGGTGGACCAAATCGCGCGGCCCGGCGCCATCGTCAGCGGCAAGGTCACCTTTAGCGACGGCCAAAAGGCCGATTGGTATATGGATCAAACCGGGCGGCTCGGCGTGGTCCCCGGTCAGCAGGGCTACAAACCATCCGCCGCCGACGTCCAGCAATTCCAGGCTGCGCTGCAAAACGAGCTGATGCGGATGGGATTTTGAATGTAATGACGAATGACGAATGACAAATGGCCAAACGGCCGAACTCCCATTCGTCATTCGTCATTCGTCATTCGCTGGTCATTCGGTTCCTGGAATTAGCCGTTGACCTCCCCCAGCGCCAATCCTTGCCGCTTGGCGCATGACTTGGCACATTGGTGCGAAATGCGCGAACGATTCCGCGTCTGGATTGAAAGTCTTTACATCTTCGGCCTCGAAGTCATTTCTGGCGAACGCCACGATTTCAAGGCAAAAACCACGCGCACGGCCCTGTTCGGCAGTTCCAAGCTGTTCGAGGCGCTCGTTCGCCTGCGCCTCTGGCTGTATAACGTCCGTATTATTCGCGACAAGACCCTCGGCGTGCAGGTGATTGCCATTGGCAACCTGACCGTGGGCGGCACGGGCAAGACGCCGGTGGTGGAAAAATTCGCGCGGGAACTGCGCGACGCCGGGCGCAAAGTGGCCATCCTCTCGCGCGGTTACCGCTCCAAGCCGCGGCCCATCCACCAATTGCTCCTGAATAAAATCCTGCTGCGCGAGGACCAGACGCCGCCGCGCGTGGTTTCGGATGGCAAATCGCTGCTGCTCGATTCTGAAATGGCCGGCGACGAGCCGTACATGCTCGCTTCCAACCTCCGGGACGTCGTCGTGCTGGTGGACAAAAACCGCGTCAAGAGCGGGCGCTTTGCCATTGAAAAATTCGGTTGCGATACGCTGCTGCTGGACGACGGCTTTCAGTATTGGGAACTGCGCGGCCGCCGCCATGACGTGGTGCTGATTGATTGCCAGCAACCGTTCGGCAATGAACATCTGCTCCCCCGCGGCACGCTGCGTGAGCCGCCGTCGCATCTGGCCCGCGCCCACACCATTTTCATCACCAAGAGCGACGGCCGGACCGCCGAACTGCGCCGGCGCATTGCCGAACTCAACCCCGCGGCCGCCGTCATCGAATGCGTGCATCATCCGCTTTATCTCGAAGACGTGTTTACCGGCGAGCGCAAGGAGTTGCCGTTTTTGCGCGGCAAGAAGGCGGCCTCGTTGAGCGGCATCGCCCAGCCCGAAAGCTTTGAACAAAGCGTGGCGAGCCTGGGCGCCGAATTGGTTTATGCCAAGCGCTTTGCCGACCATCACCGCTTCACCCAGCAGGAAATCCTCAACGTCATCAACCGCGCGAAAAAACGCCAGGCCGACACCATTATTACCACCCAAAAGGACGCCGTGCGCTTTCCCAAGATAGACCGGCGCGACCTGCCCATTTATTTCATGCGCGTGGAAATCCAAATCCTCAGCGGGGCCAACGACTTTCAGGATTGCGTAAAGAAAATATGTTTTCGGTGAACGGCAAATGGATGCGGAGCCGCAATGTGGCCAATGACTAATTTCTAAAACCTAATGACGAACGAATCCCGAATGACGAATGTCGAATGCAAGTTCGGTCGCTTGGCCATTCGTCATCCGGGCTTCGTCATTCTTTAGTCATTATGGTTTCGTCATTAGTCATTTCCACGATCAGGCACGAACAAAATGGATAACGTGCTATACGCATTGGCCCGCGCTTTGGTGGCCCTGATTCAATCGCTGCCGCTGGCCTGGGTCGCGCGCCTGGGTCGCGCCGGCGGCGGGCTCGCTTACCGGCTGGACCGCCGCCACCGGCAGGTCGCACTTGCAAATTTGACCATGTGTTTTGGCGCGGAAAAATCGCCCGAACAAATCCAGGCCCTCGCCCGCGAAAATTTCCGGCGCATCGGCGAAAACTTCGCCTGCGCCGTCAAGACGGCGGCCATGAGCATTGACGCCCTGCGCCCGCATCTCGAATTTGCCGGGATCGAGCGGCTGCCGCAAAAATCGGCGGACGCGCCGTTGCCCAACGTCGTGATCGCCATTGGTCACTTCGGCAACTTTGAGCTTTACGCCCGCTTCGGCCAGTTTCGTCCGGAATATCAATGCGCCACCACGTACCGCGCCCTGAAACACCCGGCCGCCAACCGCCTCCTCCAGCAAGTGCGCGAGCGGTCCGGCTGCCTGTTCTTCGAGCGCCGCACCGACGGCCCGCTGCTGCGCGCCGCCATGCAACGGCGCGGCCTCCTCATGGGCTTCCTTGCCGATCAGAGCACCGACGGTCTGCGCGCCCCGTTTTTGGGTCACGACTGCTCGACCACGCTCGCCCCGGCCGTCTTCGCGCTCCGTTACCACTGCGAACTGTTCACCGCCTTTTGTTTCCGGCTGGCGCCCGCGCGCTGGCGTATCGAGCTGGGCGATCAAATTGCCACCGACGAGAACGGCCATCCCCGTACGACTGAAGCGATTACGCGCGATGTGAACCGTTCCTTCGAAGCCGCCGTCCGCCGCGACCCGGCCAACTGGTTTTGGGTCCATCGGCGGTGGAAGCCCGAGGAACGGAAAGCGAAGATGGAGCATGGAGGATAGAAGATGGAAACCGACATGAACCGCCAGCTTCCATCCTCCATCTTCCATCCTCGCAGTATCCTGGTTCGCGGAACGAACTGGCTGGGCGACGCGGTGATGACCACGCCCGCCCTGCTGCGGCTGCGCGAGAAATTTCCCGACGCCTGTATCGTCCTGCTAACCCCGGAGAAATTGCGCGACTTGTGGCGCGGACACCCGACCATAAATGAGACCATTGCCATCGCACCGGGCGAGGGGCTGTTTTCCGTCGCACGAAAATTGCGCAGATGGGGGACTTTTCCCAGCAACGATTCATCTGCCCCTGCTGTTCCCTCTCCGCTCCCATCGGATGGGAGGGGAGAGGGTCAGGGTGAGGTGAGGGTTGGTGTGAAAGGCAAGTTTGATCTTGCGCTGACGCTGCCCAATTCGCCGCGCTCGGCCCTCGAAATCTGGCTGGCTGGCGTTCCGCAACGCATCGGTTACGCACGGCCTTGGCGGAATTTTTTCCTCACCCAACGGATTCCGCCCCGTCCGGACGCTGTAAAAATGCGCAAGCGCTCTCTGACGGAAATTCAGCAACTGATTGCGGACAAAAAAATCGCCAATCGCCAATCGCCAATCGGCAATCCCCTGGCCCACCAGGTTCACGATTTTCTGCACCTGGTTGCGGCGCTGGGTGCGAATCCGCAACCGGTGCCGCCGCAATTGTGGATCGCGCCTGATGAAATGGCCGCGGCAGAACAAAAATTCGGTCTCGCCGGCATAACCCAGCCTGTTTTGGGCATGAATCCCGGTGCCGAATACGGCCCGGCCAAGCGCTGGCCTGCCGAACGCTTCATCGCCGCGGCGCGGGAAATTCAAACGCGCACCAATTGTGCTTGGATTTTATTCGGTGGCGCAAATGACGTGCAAATCGCGAGCCAAATCGAATCAGCCATTCGTCATTCGACATCCGTCATTCACAACCTGGCCGGCCAGACCTCGTTGCGCGAACTGATGGCCCTGCTCAAACACTGCCGCGTGCTGCTGACCAACGATTCCGGCCCCATGCACGTGGCCGCCGCCCTTGGTACGCCCGTCGTGGCGCCCTTCGGCAGTACTTCGCCGGAATTGACCGGACCGTGCGTCCCCGGCGACCCGCGGCATCGTCTGCTGAAATCCGATGCGCCCTGCGCGCCGTGCTTTTTGCGCGAATGCCCGATTGATTTCCGCTGCATGAACGGCATCAGCGTCCAGCGCGTGGTGGAGGCAGTATTATCCTTGATCTAAATTGTTTGCCTGCAACAGCTTGGTGTTCCGCCTTCAGGCGGTCAGCAGACCGTAGGACAGGCGTCGCCCCTGTCTCTGACTGTTCATAAATGATTTTTGAGACTGGCGCGACGCCTGTCCTGCGCACCCGTTCCGTGAAAACGCGGGACTCCGAACGAAATTTCGAAAAATTCACTTCGTCAGCAAAATCTTTGGGTTAATTGCGGCTCTGGAAGCCGGCCAAGTATGTGATAAAAATTCTCTGCTGGACATTGATTTCCCAAAATGGGAACATTTTTCTTGCAAAATGGCAGCATTCCAGGTAGATTTATGCGGGTAATTTCGAGAAAGTCACTACGCACTTTCGCCAAACGGTTCCCAGATGCAGGACCGGAGTTGGATGCCTGGTTTCACGAGGCTGAAGCAGCCTCGTGGTCGAATCCGGCTGAGGTCAAGGCCAAATATGGCAGTGCGAGCATTTTGAAGGGTGGCCGTGTGGTTTTCAATATTTGCGGAAACAAGTATCGTCTCGTGGTTAAAATAAAGTATGAATTTGAAATTGTGTATGTCCGGTTCGTTGGAACGCACCCGGAATACGATTGCATCAACGCTGAACTGATATGATGAAGGCCAAAGTGATAAAAACCCAGGCTGAGTATGAGGCAGCCTTGGCGAGGATTGACATTTTGATGGATTCCGCCAAAAGGAACACCCCTCAGGGCGATGAATTGGAATTGCTGGTCCTCCTCGTTCATGATTACGAAGATCGGGCTTACCCAATTCCCAAACCAGACCCGTTGACAGCCATTCGCTTTCGCATGGAGCAACAAGGTCTTGAACCAAAGGATCTGGTCCCCTATTTGGGGAGTCGAAGCCGCGTTTCGGAAGTTCTCTCGGGCCGCCGGAGCCTCAGCCTCAAAATGATTCGATCTCTGGTTAGCGGTTTGCGTATTCCGGCGGAGGTCTTGTTGGGACAAGCTGAACAAGTGTAGTTACAAATTCTGCTACCGACCCAAAAAATTTTCAAAAATACCCCTTGACTCCGGCGGCCAACTGTCATAGAGTCCTATGACAGTATTTGACGGCCATGATGTTTCAGATTGATTTCAAGTCCGGCAAGCCGGTTTACCTGCAACTGGCCGACCAGGTGCGCTACGCGGCGGCGTCCGGCTCGTTGCGGCCCGGCGACCCACTGCCGTCCATCCGCCCGCTGGCCGAGGAGTTGCGCGTGAACCGCAACACCATCGCCAAGGCCTACGCGGAACTGGAAGGCCAGGGAGTCATCGAGACCCTGCCCGGCAAGGGCTGTTTTCTGAGGGAAAACCATTCGCCGTTCACTCGGGAGGTGAAAAACAAGCTGCTGCTGACCGAGGTTGATGAAGCGGTGGTCATGGCGCATCACCTGCAAGTGGACCGCGAGAAGTTCCTGGCCTTGGTCAAGGAACGGCTCGATTACTTTGAGCGGAAAGCAAAGGACGGAAAATGAATCACTATGACAACTGAAACGCCGGTCATCGAAATCAACGAACTCCACCGCCGCTACGGCAAATTGGACGCGGTGAATGGCCTCAGCTTGAGCGTCCCGGCCGGGAAATGTTACGGCTTTTTTGGCCGCAACGGAGCGGGCAAGACCACCACCATCAAATGCCTGCTGAACCTGCTGCGGCCCGATTCGGGCACGGTGCGCGTTTTCGGCCTGGATCCGCGGAAGCACGAAGTGGCCGTGAAATCGCGGCTGACCTACGTGCCGGACGTGGTGGCGTTTTATCCGTGGATGACCGTGAGCGACACGCTGGCGTACCTGGCATCGTTCCGCCAACACTGGAACCGCGAAATCGAAAGCGATTTGCTGAACCGTTTCCAACTGGACCCGAAGCAAAAGGCCAGCCACCTCTCCAAAGGTCAGCGCACGCAACTGGCGCTGGTGGGCGCAATTTGTCCGGAGCCGGAACTGCTCGTGCTCGATGAACCGACGAGCGGCCTGGACCCGATTGTGCGGCGCGAATTCATCGAGACGGTCATCGGCGCCTACCAATCCGGCGATCCGGGAAGCCGGACGGTCTTTGTTTCCACGCACCTGATTTCCGAGTTCGAAGGCTTGATTGACAAATTCACCATCATCGAGCAGGGCCGCGAATTGTTGACCATGGAAGCCGACGCCGCCCGCGATCGCTTCCGCAAAATCCGCGTCCGATTCGCGCAACCGCCGGCGCCGCTCGAGTTTCCGGGCGCATTGGCCGTGAAACGGGACGGACGCGAACTGGAAATCATGGCCAACGGCAACAGCGAACCCTTGCTGGAAAAACTGAAATCGCTGTCGCCGGAGGAACTGCGCTGCGAATCGCTGTCGCTGGAGGAAATTTTCGTGGCCTCGGACCTGTTGAAAAAAGCCAGCGCATGAACCCGCTCGTCAAAAAGGAAATCCGGCTGCTGCTACCGACCTTTGCCATCGCCTGCGTACTGGCGTTGTCGAATTTGCTCCTGCCACAAAAGATGGAAGGATTGAATGGCATTTTGTGGGCGTTTCCATTTCTTCTTTGCCCGGCGGCGGTAGTGATGTTGGCCCTCAACTCATTTGGCGTTGAAATGAGTTCGGGAACGTTTTCCACCCTGCTGGCGCAGCCGGTGTCACGGCAGAAAATCTGGCAGACGAAAATTTTGCTTCTGGCGGTTTCGCTGTTCATTATCGCGGTTTTATACAGCGCCACGGTGCTCTTGCGCACCTCAAACTTCCATCGCTCCTCGGCCGTCGTCTTGGGTTTCTGGTTTAACCAGTTGGCGCCCGTCTCTTTGTTCGGCTTGGCCGCCTTTTCCGGCGGGCTTTGGACGGTGCTGCTTTTACGGCAGGTGGCGGCGGCATTCTGGTTCACCATCCTGGTGCCGGGTGCGATCTTGATGCTATTCGCCGCCTTGGCCGGCAATATGTCGGACGAGGCTGCCACGGGCGTGGTCACCGTCATCCTGGGACTTTATAGTCTGTCCGGATTGTTTTTTGCCCGCTGGCTTTTTTTTCGCGCACAAGATGCCCAATGGTTCGGCGGAACCATAGCCCTCCCTGAAGTGCGCGGGTTGGGGTGGTGGGGCAAATCGCGGACGACCGGGGCCGGCTCGTCGGTAGCCTCGCCCCACCGGTCGTGGCGGCCAAGGATGGCGTTGTACCTCAAGGAACTGCAACTCCACCAGTCGCAATTCGTAATCGCCGGCGCGCTCGTGCTGCTTCACCTGGGAGTCATCCTCGGGCGAAAGCTGGGGCATATCCAAAGAAATTCCACAACGGAACTCATCCTCGAAAGCTTTTGGGGACTGTGGCTGGTGATGCCTTTTTTGGTCGGCTGCGCGGCGGTGGCCGAGGAACGGAAGCTGGGGACGCACGAAGGCCAGCTCTGCTTGCCGCCGAAGCGGCGCACGCAATTTTCCGTGAAACTATTTGTCGTGCTCGCGCTCTCCATTCTGTTTGGAACCATCATCCCCTTGTTCTTCGAAGGCACTAGGGTGCTCCCGCATTCTCAAATCCTCTTGTTCGACGCCTTCCGCGACCAATCCGGCGGTGTACTGCCGAAATTCACGACTCAAACATTTCTTTTCAAATGTATTGTGCAAATCAATGGCTTGCTGCCCTTGCTCACCTTGGTGGGCATGGCCGCAGGCATCGGAGCAGTTTCGTTTTATGTTTCCACGCTGGCGCGCAACACCTTGCAGGCCCTCGGCCCGGCCGCGCTGGGCCTCATCGCGGCCGGATCTTTGATCGCGTCCGCCTGGGTGCAGACCTACGCGATTCATCCGCTTTGGCGCGGTTGGTTGATCTACTTCATTGCCGTGCCGGTTGTTTTGCTGGCGATGTTGGCGCTGGCCTGCCGGAATTTCCGGTGCCTTGAGCTCGGCTGGAAACTCTGGCTGCGCAACTTGCTCGTCTTGGTGGTGTCACTCGCCCTGGCCGTGAGCGCGACGACGGCGATTTACCATCGTTTTTGGGAAAAACTCACCCCCTTCGAGCCGCCGCATGGCGCCGCCCGGATGAAGTTGTCAAATCCTGCGACTTTGAGTGAGCGCTGGGCGGGAATATCAATCCGCCTGCCGGACGGAAAAGTCTGGATTGGGAATCAGCTCATGCCCGTTTCAATCTCTGCGAGTCCGATCGCTTTTGCCTTGGACGATTCCAAAGCCACCTTGAACCCCGGCAGTTTTCTAGCAGGTTCCAACTGGGCCATGGTGAAGCGCGCCCCGCGGGAATGCGTCGGAATCAAGACCGACGGCACGCTGTGGGTTTCGCAAAGCCCGTGGCAAAATGGCCGGGAGCATGACGAAGCTGAAATGCGCCATCTCGTCCAGTTCGGCACTCAATCGAACTGGAGCAGCTTGCAGCCAGCCTACCTTTCAGTGCTATTGGTGAAAACCGACGGAACACTGTGGCGCTGGGGACCGGCTAATTTTGATTTCAGGGAGCACAAACAGTGGCCAGGCTTGCGGACATTTACGCCCTATCGCCTCGGGACGGAGTCGAACTGGGCCGGGTTTATTGAGAGCGATTATGGGACGTATCTGCGCAAGATAGACGGCAGCTTTTGGACGCAGTATTATGGTGACTGGAACACCAACCGCGTGACGATGCTTGGGATTGGCGAGGGACTGACGCTTTTCTGCGTGGCCGGGCCGGGACATGGGGATTTCCGCAGCATGGCACAAGTACGGCGTGGTTTGGAATATCAGGTCGGAATCCGGGATGATGGAACGTTTCGCATCTGGGCGGATCGTCAGGAGTTGCATTCGCCTCGCAAAGGTGTTGATGAATGGAAATGGACGTCAACTGATCTGCCCATCGGCGCCGCGACCAACTGGCTGGCCGTGGCCAGTGCGGAACAGACGACAGTCACACTCAAAAATGACGGTTCGCTATGGCTGTGGGACTTTTTCTGGAACCCGCGGCGTGGTTGGGATCCAGACCGCGATGAGCGCGAGCTGCAACAGACAATTCCCATCCGCCTAGGTACGCATTCGGATTGGATTGCCATTGCCAGCGGGCTCGGTCAGGGAGAATTCGGCGGTCGCAGCTATATCATCAGCCTCGCCGCCGACGGCGGTTTGTGGTATTGGCCGGTCGAAACTCCCCGCTATCACTACAACGACGACGTGCACTTTGAGCCGCTATTGGACATCTCGCACAAACCCCAGTTTCTGGGCAACGTTTTTGGCAGCGGATATTGAAGCAGGCGTGGAGGGTTGCCGCGCCGTAGCTTCCGAGCGAAGGTGGGTCACGAGACTCCATCTCAATTCGTCATTCGTCATTCGTCATTGGGACATTCTTTCGTCATTAGGGCTTAGGTATTCGTCATTCTCCCTGCGTCTCAGCCAGCGGCGCCGCGAGCGACGCATCGGCCATGTCAAAAACTGAGATGCGCCCCCTCGTCTCCCACGGCTAATTAATCTTTCTGGCGCACCGATTTTATGGTAAATACTGAGGCATGGATCCCGTCACACAATTGACGAATGCATTGGTGGCCTCCTACGCGCGCGTGGGCGGCATCAATCATTTGGACGGCAAAAACCTGCCGTCCAAGCGCGCCATCACGGCCATCACCGTGGATTTGCTGCGGCTGCTCTTTCCCGGCTTCTTCGACGAGAAGCTGGTGCATTCCTCCGAGATCAAGGTGCTGACGGCGGAATTGCTGGATTCGGTGTTGGGCGAGCTGGAGGACGAGATGTACAAGAGCGTCAAATATAGTCCGCCGCCGGAGATGCCAAAGAAAAATCCGCGGTCGTTGGCGCACAACCTGAGTCTGGAATTTCTGGAAAGCCTGCCGCGGCTGCGCGACGTGCTCCACACGGACATGGAGGCGGCCTACGACGGCGACCCGGCGGCCAAGAGCAAGGAGGAGGTGCTGGTGTCGTATCCGTTTGTGGAGGCGATTGCGGTGCAGCGGCTGGCGCACGAGTTGTATTTGAAGAACGTGGCGCTCATCCCGCGCATCATGACCGAGTGGGCGCATTCGCGCACGGGCATGGATTTGCATCCGGGCGCGCAGATCGGGTCGCACTTTTTTGTGGACCATTGCACGGGCACGGTCGTGGGCGAAACGGCCATCATCGGCGACCACGTAAAGATGTATCACGGAGTTACGCTGGGAGCCCGCAGCACGGCGGGCGGCCAGCAATTGCGCGGCAAAAAACGGCATCCCACCATCGAGGACAACGTGACGATTTACCCCGGCGCAACCATTCTGGGCGGCGAAACCGTCATCGGCGCCGGCAGCACCATTGGCGGCAACGTGTTCCTCATGGAAAGCGTGGCGCCCAATTCCATCGTCCTCTATAACGCGCCGGACGCGCGGGTGTTCAACAAGTCCGACCGGAAATTAAAGAGCCTGGTGGATTTCCAGATTTGAACCGCGCTCGTTCATAGTTTGCCGCTTCTTCCTCTCCCCGCCAAACGGGGAGAGGGCCGGGGTGAGGGGTTTTTAGAGAACACCTCAATCCACCAGCCGTTCGCGCATGGCGTAACGGATGAGATCGGCGTTGGTCTTGAACCGCATTTTTTTGAGGAGGCGCGTGCGGTAGGTGCTGATGGTCTTGATGCTGAGCGAGAGATCGGCCGCGATTTCCTTGACGCTCTTGCCGCTGGCGATGAGCACCATGATTTCGTATTCCCGGTCGGAGAGCTTTTCGTGCGGCGGCCGGCCGGCGGGCGCATGGAGTTTGGCCACGAGGTCCTCGGCCAGCGCGGCACTGATATATTTGCCGCCGGCCAGCACCCGCTCCACCGCGTGGATGACTTCGTTCGCCGCCTTTTCCTTGGTCAAATAGCCCGAGGCGCCCAGCTTCAACACCCGCATGGCATACTGGTCTTCCGGATGCATGGTCACGACCAGGATCTTGACTTTGGGCTGGATGGCCCTGACCTCGCGCAACAGGTCCAAACCACTCCGGCCAGGCATGGTGATGTCCAGCAGCATCACGTCCCAGGGCGAATTGCGCAGTTGCCAAAGGGCCTGGTGGACGTTGGCGGCCTCGGCGAAGGTGGCCTGGGGAAATTTGTCGGCGATGATTTGTTTCAAACCGCCGCGCACAATGGCATGGTCATCCACGATCAGGACGCGGAGCGTACGATGATTCTGATGGGGCAACGGGATGGGCAGCACGTCAGCGGCGCTCGTCGTGGCCTCCGCATTGGGCAGCTTGTGCAGCCTGGTTTTCATGGATGGCGTCAGTTCAGGCTGTGGTTGGGGAACCCCGGGGGAGGGGCAAGCGGAAGGTCAACTTGCACCGTTGTGCCCCGGCCGGGCAGGCCGCGGATTTCCAGTGTGCCGTTGAGGAGGGCGGCGCGCTCGCGCATGCCCAGCAATCCCAGGGAATGGTTGCTGGCGATGGCGGCCGGATCAATGCCCCGGCCATTGTCGGCCACGCGCAAGAGCAGGCTCGTCTCCGTTTTTTTCAACGAAACCAGCACGGTGGACGCGCCCGCATGACGCGCGACGTTGGTCAGGATTTCCTGGAAGATGCGGAAGATGGCCGTGGCCTGCTCCGCCGGCACCTCGAGTGCCGCCGCCGGCAGGCGCAAACTGCAACGGATGCTGGTGCGGGATTGAAATTCGCGGGCCTGCCATTGGATGGCGGCCACCAGGCCGAGGTCATCCAGGACGTTGGGCCGCAATTCGGCGCAGATTTTGCGCACGCGATCGGCGGTCGCGTCGGCCAGTGCACCCAGTTCGTCAATTTTGGCGAAGACCTGCCGCCGCGAAACATTTTTGGCGCGGGCATACCAGCGCCGGCGGATCCAGGCCAGGCCCAGCTTGAAACCGGTCAGGGCTTCACCCAACTCATCATGAATTTCGCGGGCGATGCTCATGCGCTCTTCTTCGCGGCTGGCCTGCAGCCGCGCGGTCAAGGCGCGCAGCGCTTCCTCGACGTCCCTGCGTTTCATCCGCTCTTCGGCCTCGCGGATGGCGCGGCGGACCACCTCTCCGAGCCGATCCAGGTGCTCCTTCAGGACGCAATCGGTGGCGCCGGCTTTCAGGCTTTCCACCGCCCGTTCCTCGCCGATGGTGCCCGAAACCAGCACGAACGGCGTCTCTGGTTGGAGTTGTCGGGCGTGCGACAAGGCGGCCAGGCCGCCGTACGACGGGAGGGAATAATCCGACAGAATCAAATCGAACTTCCCACCCCGGAGCGCTGCCTCATATTCCTCCCGGGTTCCGGCGTGGACAAATTCGCACCGGAAACCCTCCGCGGCCAGCGATTCCATCATCAACTCCCGGTCATGCGGATTGTCCTCCAGGCAAAGAATGCGCAACCGTCTGCTTTGGGACGCCTCATGCATAACTTTCGCTTTGCTCTCTGGCCCCTTTTATTTCGCCGGCATTTCCATCTCCAATGGAGCGCTTTCATCTCACCGACAAAAGCGGTTGGACTCTTGCTCCTTTAATTGTCTCATTCAATACTGCCAAACTGCCAAATGTCAATCTTGTAGGACTGGTTCTGACAGGAAAATCAGAAAATTGGCCGGGTCACGAGCCGGTTGCTTGCGGTATTCTCGCACATGCAGCAGAGAATTGTCATAGCGGGAATCCTTTCCCTTATCGCCGTCCTGGGCACGCACCCGGCTTGGGCGGGCATGACCGTGCCGTTGGCCTGGAACGCCAGCACCGATCCGACGGTGGTGGGTTACAATCTTTATTACGGAACGGCTCCGGATTCGCTGACCAATTCCGTTTCCGTTGGCAATGTGACCGGCGCGGCCATTACCGGGCTGGCCGAGGGCGTCACGTACTATTTCGCTGCCGCCGCCTACAATTCCACAGGATTGCAAGGTCCGTTGTCGAATGAAGTGGCGTACACGATTCCGGCTTCGTCCACGCTGGCGATCCAGGTCCTTACCGCCAACGGCCAGCCATCCGCGAACGTCACGTCCTTGGGAGCACTCCCCGATCAATGGACCCTCATGGAATCTTCGAACCTGACGAAGTGGACGCCAGTTGCCCAGGGAAGTGGCGGCGCGGTCAATATCGTTGTCCCCACCACCGGGTCGCCAGTGCAGTTCTTCCAATTGATTGGCCAATAAAAGCCGGGAAACCTTGCCTTTCCGTCCTCCGCCGTCCGTGCTAGGTTTCCACCGGCTTTGAAAGCGCTCATCGAAACCAGAAACACGCGCCCCGAACGGGTCTTCGTGATCGGCGCGGAATTCAAATCGCGCCGGCGGGCGGAGGCGGGCGATTCACTCGCCGAACTGGGCGAGTTGGCCGCCACGGCCGGCGGCCACGTGGTGGGCGAGGGCCGCCAGAAACTCGACGCGCCCACGCCGGCCACGTTTATCGGACGGGGCAAGGCGGAGGAATTCGCCGCCTTCTGCCGGCGCGAGGACGTGGACACCGTCATCTTTGATGATGAACTGTCACCCGCCCAGAGCCGCACGCTGGAAAACATTTTCAATTGCAAGGTCCTCGATCGCACCTCGCTCATTCTCGATATTTTTGCGCAGCGCGCGCGGACGCGCGAAGGAAAACTGCAAATCGAACTGGCCCAGCTTCAACACCTGCTGCCGCGCCTGACCCGATTCTGGGGCCATTTGTCGCGTCAGGCGGGCGGCATCGGCATGCGCGGCGGCGAAGGCGAATCGCAGCTCGAATCCGACCGGCGCAAGGTGCAGGAGCGCATTGACAAAATCATTCGCGACCTCGAAGCCGTGCGCCGGCGGCGGGCCACCCAGCGCGCCGGCCGCCAGCGCAGCCAGTGGCCGCTCGCCTCCATCGTCGGTTACACCAACGCCGGTAAGTCCACCCTGCTCAACCTGCTCACCGGTTCCGACGTTCTGGCCAAGGATATTTTGTTTGCCACGCTCGATCCCACGACGCGCCGGTTGCGGCTGCCAACGAACCAGAACGTGTTGCTCACCGACACGGTGGGTTTCATCCGCAAACTGCCGCATGGACTGGTCGAGGCGTTCAAAGCCACGTTGGAGGAAGTCGTGCGGGCGGATTTGCTGCTGCACGTGGTGGACATCAGCCATCCGCTGGCCGAGGAGCAGATTGCCGCGGTCAACGCCGTGCTGGCCGAAATGGGCGCGGACGAGAAACCGACCCTCATGGTCCTGAACAAGGTGGACCGGCTCCGGTCCGGCGATGGCGCGGGCGCAGGCGCCCTGAACCGGTTGCAGGAAAAGTTCCCGCGCGCGGTGGCCATTTCGGCGGCCACCGGCGAGGGCCTTGCCAATTTGCTGGCCGAAATCGGCGCACAATTGCGTCCCACGCGCGAATTCCTGGAATTGCGCATTCCGCATGAGCAAGCCGCTGTCATGGCGCGGCTGCACAAGGTCGGCCAGGTCATCGAAAGCCGTTACCAGGGCCGGATGGTGCGGTTCAAGGTGCGCATTCCTCCGCACCACCACCACGAGTTCGCGCCGTTTATTGTCTCCAACGGCGAGGCTTAGTCCTGCCGGAGAGGGCGCAGGTCTGTGCAGATTTTTTTATCCGCCGCTTGCCGTGGCTCCCGCGGGGAATATAATCAAAAGCAAGCCGGTTATGTTGCACAGCAGCCGCCAGTCCATCAATGTCAGCAACGTCCTCTCCGTTATCATGGGCGGCGGCCAGGGCACGCGGTTGTTTCCCTTGACCAAGGAACGCGCCAAGCCCGCCGTGCCCCTGGCCGGCAAGTACCGCCTGGTGGACATTCCGATTTCCAATTGCATCAACTCCGGCTTCCGGCGTATCTATGTCCTGACGCAATTCAATTCCGCCTCGCTCCACAGCCACATTTCGGGCACGTACAAATTTGACCTCTTTTCGAGCGGATTTGTGGAAATTCTTGCCGCCCAGCAAACGCTGACCGACACCTCGTGGTATGAAGGCACCGCCGACTCCGTGCGCAAAAACCTCACGCACTTTCTCACCCATGATTTCGATTATCTGCTGATTCTCAGCGGTGACCAGTTGTACCGCATGGATTACCGCCCGATGGTCCGGCAGCATGTCGAATCCGGCGCGGACATCACGGTGGCCGCCATTCCAGTCGCGCGGCATGCGGCACAGTCGCTGGGCATTCTGCAAACCGCCGAGGATCGCCGCATTACCCGCTTTGCAGAGAAACCGACCGATCCCGCCGCGCTCGACGTGCTGCGCTTGCCGCCGCAGTCGGTCTCGAAATTCGGCATCAAAGGCGGCGGGGAACTGTTCCTGGCCTCGATGGGCATCTACGTCTTCAACCGCGCACTGATCTGCGCGCTGCTGGAAAACACGTTGGCCGACTTTGGCAAACACATTATTCCGCAGAGCATCAATACGCATCGTGTGTTCGCCTATATTTTCCAGGGGTACTGGGAGGACATCGGCACCATTCGGTCCTTTTTCGAGGCGAACCTCGACCTGGCGGCCGAGCTGCCCCACTTCAACTTCTTCGACATGAGCGCGCCCATGTTCAGCCGCCCGCGTTACCTGCCCAGTTCCAAGATTAACGGTGCGCGCATTGAGCACGCGCTCGTGGCCGACGGCTGCATCCTCAACCACGCCACCATCACCAACACCATCATCGGCCTCCGCACCGTGGTCGGCGCCGGCAGCCAGCTCAACCGCGTCGTCCTCCTCGGCTGCGACTACTACGAATCGCGGGAATCCATCGAAACCCAGGAACGCGAGGGCAAACCGCGCATCGGCATCGGCGCCAACTGCCGGATTGAGAACGCCATCATTGATAAAAACGCGCGCATCGGGAACAACGTGACCATTTCGCCCGCCGGCAAACCCGATAAGGTGGACCATGCGCTTTATTACATCCGCGACGGCATCGTCATTATTCCCAAAAACGCCGTCATCCCGCATGGAACGGTAATTTGACCGATTGAAACATCTCAAAGCCATCGCCGCGATGTCGCTCAACCGCGTGATCGGCGCGGACGGCAAAATTCCATGGCATCTCCCGGAGGATTTCCAGTGGTTCAAAAAAATGACCATGGGCAACGTGGTCGTGATGGGACGCAAAACATTTGAAGGCCTCGGCCGGCCGCTGCCCCATCGCAAAAACCTGGTCCTCACGCGGCATCCCCAGCGGCTCATCAAGGTGCATCCGGAGATTTTCGGCCAATACCACGAATGGCGCGGTGGACGCCATCTCAAACGCGCCTACCAGTTTCGTTTCTCCAAGCTGGGCGAGAAAGTGGAAACGGAGATTTTCATATTCGGTTCGCTGGATAGATTGAATCCGGAGGAATTCCCGAACGATATTTTCATTTGCGGCGGCGCGGAAATCTATGCCCAGGCGCTGCCGCGCTGTTCGGACCTGTACCTCACCGTGGTAAAGCGCGAAGTGGAAGGTGACGCGGTGTTCCCGCCGTTTGAGGGCAAATTTGAGTTGCGGGAGGAAATCCGCAGCGAGCCGGAGTTCAGGATTCTGCATTACCAGCACAAGTCGCTGCTGAAGTAGTGCCCTGATCCAAGACGCGCGGCATTTATGCCGCTTCACCCGCCGGAGGCATTTTGCAGCGTGAAGCGGACTGGACCCACACTCCATTGCAAATTGGGGCGCTACCAAATACTTCTCCAAAACCTCCGATTGTCGGCCATCAGGGCGCGGGCGCTGTAGCGTCAGGCATCCGTGCCTGACGTAGAGGGCGGCATCCCTGCCGCCCGGAAAAGTCGTGGACTGCCGGAGATGGTTGGAGAATTTTAAGTCACCCGGGTTGCGCCCGGCACAAACAAACAACCGGCGGACCGTTGCCGGGACGCCGGTGTTTTGAATCGCCGATAATTTATTCCTGCTTGGCTTCTTCGTGCTTCGCCTCGTCGGCGGCATCGAAGGCGTGTTGCAAAGCCACCAGGTCTTCGCCCGGCTTGAGGGCGTCGAGCAGTTTCTGCTCTTCCTTGAGTTGCTCGTCGCTGTAGCTGGCGGCCTTGATGGACAGCCCGATACGGCGTTCGCCGCGGTCAATCTTCACCACGCGCGCGGTGACTTCCTGGCCCACCTTGAGGACGTTCTTGATTTTGTCCACCCGCTCTTCGCTGATTTGGGAAATGTGCACCAGGCCGTCAATGTCCTGCTTCAATCCGACGAACGCGCCGAAGCTGGCGAGCTTGGTGACATTCCCGGTGACGAGATCGCCCACCCGATAGAGTTCGTCTATGTTCTCCCACGGGTCGGTGCCCAGTTGTTTCATGCCGAGGGCGATGCGCTGGTTCGGGCGATCCACCTCCAGCACCACGGCCTCCACTTCGTCGCCCTTCTTGAGCACTTCGCTGGGGTGATTGATCTTGCGCGTCCAGGAAACGTCGGACACATGGATCATGCCGTCAATGCCCTCCTCCAGTTCGACAAAGGCGCCGTAACTGGTGAGATTGCGGACCTTGCCCTTGATGCGGGTGCCGGCGGGATACTTTTGCTCGGCGGTGTCCCAGGGATTGCTCTCCAACTGGCGGATGCCCAGGGATATTTTCTGTTCCTCGCGGTTGATCCCCAGCACCACGGCCTCGATTTCCTGGTCCTGCTTGAGCATGTCGCTGGGTTTGGCCACGCGCTTGGTCCACGACAATTCGGTCACGTGCACCAGGCCCTCGACGCCCGGCTCCAATTGCACGAACGCGCCGTAAGGCACCAGGCTGACCACCTTGCCCTTGACACGCGCGCCCACGGGGTATTTGGTTTCGATGCTGTCCCACGGATTGGACATCTTCTGCTTGAGGCCCAGGCTCACGCGTTCCTTCTCCTTGTTCACGTCCAGCACCACCACGTCAATTTCCTGGCCCACCTTAAGAAGTTCGGATGGATGCCCGATGCGGCCCCAGCTCATGTCCGTGATGTGGAGCAAACCGTCAATCCCGTTGAGATCAATGAACGCGCCGAAATCGGTGATGTTCTTGACGGTGCCTTTGCGGATGTCGCCCGGCACCATCTCGGCCAGCAAGTGCGCTCGGCGCTCGGCGCGCTCCTGCTCGATCAGTTCGCGGCGCGACAGCACGATGTTCTGCCGTTCCTGGTTGATTTTGACGACCTTGAATTCGTAGGTGTTGCCCACAAATTGCGCGAGGTTCTTGGGCGTGATGACGTCAATCTGCGACGCCGGCAAAAACGCCTCGACGCCGACGTTGACGACCAGGCCGCCCTTGACCAGCGATTTGACCTTGCCGCTGATACGGCCGCCCTCATTGCAGATGGTGAGAATCTTGTCCCAGTTCTTTTTGAATTCCGCCTTCTCGTGCGACAGGATGACCATGCCTTCCTTGTCTTCGAGCTTTTCGATCAGCACATCAATTTCGTCGCCGACTTTTATCGTCTTGATGTCTTCAAATTCCGTGCCGGGGATGGAACCCTCACTTTTGTAGCCGATGTCCACCAGGACTTCCTTGGGGCGGACTTCGATGATTTTGCCTTTGACGATTTCACCTGCCGCAAAGCGAAGGGTGCTTTGCTTCAGGGCTTCTTCCATGGTGAGCATAATAACTTCAATCTGCGGGAGACTTGGTGCGGTGGTGGCACAGGCTTCCGGCCTGTCCGGCACCGAACCGAAGGCTCCATTGCCTAACTACCTGCCGTGGCAACGGAGGTTAAAGGTTAGGTTGTATGTTAACGGTTTTTTCTCAGCCTCAATGAACATCCCCCCTCCGCAACACTGCTCCACACTGCGCAACCATACTGCGCAACACGGCGCCGGAGGAGGTGTCCGCACACGCGGCGTTCAGGCAGGGTCAAGTTTAGCAGAAAAGCGGATGTCCGCAAGCGAATTCTCGTAGTGTCCCAATTTGTTTTCGGAGCACGGGTCTGCGACCCGCAGCGGCTTGGATTGCATGGGGATGTGCTGCGGCTCACAGAGCCGCGCTCCTGAATTCAGGACACTACCCGAAATCCCGGCCCTCATGGCGTGTTCTGCACCTCACCGGCGTCAGGGCAGGTTCAACACGGCATCCCCGATAATCCGCGCCGCTTCGGCATAGCTGACCTGGCCGGTATTGATAACCAGGTGGTAAAGCAGCGGGTCGTTCACCTCGGCGCCAAAGTATTTCTTCAAATAGCGCCGGCGCGCCCGGTCTTCGGTGGGGCAAAACTTGCGCGCCTCGGCCCGCTTCATTTGATAGGCCTCGATGCAATGTTCAATCCGCTGGTCGAGCGGCGCCACTATGCGGACGTGCAACACGCGCGGCATCCGGCCGGTGACGACGGCGCCGCCGCGGCCAATCAGAATGACACTGCCGGCTTGCGCCAGCTTGCGCACCGTCTCCACGGTTTTTTGCACCACCGTCTTCGACGACGGATGCACGCCAAACACGTCGGCGATGAGGTCGGAAAGTTCCGAGACGCGGTCCTCGGGCAGGAATTTCGCCAAATACGGCGGCAAGCCGTGGTCTTCCAAAACCTTGTCAATGAGGTTGCGATCAAAGACGGTCCAGGGGCAGGCATCGGCCGGTGCGTGCGCCTGCAAATAATCGGCGAGCTTCTGGGCCACCACCAACGCGCCGCAACCCGCCTGCCGCGAGATGGTCACGGCCCGGCGTCCGGCCTTTTCCGCCAGCGCTTCGGGCGATTGCACCTGGCTGCTGATGAACGATGGATAATGTTCAAGACTGGTTTTATTCATATTCTCCGGGGCACAACTTCATTTGGCGGCAGCCGCCGTGACGGAACGGTTCAACGCGCTGAGCACCGCGCGGACGGATGCGAGTTCGATGTTGGTGTCCACGCCAGCGCCCCAGCGCGCTTTGCCGTCGGCGGTTTTGATCTGGATGTAGGCAATCGCCGCGGCTTCTTCGCCTGAACTCAACGCATGTTCGCTGTAGGCGGTAATCTCAAATCGCGGTCCGCCCGCGGCACCCAGGCCGTGAACGAGCGCCGCCAGCGGCCCGTTGCCGCGGCCCACTACGTGAAATTGAACCTCATCGCGGAACAACGTTGCGTCGCAATGCACTTGTCCGTTTTCGCTGGCAGTGCGGAAAGTTCCGAGTTTCCACGGCGACACGCGCTCCACATATTCGCGCCAGAACATCTCCTTCAATTCGGCGGCGGTCACTTCGCGGCCAAGCTGGTCCACCTGGTCGTTGGCAATGGGGCCGAACTCGCGCTGCATGTCCTTGGGCAACTCGATGCCAAACTGGCTCTCCAGCAAGTACGCCACGCCGCCCTTGCCGGATTGCGAATTGACGCGGATGACTTCACGGTATTGGCGCCCGATGTCGGCCGGGTCAATCGTGAGATACGGCACGTCCCAATGCGTGCGGCCATCGGCTTTCCACTCGTTCAATCCCTTGCGGATGGCGTCCTGATGCGACCCGCTGAAGGCCGTGAACACAAGCTCCCCCGCGTAAGGCTGGCGCGGCGGCACAGTCATGCCGGTGCAACGCTCGTAGATTTTGATGATGGAATTGAGGTTGGAAAAATCGAGCTTAGGATCAATGCCTTGCATGTAAAGATTCAAGGCGACCGTCACGATGTCCAAATTTCCGGTGCGCTCTCCATTGCCAAACAAAGTGCCCTCCACGCGGTCGGCGCCGGCGAGCAAGCCAAGCTCGGTGGCCGCCACGCCGGTGTTGCGGTCGTTGTGCGTGTGCACGCTGACGACGAGGGAATCGCGGTTTTTGATGTTGCGGCAAATCCACTCAATCTGGTCGGCATACACGTTGGGCATGGCTACTTCGACGGTGTCCGGCAAATTCAGAATCATCTTCTGCCGGGGCGTCGGCTGCCACACGTCCATGACCGCCTCGGAGATTTCCCTGGCAAATTCCAATTCGGTGGCCGAGAAGCTTTCCGGCGAATACTGGAGCATCACGTCCGTGCCTTTGAGCCGCGGCAAGCGTTCCCTGATCCAGGTCGCTCCGCGCACGGCGATTTGAATGATTTCGTCCTTGGATTTGCCGAACACCACGCGACGCTGGGCCGGCGAGGTGGAATTGTAGAGATGAATGACGGCCTTCCTGGCGCCCCTGAGTGATTCCACGGTGCGTTCGATCAAATCCTCGCGCGCCTGCACGAGCACCTGGAGCCAGACGTCCTCCGGCGCGCGGTTTTCCTCGATGAGCCGGCGGTTGAATGCATACTCGGTGTTGGACGCCGACGGAAAGCCGATCTCGATTTCCTTGAAACCGACTTGGACGAGGGTCTGGAACAACTCCAATTTCTGCGACACGTTCATGGGCACGGCGAGCGCCTGGTTGCCGTCGCGCAAATCCACGCTGCACCAGGCGGGTGCGCGGGTGAGCACGCGGTTAGGCCACTGCCGGTCGGGCAGGCGGACCGGCGGAAACGGTCGGTATTTGGTCGCTGGGTTCTTATGCATGTTGGTCGCTTAGTTGTGGCAGTGGCGCTTTCATTTGGCAAAACAAAAACCCCACCGCCGGTTGGCGATGGGGTTTGATAAATCAGTGAACCAATCAGAACCCGACCGCCGCGCGGCGCAGCCGCAGCGCGTTCAGCAACAGGCCAAGATTCAATTTACAATTCACCGGGACAACATAGCAGGGTGGCTTCAGTGGGTCAAATGCTTTTTCCGGCCCCCGGTCTTGCTCTCAAGTTCCACAATAGCAGCAACGCTTCATTCGCGGGAAAGCCTTCCGAAAAATTCAAGGACATTTCCACCCGCGCGTCCAACCAAAAATGACCTCCCGCATACGACGGTGTGCATCTGACAAGTTCCCCCGGCGCGCGGCCTTCAGGCCGTTTCGGCGCACGAAAGCAGTTGGATCAAACGATTGATGTATCAGCGGGCGGTGAGGAAGCGGCGTGAACGCCGCGCGCCGCGAGGCTTTGCGTTTGGGGGAACTTCCCAGATGCGCCCGATGCGATGCGTTGACAATTCATCGCCTGAAATGAAGATTCCAACGATGAAAGCAGCATATATCAATGAACCCGGCGGACCCGACAAAATCATCTACGGCGATCTGCCCGAACCCAAACCCGGCCCGCATGAATGCCTCATCAAAGTGGCCGCGGTGGACGTGAACCCCATTGACCTCTACATCCGCAGCGGCGCGGTACCCATGAAAATCAATTTTCCCTACATCCTGGGCCGGGATCTGGCCGGGAAAATCGTGGCCACGGGCGGGCAGGTGAAGAAGTTCAAGCCCGGCGACCGAGTCTGGGCCATCGGCCAGGGCTGGGATGGACGCCAGGGGACATTTGCCGAATTCGCTGCCGTGGACGAAGAGTGGTTGAATCCAATTCCCAACAATGTGCACGACGAAAGCATCGCCGCGATTTCGCTGGTAGGCATCACCGCGCACGTCGGCTTGATGAAAGCGCGGCTCAAGGCGGGAGAAATTTTATTCGTGAATGGCGGCACCGGCGGCGTGGGTTCCAGCGTGGTGCAAATGGCAAAACTTCAGGGCGCCCGCGTCATCACCACCGCAGGCAGCGACGAAAAGGCGGCCAAGGCGCGCGCACTGGGCGCTGACTGCGTCATCAATTACCAAAAACAAAACGTCGCGGTAGAGGTGAAAAAATTCGCGCCCGACGGCGTCCATGTCTGGTGGGAAACCTTGCGTGAGCCGGACTTTGACAAATCCATTTCCTTGCTGGCCACGCATGGACGGATGATTGTGATGGCCGGTCGCGATGCGCGGCCCGCGTTCCCGGTCGGGCCATTTTACGCCAGGAATTGCTCGCTGTTTGGGTTCGTCATTTTGAATTCGTCCGCGGACGAGCTTCGTGCGGCGGCGGCCGACATCAACCGCTGGATGGCCGCCGGCCACTTGAAAGCCCAAATTGACCGGGTCCTTCCGCTGTCGCAAACCGCCCTCGCCCATCAGTTGCAGGAGGAGAGCACCATTCGCAAAGCGGGCACCCTGGCCGGGAAAATCGTTTTGCGGCCGTGAATCAGCCTCCTGCAGGACAATGAACATGGCAAACGGGTTTTATAAAGTGTGGCAAAGACCCTCGCGAAGAATTCCTCTCGCGTTTTGCTCCAACACATTCCAATCTTGTGCAGCACCCCCCGCCGGCCCAACTCCGCCTTAACCAATAAAAGCCACGTGGACGGCTTTCATGGCGGCTTCGCCTTTGGCCAGGTCAATCACGACGGAGATTTTGATTTCGCTGGTGGAAATCATGCCGATGTTTATGCCTTCCTTCGCGAGCGTTTCAAACAACCTTCCGGCCACACCCGTGTGGCTTTTCATGCCCACGCCGACGATCGAAAGCTTGCCGATTTTTTCCGCCACAATCACGTCACGCAGGCCGAGCTCCTGCTTAAGGCCGTGAATGACCTTTTGCGCCTTGAGCAAGTCGGCTTTCTCAACCGTGAACGAAATGTCCGTCTGTGGCGCGCCCGTGCCGTGGCTGATATTCTGGACGATCATGTCCACGTTGACGGTGGCGTCACCGAGCGCCTTGAAAATGCGCGCGGCCACGCCGGGCTTGTCCGCCACGCCCACCAAAGTGAGTTTGGCCTGGTTCTTGTCGAGCGAGACGCCGCGCACGACGACGCCTTCCATGCTTTTGGTTTCTTCTTTCACAATCGTTCCGGGGTTGTCATTGAGGCTGGAGCGGACTTCGAACACCACTCCAAATTTCTTGGCAAATTCCACCGAGCGGCTCTGCATCACCTTGGCGCCGAGGCTGGCGAGTTCGAGCATTTCATCGTAGGAAATCTCCGCCAGCTTTTTCGCATCCGGCACGAGGCGCGGGTCCGCGGTATAAACGCCGTCCACGTCCGTGTAAATCTGGCACAAATCCGCCTTGAGCGCCGCCGCCAGCGCGATGGCCGTCAAATCCGAACCGCCGCGGCCCAGCGTGGTAATCTGGCCCTCCGGCGTTTCGCCCTGAAAACCGGCCACGATCACCACGTTGCCCTGCTTTAACAGGTCACGCACTTTTTTCGGCGTAAGGTTGTGAATTTTCGCCTTGGTATGGACGCCGTCGGTGACAATGCCCGCCTGCGCGCCCGTCAGCGACACGGCGGGTACATTCAACGCATGCAGCGCGATGGCCGTAAGCGCGATGGTCTGCTGTTCGCCCGTGGCCAGCAGCACGTCCATCTCGCGCTCGTTGGGCAGGGGCATGATGTCCTTGGCCAGCTTGATCAAATTATCGGTGACGCCGCTCATGGCGGAAACCACCACGACCACCTGGTCGCCGCGGGAACGGTAATGGGCCACGCGCCGGGCCACGTTCTGAATGCGGTCGGTGTTGCCCACCGAAGTGCCGCCGTATTTTTGGACGATCAAAGCCATGGTTCGATTTACCGCAGGTTTTCCCACCGATGTTTGTTAAATGGGCGCAGAGGGTAGCGGTTTTGCGGGCAATTTGCAAGGCGCGGAATGCCCCGGCGGTGTCCTGATTTCCGGCGCGCGGCATTTATGCCGCTTCATCGGCCAAAGCATTTCGTGCCAACGGGCTGAAGCCGAATGGCGCTAAAACAAGGTGCATCTTTCGTAATCGGAGTCATTTGCGTTTTGTGACCCCCGGCA
>JBEKMW010000020.1:0-51148 GCA_049523455.1 Verrucomicrobiota bacterium | reverse complement strand
CAGGGAAGTGTACATGGTACCCTTCGCGGCAAAAGTCTGACTGCCCAGCAGGAATACGCCGGCACCCGAAGGGTTCTGCTCAGGATTATCGTTGTCGGTGAACGTACTCACCCCGGCCTTGGGCGGACTTTGCAGCAGAGTGGACCAAAGTGTTCCGGCCCCATTCGGGTCCGACGTAGTCAACTTGATATCAGAGTACGTCAACGTGGCGTCCACAATCGTCTGGCCGGCCGGCAAATTCCACGAAATCCCCCATTCATAGTAATTCTCGCCATCCATGCTGCTCAGACCTGTGGGACTGAAAGTGTACGTAGTCTCAGTTGCTTGCGCCAAATTGATCGCGCCGGCCATCATGGCGCCCAGAAGTAGTTTTCTCATTGTTAGTGTGCTGCTTTTCATTGTTCTTGTTGAATCTGCTTTGTTGCTGTTGTCGTTGTTTACTTTAGTTGCATTCCCGCTGCTCCTTGTTTAGCAAAACCCGTGCTCAATTCCGCCACCGGCTTCCATGGCATTCATAAGTGCCTTTCCGTATAGGGATTTGATTGGCCTTTTTACTAAAATATGGAACGCCTACGGCGCTTGAAGCTTGATGTTGGCCGTCGCACGGTATGTGTTGCAGCCCCGCTCGGGGCGAAATGTTGAAAAAGCTGCTTGCGTCTCTGCCGCCATCCCACAATCGCGACCATCCGCAAGCAGCTTACAATTGCCTTTTTGAGCCGCTATCTATTTCCGGCGAAAAAGACTGATCCCCAGGAATGCCAAACTCAGGAGCATAGCCGTGGAAGCTGCATCCGGCACGTGCGTGGGGACCGCGGCGCCAACCATTAACGGAGTTGCTTGTGCCAAATTGATCGCGCCGGCAATCATGGCACCCAAAAGTAGTTTTTTCATTGTGCGTGTGCTCCTTTCATTGTCCTTGTTGAACCTGGTTTGTTTCTCTTTTCGTTCTTTGCTTCAGTTCGTTCCCGCTCTTCCTTGTTTAGCAAAATCCGTGCTCAACTCCTCCACCAACTTCCACAAAATTCATAAGTGACTTACAGTCAACATATTACAAATGAATTAAAACCAAAGCATCCGCCTGGCCCATCCGTTTTTCTGTAAACAAATCCGACAAATCCGACTTACCGAGCATCCCGCTTTCGTCATTATTCATCGTGTTCTCTGCCTGTTTTGCCCTATTTGAAGCAAAATCCGCAAAACTGTTAATATCGCCGACACCGCAGGCCTTATTCCCGCGCAATTCCCAGCTTTTCCATCAGTTCATAAAGAGTCGGACGGCTCACTCCCAACTCCACCGCCGCCGGCGCGATCTTCCCCGAATACTTGCGCAACGCGCGTTGGACCATCTCCCGCTCCACCGCCTCGCGTGCGTCTTTCAAGGTGGCGAAGTTCGCGGCGGCCGACGCCGACGGCAACTCCAGGTCTTGAACGGTCACCCGTTTGCCGTCCGCCATGATCACGGCCCGCCGGATGCAGTTCTCCAGCTCGCGCACATTGCCCGGCCACGAATAATTGTTCAACGCGCGCAAGGCGTCGCGGTCGAAAGCCAGCCCGGCCTTGTTGGACTGCGCCGCGAACCGTTGCAAAAACGCCTGCGCCAGCACGCGGGAGTCTCCTTCCCGGTCCCGCAACGGCGGGATCACGATTTGAACCACCGCCAGCCGGTAATACAAATCCTCCCGGAAGGCCCCGCTCGCCATGTTCTTTTTCAAGTCCGCGTTGGTGGCCGCCAGCACCCGCGAGTCAATCGGAATTGTCTGGCGCCCGCCCACGCGTTCGATGCATTGCTCCTGCAGAAAGCGAAGCAACTTCACCTGCAAGGCCAGCGGAATTTCCCCGATTTCATCCAGGAACAGCGTGCCTCCCGCGGCCATCTCGATGCGCCCTTTGCGTTGCACGTGGGCGCCGGTAAACGCGCCCCGTTCGTGCCCAAACAACTCGCTCTCCAGCAACGTCTCCGGTATTGCGCTGCAATTGATCGCCACAAACGGTCCGTCTTTGCGCGTGCTTCGCTGATGGATCGCCTTGGCCACCATTTCCTTGCCCGTGCCGCTCTCCCCCAAAATCAGCACCGGCACGTCCGTGGTCGTGACCTTGCGCACCGAATCAAACACCGTCCGCATGGCCAGGCTCGAGCCCAGCATGCCTTCAAAAGCATCTCCCTGGATCAACTGCTGGAGCTCGCGAAATTCCCGTTCCAATTGGGCCACGTGGAAACACCGTTTGAGCAGGAATTTCAACTCCTCCGGGTCCACCGGCTTGCAGAGAAAATCGTAGGCCCCGGCCCCGATCGCTCGCAACGCGATCTCCTTCTCGCCCTGGCCGGTAATCACGACGATTTTGGTCAGCCGGTCCAGGGCCGTGAATTCCGAGAGCGCCGCCAGGCCCTCCTCCGGGCTTGCCGGATGGGGTGGCAGGCCCAGGTCCAGGAGCACCACCGGCGGGTGCACGGCCCGAAACACTTCCGCCGCGCCGGCGCGGTCGCCGGCCAGCTCGATGTCGTAGTCCTTCGCCAGCGCCCATTTCATCTGGGTGCGGATTTCTTCGTCGTCGTCAACGATCAACAATTTGGCATTCATCGGTGGTGGCGTCGGCTCACACACGGCCGCGTCCGTGGACAGGCGTTCCAAGGCCCGTGGGGAGCCTCCTTTCGATTTTTCGCATGCATTTGGGACCAAGAACCTGTCGCAAGCTGCCAGTCTTCCAAGTCACTCGTTGCGCCCGCCGGCTGCCCCCTCTCCGCTCCCATTCTGATGGGAGGGGAGAGGGTCAGGGTGAGGTGAGGGTCCGGGTTCATGGGGAGGTTATCCGTTGTGGTTCCGCAACGGTAAAATAACCTGAAAAGTCGTTCCTTTGCCCGGCAGGCTCTCCACGTGAATCCGGCCCTGGTGCGCTTCCACAATCATCTTGCTCTGAAACAGACCAATGCCCAATCCGTTCTGTTTGGTCGTCTGAAACGGGCGGAACAACGAGCGGTCCAGAAATTCCGGCGCCATCCCGCAGCCGTTGTCGGAGACGGTCAGAATCGCCCAGCCATTGTTCTGGGAGGTTTCAATACGCACTTCCCCCGGGGCCGACACCGCCTCGCGCGCATTCAGCACCAGGTTGGTCACCACTTTCAGTATCTGCTCCTGGTCAAAACGGAACTTGGGCAGGGGCCCCAGATTCTTGACCAGTTGAATGCCCGCCGATGGTTCCCATCCCGCCAGCGCCTGCGCCACCGTCTCGTTGAGATCCGATTCCACCGGCCGGAGCTGCAACTCGTGGCGAAGCTGGCTCAACCGGCTGATCAGCCGATTCACGTGCGTCACCGTCTTGGCGATGCCCCGCAACGCATCCTCGCGGAACGCCGGATCATCAAAATGCTCCGGCAGGTTCTTGAGCATCAGGTTCAGCGTGGACGTGGTGTTCTTCAAGTCATGCACAAAAAAGGCCGACATGGTTTGGAACGCCTCGAGTTCCCGCGTTTGCAACAGTTTCTGGGAAAGCTGCACGTTCAGCAGCCCGGCGCCCACTTCATCGCCCACGCATTTGAACAGGTCGAAATCCTGCCACGAATACGCCAGGCCCGAGACCCGGTCGCCCAGAATCATCACCCCCAGCAACCCCCCGCCGGCCATCAGCGGCACGCACACGCGGTTGCCGCCTTTGCGGAATTCCTCGGGTTGGCACCGCCGGAGCACCGTGGCCCAGCCTGCTTTCGACTCGTCTATATCCACCGGCTCGGGATGCTCCTCCAGCACCCGTATCATTTCGGCCACGTCTTCTTTCTGCGGCTGCAACTCCTTGGCCTTGGTGGCCGACAGCACAGTGGATGTGGCAAAAACCAGCCCCTCCCTTTTTTCATCCACCAGCCAGAGGCTCACCGAAAGGGCTTGAAAAATATCGGCCATCAGCTTGACCGCTGCCTGGCAAAGTTCCGTCTGTTTGACGCACGATGCGGTTTCCTCGGCGAAGCGGCGCCAGACCGAACGGTAATCGTAAAGCGGCCTTTGAAAGTGCCGGCTCACGAGCCGCCGCGTGTACAGCCGTACCCGGTCCGAAAGCAACAGAATGGCCAGCGCCACCAGTCCCACCAACAAAATGAATGCCTTCAGCGTAAACGCCGCGTCCCCTCCTCCGAGCGTCACTATTTCCGCAAACAATCCCACGATCACCAGGTAAATGCCGGCCACCAGTATGATGATGGAGTTGTGCAGCGCCGATTGCGATGGATAGACATCCATATTGAAGTGACCTTCGCGGAACAGGGAGCGGACTATCAGAATGCAACCCAGAATCAACGCGCCGGCGTTGACGGCTTGCAGCGAAGGATTTACCGCGTGAAACAGCAGCGTCTGGCTGACGACATAGGCCCGGACGGCAAAAATGACGCCGACGCCCAGGATCATGAACTTGATCCGCCAGCGCATCACGCCGATGGCGGCCCGATACGTGCGTTCCAGATTTACCAGCACGAGCACCGCGCCCACGAGAAACAGCACATGCAGGGCAATGCCAGCCCAGCTCAAACCAAACATCCAATGTTCCTGTCGGTCTTGAGCCGGCACCGTAATCAAACCAGCGCGCAACCCCAGCGCCACGCCCAGCGGCAAAAGGAAAGCCAGCACCAACGGCACCCGCCAGCCGGCGAGAAACTCCCGGTAATTTCCGCGGGCATAACTCAGGCCGAAGAACAGCCATGGCCCCGGCAGCAGCGCCATGGCCGCCAGGCCCCAACTCTGCCAGTAAACCATTTCCTCCGGCGTCGTCGCTTCCGCCGCCAGGCCCACGCACAAACTCTCCGCAGCAAACGCCAGCATTCCCAGCACAAACGCCCAATGCGCCGCCGACTGCCGTTCGCGCCAGCCCACGAACAAGGCCATTGCCCCGCTCACCGCCGCGCCGGTCCACGCCAGAAAACTATCGCTGTTCATCGCTCGGTATCTCGGTAGGGCGGCGCTGCCGCGCCGCCGTCAACCTGCCGCCACCGGAGGAACCCCCGGTCATCATTTCAATTCCGCCAGCACCCGTTTCGCGTCCACGGCCATGCTGTCCGGCAAATTAAGCGCCAATGCCCGCTGCAGGTCACCCTTGCTCTTGGCCGCCTGCTTCAGATGGTACTGCGCCATCCCCAGGTAATAGAACAACTCCCCGTCCTGCGTCCGGCTTTGGGCGCCGGCACTCAGCAATTCGGCCGCCCGCGTGTAGTCATCCGGGGAAGCCGCCGTTCGATAGGTCGCGATCCCCAGGCAGCGCGCCAGCGCCGGGTCATCCGGATAGACCTGGCGCGCCTTGGCGGCCAAATCGCGCGTCTGCAGGTCCTTGCCGGGGTCCGCCAAATACAAAATCGCCAGCCGCAGTTGCGCCGCGGCAAAATCCGGGTCGAGCCGCAGGACCTTCTCGTACCCCTGCTCCGCCGCCGCGCCATTGGCTTGCTGTTCGGCAATCTCGGCTTCCACCATCAGTGCCGGAATGGACTCAGGCTCCGATTTCAAAATGTTTTCCACATAGCCGGCCTGGCTCACCGCCTTTTGTGGATTTTCCGCCAGCGCCATCAGGTCCAAAAACCGGTTGGCTTCGGCCGCGTGCGCAAATCCCGCGCCCGCTTGCGCCGCGCTCCGCATGGCGCTCACCGCGTCCGCTTGCTTTCCTTGCCGGTAAGCCGCCACCCCGAAATCGAAAAGGGTGTCCGGTTGGGCCGTGTTGTTGCGGACCGACGGCAGCAGCAGGCTGTAGGCCCACTTGTAATCGCCCGTCCGGGCCGCCAGGCGCCCCAATATCAGGGTCACGTTCGCATCGTTCGGCGCCACCCCATGAGCCGCCTTGGCGAACTGGAACGCCTTGGCCGCGTCACTGTCGGCGTAAAGCTGGGCTAACTTCAGCAGCGCCACGATGTTCTCCGAATCCACCTGCACTGCGGCTTCGTATTCCGCCTCGGCCGTCTTCGCATCACCCTCACGCTGGCAGACCGCCGCCAGCCGCAGCAGGGCCGCCAGATCGTCCGGGTGTTGGGCCACCCGCTTTTCCAGCGCCGCCCGGGCCTCCGGGCCCGCCGTCTGCGGGTCCACGGCCAGCACGGCCAGACATTGGGCGCACTCCCGTTGGCCCGAAAAACTGTTCGTAATTTGCAGGGCGCGCTCGAACGCCGCCCGCGCTGCCGCTTCATTCCCCATCTGGTAATCCACCATCCCCAGGTGGAATTGCGCTTCGGGTTCATTGGGCAGCTTGCTCGCGCTTTCCTGGAGCAGCGGCAGCGCGGATGCATATTGTTTCTTCTTGAGCAGAATCCAGCCCAGCGTGTCGGCCACCGCCGGACTGTCCGACTGCTCCCCGCGCGCCCGGAGCGCGAGTTGATAGGCGTCATCCAGCCGGTCCAAATGCCCGGCATACAGATACGCCAGATTGTTCAGCGCCAGGACGTAATTGGGGTCCACGCTCAGCAGTGTTTCATAAGCCGCAGCAGCCGCCGTGTAGTTGGTGTCATCGTTGTAAAGCGTTCCCAAGAACATCAGCAGCGGCACGTTCCGGGGATCCTTGGCCAGGCCCGCCTGCGCTTCGGCCAAAGCCTGCTGGTCCTGATGTCTGTCCGCGTAAAGCTGCGCCAGTAACAGATAGCTGGCGGTAAAATTGGGTTGCACCTCGATGGCCTTCTGCAGGCTGGCCTGCTCCTGGGCGGTGTCGCCCCGGATCGCGGCGATCTTGGCCAGGAGCAGTTGCAGCGGTCCCGCCGGGTAATTGGTCTGCGCCGCCTGCCGCTCCACCCGGTCCCACGCAGCCTGGTATTGCTTCTCGGCCAGATCCAGGTTGACCAACTGCTCGAACGCGGGCAAATACGCCGGCGCCAGCGCCACCGAGGTCTCGAATTCCTTGCGCGCCTGGGCGTTTTGGTTCTCCTCCAGCAAGGTCGCTCCCAGCAGCAGATGCACTTGCGGGTTCTTCGGATCAACGCTGTTCATGTCCTGGTAAATCTGAACGGCCGCCGCCACATCGCCGTGCAGGCGGTAAGCGTCCGCCAGCAGCAGCCGGGCCTGATCCACCTGCGGCCGTTGCTGGATCAATCGCGTCATCCCCGCAATCGCCTGCGCCAGATCTCCCTGCTTGATTTCAATCTCCCCCAGCAATAGCGACGCATTCACGTAACCCGGATCCAGCTTCAACGCCTGGTTCACATGGATGAGTGCGTTCTTGAGATCGTGGTTCTCCTCGTCCGCCACCGCCAGTTGATAATAAACCAGTGGCACCTGGGAAAATATTCTGGCGGCCTGCCCCAACTCCGTGATCGCCTTGGCCGTCTGCCCTTGCCACATCTTCACCTGCACGTCCAGCATCAGGGCGTTGAAATTGCCTGGATCCCGCGCCAGGACCTTCGCCAGCATTTCGCTCGCGTCGCCATAGCGTTGTTCGCCCGCCGCGATGTTCGCCAGCCCCACCTGCGCCGGCAGATAGTCCGGCAGGTCTTTCACGATCTCCTCCAGCAGCCGCTTGCCCGACGCCGGATCGCCCGTGGCCACTTTGAACTCCGCATACTGCAATTTCTTGCCCGACCGCGCCGGCTCCAGTTCCACCGCCGTTTGGTAATTCTGATCCGCCTGCTTGAGGTCCTTTTGCGCCAGATACCAATCGCCCAGTGTCCAATAAGCATCGCTCGATTTCGGGTCCAGCGCTTTGGCTTGTTGCAATTCGGCGGCCGCCGTCTTGAAATCGTTTTCCCGCAACGAGAGAATCCCCCGGGCCACGTGGAAGGCCGCCGCATTCCCCGCGGGGGCCAGTTGCTCCAGACGCGCCCGCGTCGCCCGCATCTCTTCCGCCGTCCCCGATGCCTGCGCCAGCAATATCGGAGCTTCCCGATTTTGCGGCTCTTGGTGCAGAATCGCCAGCGCCAGGTCCCGCGCATCCTTCCAACGGTTGCCGGCCAGATAGATCAACCCCAATCTGCTGTTCACCTCGACATTATTGGTGGCCAGCACGTGCGCCCGCGTCAGCGCCATGGTCGCCGATGCGAACCGGCCCTCGTCAAAGGAAATGATGCCCAATTGTCCCCACGCCCGCCCGTCCAGCCGGTTGTTCTTCAGCGCGTTCAAATATTCAATCTCCGCCTGCGCATACTGGCCGGCCGCGTAGTATTGGTCAGCCCGCCGCAGATGATAATTCTCCTTGAACTTCGCGCTGCAACCGGCGTTCAACATCCCCACCGCCCCGATGAGGGCCAGCAGCAGCAGCGGGCGGAGCAGTTTATGCTGGGTCGTTTTCACTTTGCTTCGCATGATTGAGCCTGGCTTCCCTTGTTTCGGACCGTTGCAGCACCATTAATAACACAAAGAGCGGGATCAATGACAGAACGAAAAAAATCGGCCCGCCCTGGTGATGGAGCGGCGAATCAATTATCCGCGGGCTCACGTGCACGCACAACTCGCCCAGTACATACACCCGGAAGCCGTTTCGCAGCAGCGCCAGCGGTATCACCGCCAGCACCAGGACTGCCCGCTTCCAGCCTGTGCTCAATTGCAGGTAGCCGGCCAGGAAACTCGTAATCAACAACACCAGGGTGGAGTGGATGCCGCTGCATTCCGGCGCAATTTGCAGCGCAATGCCCGGCAATTGAAATATCAGCCCCTCCCGCAGAAACGGCATGCCGGACAGTCGGAAGAACATTTCCGCGGCCGCGGCGGAACCTTGTTGCAGAAACGCATCCACCTGGAGCAAAGCCGCCGCCGGCATGGGCACCATAAAGAAGAGAAACGCCAGCGGAAAAGTCAGTGAGCGCAATACCGCCCCGCCCCAAAACCAGGCGCAAAGACCCAGGAACAACAGCAGAAAACCAGTGATCATCAGCGGCAGATAATCATCTTCCAGCAGCCTTGCCCGGGGCCGCAACCCCAGCCAATAAACCGCCAGCAGCGCCCCTCCCGCCATAAAAAACAGCGCCCCCGCGCCGCGCCGGATTGGGGCCGCCAATGCCAGGCACCCGCGTTTGCGCCAAACCAGGAACAAACTGATCAACGGAATCAGCAGGATATACGAGTACAAATTGCTCCCCACGGCGAAGCGCGCCAGTTCCCACAGCGGAACGGCAAAGCCCAGGACCAATGCCGACACCCCCAGCGCAAAACTCGTCCATGGCTTTGGGCGCGTTTTCGCCAGCGACGGCAACGCCGGTTGTGGAGAAACAGTTTGCACCTGGATCAATTTATTGCTTGGGACACCAAACACTTTCTGGAACCGGCTGTTTGCGTCGCTCTACGACTTGCTCGCCGCCCGCTGGACGAAAAAGCGGATGTTCAAATACCAAATCGCCGAAAGAATCAATTGAACGTCCGCTCCGCGTTCAGTGGCGCAATGCCTGGGGCGCGGGACAGCCTTGCTGCGATTTCCAGAAGCCAGCCACCGCGGATAAACCCTGCCGCGGTCAGCCCAACCGCCGGAGACGATCACGCAGGGGCGGAATCTTGATGGCGATGCGATAAACCGCGCGTGCCAGCGGGTTGCGAAAGTACACCCGCGACTCCGGCAGAATGACGGGCAGGTTTCCGTAATTCAAGTTGACATAATCCCGCGACTTCCTTTGGTCTTCGGAGAGCGGCTGGCCTTGCAACATGGCGGCCGCGATATCCGGCCGCAAAGAGCAGAAATCAAAAAACTTGTACTCCATGCGGTGGGCCCATTCGATGGCGTCCAGTGTTAACGGTTGGTTAGGATGCAGATCCCGATGATCGCCCGACCAACCCCGCTTCCAACAAGTCGCGGTGTCGCCGAACCCCAGACTAAATAACCCGGCCACCGGCTTCCCTTGGAATTCCGAGAACATGAGCCGGGCGCAACCCTGGCCATGAAATCCCCGCCATACCTCCAGCAGCGCCCGCTCGCTGGCCGGGTTAGGCCGCGTCCGTTGGCGTTCGCAAGTTGCCGCCATCAGCCGAAAGAAAGTGCCGATGTCCCGTTCGCCCCCCTCTCGAATCCGAATCCCTCTTTCTTCTGCCTGCCTGATCTCGAGCCGCGTTCGTTTCCGCATTCGCCGTCGAATGGCTTCCATGCCCTCGGAAAGGTCCACGAGCAGGGTTGATTCTATGACCGGCGTTAAATGATTGGCCAGCAAAGGCTGCCGCGCCGGCAACCATCGCTCGTAAAGCTTGCTCCGGTCCGGGGGTTGCAGCAGCACCGCTTGCAGACCATGCTGGCGCACGGTTGAAAAAAGGGCCTCGATTGCGAAATTTGCCCAAGCGGAATCCTCCAGCGCCAGCGCCGGGCCTTTCGAGATGTAGCCAATTTTGCCCATGCGGCCCCGTCGGACCAGCATTTGGAAGCCACCCACCACCTGCCGGTCGAGCGAGAATACAATCCGAATAGGCTCCCAGCCGTCTACGGCCTTGACTTTGGCCCACCGGCTCGACTGCTGATATTGGCCAAAGGGGCAATTTTGCAGAAACTCGTCCCAGGCGGGATCATCCATCTGCGGAGACAACCACGCGGCCATTGAGCCATTTTTATTTCCCCGAGTGGATTGTCGGACATAAGCCTCAGGCCATCCCTTGTAGCCAGATTGCATCTGGGTGATCGCCGCTATTTCCATAAGTCACAAATGTCAGATGGGATTGCCCTTTAATACCTGTAACTGATGGAAAAACCCGCCTGACTGCTGTTGAAACTGTAAACCGAACTGCTCGCCACGAGGAATCCGCTTTGATTCGACGTGTTTTCGCTGTAGCTGTAAAACGCTGAAAGCGTCCCGCGTTTGAGAAACGGATAGCTCAAGCTGACCGAAAACGTGTAATAATCGTCATGGCGCGAAGCCAGGGTCAGCCCCACCAACGACTGCGTATACTTGTCGGTCACGTAGCCGCCACTCACGTCCAAAGTGAGTTTGCCCAACAATCGCTGGTTCAAATCCGCCGAAACCTGGCTGGTCTCCGTGGCTTCGTCCACAAAGTAATACGAAGAACTCACCGTCCGGTTCGCGCTCAAGCTCAACTTGGTCTGGTCAAACGGCTGATATTGCAGCCCGGCGCTGAACACCGGACTCAGGATGTCGCTGGCGCCATTCGAGGCCAGAAACTGATAGTCCTGCAATCCCGCGCTGGCCGAGAAACTCAGTTTGTCCGTCGCCCGCCAGTTCGCCTGCCCCCCATACTGCTCGTACATCATGTCCGTCCCGCCCTCCTGGTTGATATATCCGTAACCGGCGTTGATCCCCACGTTGAACCGCGGCCAGAATTGGTAGCTCAACGCTTCCAGCGTGGACCACGTGCGCGTGGCCGACGGCGCGTTGGTCGCTCCCATGGTGTTCTCCACGTAATTCAACGTCTGCGCCCCCGACAGGCTCAGCGACAGCTTGCTGTTTATTTGGTAAGCGGCCGAGAGCCCGGTTGCATAGTCCTCCTGGCTGGTCTGCACGCCCGTTTGGACCAGCGGTTGTGACGACGAATTGTAACCCTGGGACAGGGTGAAGACCCAGTCTTCGTAGGCGGTTACGCCGTTCAATTGCACCGCCTCGGCCAGCGTGTTTTGAAACTCGCTGCTCGAATAGTAACTCAACGTGGGCGTGTAATCCAAAGTCCAGTGGTCGCCCAGAAGGAACAGCATGCCCGGCGAAATCGTCTGCACGATCGTGTTTTGCTGCAGGCCGGGCGCCGATTCCACGCCCGACGACGACACAAAACTGTAATAGACGTGCGGATGCAGCGTGACGAAGTTCCATGTCAATGGCTGCGTCTCCTCGCCCATGGCCGGCCCGGACGGACTAAAAACCTGCATCTCGTTGGTTTCGTATTCCTGCAGGGCCGGGGGCGTCACCGAGTATTGCGGCATCGTGGAGGGCGGCGGGGCAATCACATTTTGGGCCTTGGCCGCCCCCAAGCCGGCCAGCAGGCAAAACCATACGGCTTCACCTTTGCCGGAACTCACGCGCACGCGCCTGGTCGCTTTGCGTTTCACGGAAAAATCGTCTGCTTTTGGGTCTCCATTTGAAAAACCGCCTCAGCTTGCTCTAAAACCCGCCGCCCACTCAAGCGGTTTGTTATCGCGCGCCGTGCGCCGCAAATTCCATCTTGGGCACCACCGCCTGCCACCGCAGCAAAGCGTCCTCCAGCGCCTCCTCCACCGGACGCATTTTTATCCCCAGCGCCAGCAGTTTCGATACGTCCAGAATGCAATTCGATCGCGGCGCCTTCGCGCCGCGACGGTGGAACTCCGCCTCGCTTTTCCAGTACTCAAAGTCCCGCTCCGGCTTGAGGATCCGCTGCATCATTTCAATAATCTGCCGCGTCGTCACCCAGCCGGGATTCACCACGTTGTAAATCCCAAACGGCGCCTGGCGCTCCCACAGGTCCAGGCACGCCCTCACCAATTCCTCCAGGTGCGTCAGGGAATTCACGCTGTCGTAAACCTTGTCCGCGTTGAGCAGCTTCCAGAGATGATTCCGGTTTTCGTCCAGCTCGTTAAACAGCAGCCTGGGCCGCCACACGTAACTCTGCCCCACCCCCCGGATCGCTTCCTCCGCCAGCGCTTTGGTCCCGCTGTAAAAATTGCACGGCGCGTGCCGGAACGAAAAATTCGGTTCGTCCCATTCGGTAAAGCCGTGGATCCTCTCCGGCTTCTCCGCCAGCAGCCGCCGCACCTCCGGATCGTTGAGGTTCTTCACCAGCCGCATCCGCCCGCGGTCCGCCACCTTGGCCCCGGTGTAGATGCTGCCCGACGACACGTGGCCCCACGGCGTGTTGGTCATCAGACACACCCGCGCGATCGTCTGGGGCAGCAGCGCGTTGGCACAAAGCACCGCCTCCCGGGCCAGTTCGCACGCGTCCACATTCGGATTCGGTGCGTAGCCCGCCGCGTTGATGATGAACTCGGGCCGGATCTTGCGCACATAATCGAAGAGCACGTCAAAGCTGCTGTAATCTATCGCCTTCCGCGTGAGGGGAATAAACGACCATCTTCGCCTTCGCAGTTCGCGGGCAAAAGCCTGGCCTACATAACCACCTGCGCCCAGCAGCAAAATCATAACCCAAATCCGTTTGCTTGATTACCCAAATCCGTCCACCCGGCTACTCAACCCGCGCCGCCGGCAGCCCCCCCATGGACTCCACGCCGCTGCCGGCGTTTTCGGGAGACTTGCCTTTGGCCTCGTCGCTCTCTCCGTTAAATCGGGCGTAATCACCAGGCAAAAAATATTTCAATAAGCAAGCCGCCAGCGGATTCAGACGCAAAAAGGCCGGTTTTCTGACCAGCCGGCAACCCCGGAACAGGTAAAAATCGTCCAAATGCGTCCCGCCCTTGTAAAGGCCGGCAAAAATCCGGCTGGCGCATTGGCCTTCGGCCACCCCCTTCCGCACAGAATGGAGCATGAGATCGGACAGACCGAGCCGAAGCGACTCCGTGTTGCAAAAGAACATGGCATAACACAACGTATCTCCAACCAGGAGCGACACACTGACTCCGCCCAAAATTCCGTTGCGATACCCGCCCAGGACCAAGGCTTGTGGCATCTTAAACAGTTCATCCGCCCACTGGCAAAAGAAGGCCCGGTCTTTGCGGCGCGACCCGTATTGATACTGCGTCCGTTCGTAAAATGACAGGTACACCGGATAGGCCTGCTGTTTGAATTCGTGCAGGTCAAGCATGGGCTGCACCTCAAATCGTTTGGCGGCCAGTTTAACCTGCCGCTTCCGGTTGTAATCCAGCGTCTCGACGGTATAGTGGCGGGCATTTTCAAACATGAGGTAATTCAAAAAGGAATTCCCCTGCTCCGGAGCCGGCACCGCGTATTGAACCCCGCCCAGTAAACCCAGCCGCGGAGCGGCCACCCCACCGGGCGAAAACTCCTGAAACGGCAGCACCGGACGGTAAAACAACGGACGAACCCGTTTCCAATAATTTCCGTTCAGCGGAAATACTCGTTGCCCCAGAATCTGCTCAAACAAGGCGAATTCCGCCACAGTCATGTTTTGCCAGGAAAAGGACACAAATCATTTCGACACCAAATTGAAGAGACAAATTGTTCCACCAATTGCATTCAGGACACAACCCGTCTGCCGCCGACCGTTGGAACCCTCTAGCTATTGAAAACGGGAGCAGCCTGAAAACAAACTGCCCCCGAAAAAGCTCTACCAAGGAAGAATCTAGCCCCGCACAAAGCGGCGGCTAAAAAGCCCGATGCCCGTCAAAGCCATGCCCAGCAGAATAATCGTGGATCCGCCATCCGGAACGGGAACCCCAAACCCCAGCATCGGCTGCGAGGGGACACCGTTGTAGGTCAGGTACAGCTCATACACATCGAACGCCCCGTTGGCCGCGCTCGTGTCGCTAAACGATGTACCATACATCGCCATCCCCGCGTTCGCCGCAGCGGTCAGGAACAGGTTTATCCCCGCCGCGGTCGGATTAAGGTACGACCCGCCCGTGCCGTCCAATTCCCAAATCGCGTTTTGCAACGCATACGCCGCCGCCGCACGGTTCGCAAAGCTGGTCCCACCTGACCCGGTCGTACTGTAGTCATATCCATATGCGGCCAGCCCCCCCGTGGCAAACTCGTTATACAACCAAGCCGCGCCCCAAGCAACGTTGTTCGGAGTAAACGTGCCATTCTGCGGATTGTTCTGCAACTCCACGAAGCCGGAATTGCAGAACGTCTCAAACCCCAGACCGTTGGGGCCGGTCACAATCGTAGCGGTACTCGGATTGGAATTGAAATGGCTGAGCTCTGCCAAAAACGCCGGGTCAGTCGGATTCCCCGCATTTGCAATGTTGAACTCGCCGCCAGCACCCTCCCAGTAGCCCGTGACTCTCGACACGCTCACCGTCAGCGCGGAACATTGAATGGCCAACGCCATCCCCATCAATCCTGTCATCCAAAGTTTCTTCATTTTTGATCCTTTCCTTTTAGCTTGTTTGTTCTTCACCTTCACGTACTTTAGCCGCTTCCGTGCCACGCCTGGAGTCACGTCAACCGGCCGCTTAAATGATTCATCGTAAGTAGTTCAAGTTCAATAAGTTACACATGAAAATCCAACCAGAAAAATCGAACGCTTCTATTTTCAAGCCACATTCCCAATCCCAAAACTGTAAAGAGCGCCGACAGACCGAATTCATTTGCTTGACTCACTTCTTATGTACTCCATTAATTACCAATGACTTACGCAAGTACTTCGTAATGTCGCTGGAATCTGTAAGCATTGGCTACTCTTCGTACCTATGTTATTTTCGATCATTTCCAGCCTTTTCCGGCCTTTTCCAGCCTTTTCCAGTCAAATTGGCATTGGTCAACGACATCTGTTTTGCACGTTCATGCCTTCCATACTTGGCCGGGTTTCGTTCGGATTTGAGCCATGGCGTTGCGGGTATCCACGATGCAAGGCATCCAATCGGTCAGTTCCTGATAATTGATGGCACGGTGGTTGGTGGCAATGACCGCCGCGTCGAAGCCGCTCAAGGTTTGGCGGTCCCAAGCCACCGAACGCGCGCCAACCCAATGTGGATGCTCGCGGGTGGGGCGAATGACCGGCACGAAGGGATCGTAATAAGCCACGTGGGCGCCGCGCCCCTGGAGCAAATCCATGAGCACGTAACTGGGCGACTCACGTTCGTCATCCACGTCCGGTTTGTATGCCAGGCCCACGACCAGGACGCGGCTGCCGTTCATGGGCTTGCGCCGGGCATTCAACGCCTCGACCGTCCGCTCCACCACGTAGCGCGGCATGGCCGTGTTGATTTCGCCGGCCAACTCAATGAACCGGGTATGCTGTGAATACTCCCGGGCCTTCCAAGTGAGGTAAAAAGGATCAATGGGAATGCAGTGACCGCCCAGACCGGGACCGGGATAAAACGCCATGAAACCGAAGGGCTTGGTGCGGGCGGCTTGAATCACTTCCCAAACATCAATGCCCATGGCGCCATAGACCAGTTTCAACTCATTCACCAATGCGATGTTTACGCTGCGGAAAATATTTTCGAGCAGCTTGGTCGCCTCGGCCGCCCGGCAGGACGACACCGGCACGAGGGTCCGGATGGCTTGGCCATAGAGCGCTTTGGCGCGTTCCAGGCACGCGGGGGTGAAACCGCCAATGACCTTGGGAATCGCTTCGCCCCGGCTTTGCGGATTGCCGGGGTCTTCCCGCTCGGGGGAATAGGCCAGATGGAAGTCGCTGCCGGCTTTGAGGCCCGACCCCGTTTCCAGCACTGGCCGCAATTCCTCCTCGGTCGTGCCCGGATAGGTGGTGGATTCCAAAACCACCAGCATCCCCTTGTGCAGATGCGGCGCCATGGCTTGGCCGGTTTGGACGATGAACGAAAGATCCGGCTCGCGATTCTTGTTCAACGGCGTGGGCACGCAGATAATCGCCGCCTCCACCTCGCGCAAGCGGGAGAAATCGGTGGTGGCAGAAAATCTCCCCGATTTCGCCGCCTCCGCAATCGCGGAAGACTCGATATGCTTGATATAACTTCGCCCCGCGTTCAGTGACTCCACCTTGGACGAATCAATGTCCAACCCCAAAACCCCGACCCCGGCGCGGGCGAATTGGAGTGACAAGGGGAGACCGACGTAACCCAAGCCAATAACGGCGATTTTCATGGATGTTTATTCACTGCATTTCGGATTTCTCAATTTCCATTTTCACGTTTATTTTGCGACAGCATGAACTCTGGGATGCATTCGGCGGGCCACCTCACGGCGGTGGGCTGGGTCAGCTTGGCCCTTTATCTTGCCGCTGCCTGCTGTTCCTGGCGTGCGGCCACGGCGTGCCGGCCACCCGATTCCACCGCTCCCAGCCGCATCTGGTACTGGCTCGCCGCCATGCTTGCTGTGCTCGGATTCAACAAAATTATCGATCTTCAAACACTGCTCATGCACGCCGGTCATCAGATGGCCCAGGCCGTGGACCTGCAGCAATACCGTCTGGCGTTCCACGCTCTCTTTTTCCTTGGGCTCATGCTCGGATTCGCCGCGCTGCTGGCGATGCTCCTGCTCCGCCGGCCCGTGGCCGCGCTGACGTTTGGCCGCCGCCTGCCGCTGGCGGCCTGCGGCTGCCTGTTAATCTTCGCCTACAGTGCTCTCCGTGCCGCTTCCATTGACCACATTGACCAAATGCTCCGGTTCAATCTGGACCGCATCCCGTTTCTATGGCTCGTGGAAGCGGGCGGCTTGGTGCTCATTATGGCCGACGCCCTGCGAAGCCTTCGTCGCACTGCCTGAGAACATGCGGTCTGTGGGGTCCCGCTGGCCAACTCCCCTGCGTCGGTGCAGGCCACCGTCCCGCTGCCAACGTCCCAACGCTACCATGGCTGCACCCAAACCCAGAAACATCAGCCCATCAGGTTCGGGAGCTTCCGTGGCAACCACCGGGCTTAGGCCCCAGCTATACTCATAGGTGTCGTCCGACGAGCCGTCAAACAGGTCCCAACCTCCGATGTCGCCGACCACCAAGCCTGCACTGGCCCCGGATACATTGAATTCGCTTACGTTCAAACTTGTCGGTCCGGCGGCGCTGAACGTGGTAACCAGCGAGAGCCCGTATGAGTAACTTAAAGTTCCGCAGTTGGTGACACCGCCGCACACGACCGTGCAGGAACCGTTCACCGGCAAATTCAAAGTCCAGCCAAACGACTCTCCGCCGCCACTTGATATGCCACTCTGCGTCCCGCTGTCAAATTCCAACCACCCGGTCCCGTCGCCAATGGTCAAATCTGCCGTTCCGCTCGGGTAGGGCGGCGTCCCCGGCCAGCCGGCGCCAACGATGATCGGAAACAACGCATCAGCCGGACTCAGGCTGACCGATCCCACCTGCCGCAGGGTTTGCGCCACCGAGTCGTAATACAGTGTCTCGTTCAGCGTCCCAAACGTCATGTCTGTGCCGCCGCTGCTCCCCGGCCCAAAACTCAGGGCCACCTCCGTCGCGCCGCTAATTGGCGCCGAGAAGGTGTAAATTTGACCCGCCGCCCGGTTCGCCTGGACCAAAACCAGCAAGCTACCCGCAAGCAGCGCAAGGCTCCTTGACTCCCATCGTCCACAGTTTCCAATTCGCGTGTAATATTTGTTTGCGCTCACAATTTAAGATTCACAAAAACGGCCAACCGCCCGCAAGGCGATCATTTGGTTCACGTTGCAGCGGGCGCCGGGGCGGCCTCCCGGCCGCGCTCTTGGAGCTTTTCGATTGCGCCAGGCAATAGGCCGCCAATTTTTACCAAACCTTGCCTGGCATAATTCCTCGGCCGCTCGCGTTCTTTGAGGAAATGCCGGAACATTTCCAGGTTGGCCAGATAGCTGATTTCCCAGGCGGCGCAATTCTCCGCCTCCATCGGATCTGGCCGTTGCAGCATACGCCGCAAACGCAATTTGCCCGCCAAATAATGCGCCCGTGCCCAGGGATTCTTCAACGCCACGTGATGCCAGTGATGCAACAAATACGACTGGCTTGCGCCACGTTTGCGCGCATCGGTCAACCAATGCGAACGCGACAGGCGTGCCGGGTCCAAATGATGCACCACCAACGCCTCGGGGATTTGGCGCAAACGATAGCCCGCCACCCTGAGCTGTAGGGAAAACAGGGATTCATCCCCAAACCCCAATGCGCCCGGCCCCAACTCGGGATCAAACGCCGGCACGCGCTCCAAGACGTACCGGTGGAAGCCCATGTTGGCTCCCGTCAATTCCAGGTCCCCATTGCTTCCCGGGAAAGGCACCGCCAGCCAGAACCGATGCATGGGCGTCATCCATGAGCGCTCCAGGTAATCCGCCAGTCGAATCTGGCCGGTTACAGCGTCGCACTCGCGGCGGATCACCGGTGCCGCCAACTGTTCCACCCAATCCGGCGCCGGCCGCACGTCATCGTCGGTGAATAGCAACACCTCTCCGCGCGCGGCGGCCATGCCGGCATTGTAGGCATTGCACTTGCCCGGCCTCGGTTCGTACACGTAGCGCAGGCTCATGCCATGGATGCGGGCGGCGCGCACCGCGGCGGCGGTGTCGTCCTTCGAGGCGTTATCAACCACCACCACTTCGGTGGCAAATTTCCCGGAAACCAGCCCGTCGTTGAACCATTGCAAGGTCTTGACCAGGTCTTTCGCCCGGTTGCGCGTGCAAATGATGATGGAAACGGTCATGATGATTTATCGGGACCCACCCATCCCGGCCATTTCCTCGCTTGGTCGGCGCAAGGGTGCGGGCGCTTGTTTTGCCGCGCCGGCGAGCGCCTCTAATATCCTCGCCCGCACCACCTCCAGGCGCATGGTTTCCTCCGCAAATGAGCGCGCGGTATGGCTGGCCAAAAGCCAGGCTTCCTGGTTGCTGGTGAACCGGTTAATGGCCGCCACAATGTCCGCGCCGGTCCGGGTGAACGCAACCGCCTGCGGCGAAATCGGTTCGAGCACCCTTTCCGTGGCACTGCCGGCCGGCACGCACGCCAGCACCGGCAACCCGGCCATCAGATGATCGGCCGTGCGCGAAGGAAACGACCATTTTCCGTGCATATCGCCCGCGTTGGGGCCGGTGAGATAAGCCAGATGCCCCGTCGCCAGGAATTTTTGATACTCGTCCTCGCTCTCCAAAAATCCCACGTTCCGGCACTCCGTCATCAACGCCGGCGGCAGGTCGCGGTAATGCGGCCCCACGTAATTCAATTCCACCTTGCGGCAATGGTGCTTCACGTTTTGCCACGCCTTGGCCAGCAATTGGCAACCGCCCGGATATGGACGCCCGCCAATGATCAAACGAACCGGCCCATCCCGCTGCGGCGGTGCGGCCATTTTCGCCGCCAATGGTTTGCCCACCGGAATGATCTGGATCGGCGCCGGCGTGAATTTTGCCATCTCATCGGCGATGGACGGCAACAACGCCATCAAACCCCGGGCGCCTTTGAGCAATTCCACCAAGGCCGGCATGGACCCCGGGTCCAGCCCGTCCTCATGCAACACGTCCACCATGTTGACCACGTGAGGCACCTGGAGCACCCGCAAAATGGATAGCGCCCGCGCCGCGTCGTTCTCGCGCGCCACCACCACGTAAGCCACGTCAAACCCCAGGCCTTTTGACCGCGCGAGGCGTTTGAGCCGCGCGGCATTGACCTGGTGGTCCTGCCACCACGCACGGCCCGACACCCGCCACAAGCGTCTGACGGCGCCGCCGAGCTTGGGCACATTCGGAACCCAGTCGGCCAGCAGCGTGGAATGAGGCACCTCGCTCCGCTGGCCATGCCCGACGCGCCAATATAAATGATGGAACCGCTCCCCCTGAAAGAGCTGCAAGATCTGGGCGCCCATGCCATGGCTGCGGGCCAGTTCATTGTCCGTAATGATGCAAATCAGCATCTTGTTCAATTGAATTCCACTGTCCGGCAGACAATTCATGAAGGCAGGCCGCATTCTGCCTTGCAGCCCTGCTCCCGGCAAACCCTGCGCAGGCCGATCTCCTTCAACAACGAACGCAAAGCGTCGGCCGACGCGTCCACCGGGACCCCCAGGATGCAGTGGGGCTGCTCGGCGGCGCAAAATTGCCCGCACGGCGCGAGGGCCTTTTCCGGCTGCATGATCCGGTTGGGGACTGCCCAGGGACCAAAACGCCCGGGAGATTCGCCCCAAAAAGGGTCGCCCGACACGGGATGGCAGGAAATCTCAAATACCGGCAATCCCGCCGCCACCGCCACCTGCATGGTTCCCGTGTCGGAGCCCACATAGAGCGCCGCCAGCGAGACTGCCGCCGGCAATAATTTCAATGGACACTTGCCTTCCAGGACGATGACCGAATTCCCCAACAGGCTTTTTAATTGGAGACCCAGACCTTTCTCCGCGGCGGTGCCAAAGGTCACCAGTTGAACCGCGTCCAGATTGAAAACCGTGCGGCATAACCGGGCATAGGATTCAACCGGCCACATTCGCCTCCCGGCCGAGTTGGCGCCCAGGCAAAGCGCGATCGTTACTTTCGAAGGAACAACGCCCGCGCCTTCCATCAATCCAGCCGCTTGTTCGCGGTCGGACTCCTTTACCCAGGAAACCAGCTCCGGCTGGCCAGACGACTTGATGCCCGATGCTTGGAGGAAGAATTCGTTCAGCAAGATCTCGTGGCGGCCGTTCTCACCCGCAATTACCTGGGTGAGCAACTGGTCAAAGTCGCGATTGGCCATGGCCTTGCCCGGCGTGACCGTTTCACTCGCGCCACATCGCCGCAACGCGCCCGTCAGATACGCCAGCGGCACCGCGCCGTAATAATCGCTGTCCCATCGCGGCACGATTACCGCATCAAATCGCCGCGCCCAGAGATGGCGGCGGTAACAAAAACCAAGCCAATGGACCAGTTGCTGCCGCCATCCGCGGTAAGTCCCCAATTGCGGGTCAAACATCATGCTCCCCTCGTTGACCGGGGCGCCGATTACTTCATCCACGTCCGGGCACAGGCCCGCCACTTCCACCAGTGATTCCCGCACAATCAGCGTAATCTGCGCCGTGGGCCAGGCGCGTCGCAGACCCGCCAGCAGGGCCGAACTGAGCATCAGGTCGCCCAAGCGGTCCAGCTTGATTATGGCCACACGGGCCGGTATGCCTGATTGACCCCCGCGTCTGCGGGAGCCCATCAGCCAGAAAATCGGCTCGCCCATCCGCCGCAACTTTTTGGGATTATCCACCAAGCGCAGCAGACCCAGCGCCGTGAATTTTACGAGAGCTTTCAGTTTGCCATTTGCTCCGCATTACGTGGTTTGTTGGGCAGCGGTCTTGCGCGCCCGGCACTTGCACAGAATCTTCTTGGCCAACGCTTTCATCCGGATTTTCGCCGCCAAAACCTGAAATCGAAATGTATGCTTGCAGAGCAGAGCGGCCCTCGTCTGATTCAGGCTGCCCTCCCAGTCATTTTGCGCCAGCAATTGCCTGGCCGTCCACAGACCTTCACGCGCAATGCGGTCCCGCATCAGGGCCGAGAGCCGTCGCCCCTCGTCCCCAGGCACATGACGGCCCAACAGGCCAATCGCTTTGACAATGTCGCGGATATTTTCGCCGCTGCGGATTTGCCTTGAAGTCGAGGCGTTGGCATGATTGCGCCAACAAGCCAGGATCTTCGGCTCGTAATGGATTGGGAACTTGCTCGCTATCCGTATCCACATGTCCCAATCCAACGCATGCTTCAAGTCTGGATTAAACCGGCCCACCTCCGCATAGGTCGTTTGCTTCACCACAATGGACGCACATTGGATGCGCTCCTGAGTCATGAGGCCTTCCACGAAATTTTGCAGCACGCCCGGCACGGGCCTTTCCAAAACGGATAATCGCTGCCAGTGGCCGTTCTCATCACAGTAGGCGTGGCGGCAATAGGCTGCGCCCGCTTGCGGGCAGGCCTCAATGCCGCGCCGCAACGATTCGTAAAATCCGGGGAACACCAGATCATCCTGGTGCAGAATATGAATCCATTCGCCCCGCGCCCGCTCCACGCATGCATTCCAACAACCCGCCAGCCCCAGGTTTTCCGGCGTCCTGAAAAACGCCACCCGCCCTTTGCCGAATGACTTCACCATGCCCTCCACGTCCCGCGCCGGCGAACCGTCATCCACCACTTCAATTTGCATTTCGCCTGGTCCGGGGTCCTGGTCCAAGACACTTTGCAGCGTCGCCGCCAAATAATCCGCACGCGGACTGTACGCCGGAACCATCACCGACCAGAAAGGACGTGCTTCAACCACCTTGACCAATCCTCGTTGCCATGGTACGGATCCCTCGCCTCCACTGGCAGGACCACGCGCAGACGACTTTTTCGTTTTCACCCGCCGATCACTTCGGTTTTCGAAGTAATTAACGGCCTGACAATTCCCGGCAGATGGCCGCCAAAATCGCCCCGGGAGGTTTCCCCTCCCGCATCCTCGGCCACGGCGAAGGCCACCGCATCCGGCTCCTCAAAATGAACCTCAAACGGTTTGTAGGTCGAAATCGCGACTTTGACGATAACCCGCCCTTCGCTGAAAAAATTTCCCGGCACGGTGAATGTGGTCCGGTATTGACCGGGTGCCTTCGGCTTCGTCCGCCAGCCGGAGTACCAGTCATGCGAGATAAATATCAGCGTTCCGTCATCGGCATAAAAGTGAACATTGGGTATCAACACTTTGCCGCTCTTCAGAACCCGGTAGGTCAAGTTTATATCCACCGGGGACTTGATATCCATATTGTCCGCCGGTTTCCCCTCGGCCAGCGCTTCAACCGATTCCAGGCGCACCCAATCGTCCCCCGGCGCGCGTTCCCCGCTTGGCCAAACCCGCCGGGAAGCAACCGCCGAGCCATTGGCGAGGTATTGCGAGCAAACCAGGTCCGTGCGCCCAAATTCGTTGATCTTGCCGCCATCCAGCCAAAGCACCTTCTTGCATAGGCGGGTAACCGCCGCTATTTGGTGGGAAACAAATAGGATGGTCCGCCCTTCCTTGCTCGCCACCGATTCCATTTTCCCCAAACATTTTTTCTGGAACTCCACGTCGCCCACGGCCAGCACCTCGTCTATGATTAAAATCTCCGGCTCCAGGTGCGCCGCCACCGCAAACGCCAACCGCACATACATCCCGCTGCTGTAACGCTTCACCGGCGTGTCCAGAAACCGCTCCACCTCCGAAAAGGCCACAATTTCGTCGAATTTCTTCTTAATTTCCACGCGCATCATTCCCAGAATCGCGCCGTTGAGAAATATGTTTTCACGTCCGGTCAATTCCGGATGGAAGCCGGTGCCTACTTCCAGCAAGCTGGCCACCCGGCCCCGGATGCGCGCCCGGCCCCGTGTCGGCTCAGTAATGCGGCTCAGGATTTTCAGCAGCGTGGACTTGCCCGCCCCGTTTCGCCCGATGACGCCCACGACTTCGCCCCGTTCCACCCCAAACGAGACATCTTTGAGCGCCCAGAATTCCTCCCCTTCAGACCGCGCCTCACCATTCCCACGGCGCAACCAGCGAAACGGACTGCGCACCGCGTCTTCGATGCGGTGGCGCAAGCCGTCATGTCGATTGCGCTGGTGCCCCAGAACAAAGCGCTTGGAAAGGTTCTCAACGCGGATCATACTGCACACCGGATACGCCCGCCCATTTCATCCTATTTCTTGCGGCGAAGCCTCGACAATGAATTGCGCCGTAAACAGCGTTGGCTGGCCCCGGACCAGCGCCTGAACCACCCGCCGCCGGATCCCATAAGGCAGCGCCTTCCACGGCAACCGATGGGCATACATGTGCATTCCCAGGCACGCCGTCCCGCGGATCGAAATGACCTGGAAGCCGCACGCGTCAAGCAATTGCATCAATGACCGTCGCGTGAACCAGCGCAGATGAGTCGCGTCCATCAGCCCCACAGGCTGGTAGTCAAAGTGCCCAAACAAGAGCTTTGTGCGAATGGACCAGTGGGCAACATTGGGCGTGGAAATCAGCAAACGTCCGCCCGGTTTCAAAAATGCCTTGGTGAGCAAAATTAAATCCGTTGGATTCGCCAGATGTTCGATCACGTCGGCGAGCACGATGGCGTCGAATTTCCCAAGTTTGGGCGCCAGGTCCGTCTCCAGGCAACCCACGTGCACCTCCAATCCGCGGCTTCGCGCGACGCGTGCGCGTGCTTCGTCCGGCTCAACACAGACAATTTCGCATTTCCGGTCCGTGCGCAAGAGGTTCGCCAGCGCCCCCGTGCCACAGCCGACGTCCAGAACCCGGCCGCTGCGCGGCGCAAGATCCAACATGAGGCCGCCCGCCTCCAAGGGGTCCTTGGAAACGTAGTCATATCGCAACGGGTCGGGTGCCTGGGCCAAAAGACCATTGGCCGCCCGGTCCGGTTGCGTCTGCTTGCGATCCGGCGGCGGGCCCGCTGCCTTGTCAGTAAGAATCATTGTTGGACCCAATTGGGAATCAACTCTTCAAGACGGCCGCGCCTTCAGCCGGGGGACAGTAATTTTCCGCCGTCCAACTTGAGCGAACCAAAATGTGCCCCAAGTGTGACGTGCTGGCATGCGTCATGGTCAGGTAATTGGCTTCAGCCACCTCCAGCGAACCCGCGGCGTAAATTTCCTGGAGCGTCCCTTCGTGCTGGTCGTAAAAGCCCACATCAAGTTGATACGTTCCCGGCTGGACCGGCGGCATGGTAAAGCCAATCCCAACCGTAAGCCCCCCTTGGAAGGCCGGCAACGGCTTGGGCCCAAACGGAGTGCCAATGGCAAAGATACGGTCTCCTTTGTGGTCCGTTATTCCCACCGTGAGTGTGGGATGGCCCAGTGTCCGCCCGCTCTGCAAATTGAATTTGAGCACCACGTCGTCGCCCGGTTTCAACGGCCCGGTCACCTGCCGGCCCTCGGCAAGGATTTCCAGTTGCACGATCCGCGCAAACGGCCGGACGGGCTTTTCCGATTCGTAAGTGACCATGCCTTTCATGCCTTCGTGCGCGGAGTATTTCAGCATGCCCTCGTTCACGTTCCCCCAATATTGAATCCTCCCTTGCTTAAGGACGAGTGTCTTGGAACAAAGCCGCTGGACGGCATTCATATTGTGGCTGACAAAGAGAACCGTGCGCCCTTCGCGGGTGGACACATCCTGCATCTTGCCCAGGCATTTCTTCTGAAATTCCGCGTCCCCCACCGCCAGCACTTCGTCTATGATCAAAATCTCCGGCTCCAGGTGAGCCGCCACCGCAAACGCCAGCCGCACATACATCCCGCTGCTGTAACGTTTCACCGGCGTGTCCAGAAACCGCTCCACCTCCGAAAAAGCCACGATTTCGTCGAATTTCTTCTTAATTTCCACCCGCGTCATTCCCAGAATCGCGCCGTTGAGAAAAATGTTTTCACGTCCGGTCAATTCTGGATGAAAACCCGTGCCCACTTCCAGCAGGCTGGCCACCCGGCCCCGGATGCGCGCCCGGCCGGTGGTGGGCTCGGTGATGCGGCTCAGAATCTTCAACAGCGTGGATTTGCCCGCGCCATTGCGTCCAATGATGCCCACCACTTCGCCCGGCTTGACCTCAAAAGAAACGTTCCGGAGCGCCCAGAATTCCTCCTTGCCGGCCCTGGACTCTCCGTTTCGCGCTCGCAGCCAGCGAAACGGGTTCCGCACCGCGTCCTCGAGCCGGTGGCGCAAACCGTCATGCCGGTTGCGCTGATGGCCGATGACGTAGGACTTGGCAAGGTCCTCAACGCTAATGATAGGCATCATTTGAAAACAGAAAGCAAAAAGCAAAAATACAAATCATCCTCTGCTTCCTGCTTTTTTAGATCACGTCGGCGAAGGTTCGCTCGGTCTTTCGGAAATACCAAAAGCCGGTCATGATCAGGCACAAGACGCTGAAGGTCGAGACGGCGAATCCGGGCCAATACATGACGTTTTGGCCCCCCAGCAGGCACCACCGAAAACCGTCAATGATTCCCACCATGGGATTGAGTGACCAGACCAAGCGCCAATGCAGCGGCACATCGTTGGTGGCCAGAACCAACGGCGAAGCAATGAACCCGTATTGGACGATGAACGGCACGATGAATCGGAAATCCCGATACTTGACCATGAGCGCCGCAATCCAAAGCCCGGCGCCAAAGGAAGCCGCAAATACGAGCAAAATGAATATCGGCAACAGCCAGAAGGTCGCCGGCGGCAGGAAGCGATACCAGACCATCAACAGCGCCACCAAGACCCCCGTAATCAGAAAATCCACAAAACTGGTAATCACGCTGCTGGCCGGCACGACGAGCCTCGGGAAATAGACCTTGGAAATCATGTTGGCATTGTTTACCAGGCTGCTTCCGCTTTCGGCCATCGCCGTCGAAAAGAACTGCCAGGGAAGCAAAGCACATGAAGTAAACAACGCGCCCGGTACGTTGCCCATGTGCAACTTGGCGGCCTTGCCAAACAGCGTGAGCAAAAAGACCGCCAGCGCCGGACGGATAAAAGACCACGCCAAACCCACCACCGTTTGCTTGTACCGGACCAGCAGGTCCCGCCAGGCGAGGAAGTAAAACAATTCGCGATAATGCCAAAGGTCACGCCAGTATTGGCGCTCGGCGCGGCCCGATTCGATAACCAGTTCCTGCATAAAATGCCTCCGTCTCTTTTGCGCTAACCCGAGGGCGGTAGACGGGAACCGGCTACCGTATCGGCCGCGGGCGACTGCTTGCGTTCAATAAGAGTTATAAAATCATTCACAGAAGCAATCGAAATTACTTCATCCATCGTGAAATGGCACGCAAACTGCCCCTCCAGTTCCATCACCAATTGCAAATGCGCCCACGAGTCCCAATTGGCGTACTGGCTTCGGGTGGTTTCCCGGTTAATCGCCTCCGGCGCCACCCCCAGGATAGCTCCCAAAACAGATTGAATTTGTTCAAGAATGGTCATCCTGGTGGCGTTTCCTGCTCGATCCGGATGTGGGGCGGCGGAGCAATTTTGGACATTTCGAGCACGTCCCCTGCCCCATGCATCCATTTGTTTTTGATGAAATCCAGAAACGGCTGGTTCCGATCCGTTCGATGGTAACTGGTGCTCAGTTCGCGTGCCCCTCGAACTTCGAGCGCTCCTTTAACCACATTCAACATGGCCTCTTCGATCTGCTTGCCCATCACGCGGCAACTCATTACGAAATCCACCAGCCTCGCTTGCTGGGCATTCGTTAAATCCACGGTGATTAACCCCGTGATTCCCGAATCTCCCAGACGATCCATTACTGAGAATATCCATGCCTGGTGCCCTGGCGAAATGCACCAGCGCCAAAAGTCCTCCTGGTCCATCCGACGGGTCGCCATATTGAACTGGTTGGTCTTATTCAACAATTGCGCCGCCCGTACCAGGTTGCCGCGGTCGAGCTTTTCCACCTTAAGCACAATCTGCAGCGATTCCAGCCACGCCTGAATCGAACCGCCACAGGCGATCACGGCCCGCCCCTCAGCCTCCTTGCGGTAAAAGCCCGTTCGCGCCCTGTCCTCCGCAGTGATGCTGCCCGTTTCAAAACAATCCAGCCCGGCGAGAAATGCCGCATATCCCGCCACATCCGCCGGCAAATCAGGCACCAGCATGCCCGGAAACGCCTGTCGCACGCGTTCCCGTTCTGCCGGGTGATCATCCAGAAAGACCGCTGACTCAGGCAGCAGGTTCAGTTCCCGAAGCATCTGCGAAATATTTTCGGCTTTGTCGGACCAGTTGATTTTGGCACTTGCGAAGTCGGCCCGCCGCAAAGCCATTTCGCTGTGCTCGTCAATCATCTTCCAGGCCAATTCCGGATCGTTTTTGCTGCATATCCCCAACAAAATGCCGCGCTTGCGCAGGGCCAGCAGTTCTTGCTGAAACGCCACAAAGCTTTCTCCCATCCCATCATGCCCGCCCAATTTGACATTTTCCATCCCGTCGTCGCCAATAACGCCACCCCAAAGCGTATTGTCCAAATCGCAAATAACCAGCTTGCGCGCCTGGCCCCGCAATCCCTGTAGCACTGCCTTGATCTCCGACGCGGCTTTGACAAAGAAATCCCGCGAATAATCCACCTTCGCCAATGCGTGCAGTTTGGCGTCATATGCGGGTTTCTGTAATGACGCGTACCACTGTTGGCAATCCAGAAGGATGATGTTGTTCGATTCGCAAAACCGCTCTGCCAGTCTCAAATTCATCCGCATCAGGATATTGCCCAAGCCGCTCTCATGGCGCAACGTAATCGCCTGTATCCACCGCCGGTAGGGCGGTAGAGCCCACGACAGTACAAAAACCGTTCCCACCCGCCGGGCCGCCTCGCAGATGAGGCCGGCAAATTGGTCCACCTCAGCCAATAAATCGTCAAGGGCCGGCGGTTCGAACTGAAGAATTTTTGAGAACGTGGGAATGGCGCCTTCCGGCCTGGTCCAAACCATCACCGTCTCAATATTGTCGGACCGATCCCGGCAGGCGATGTCCGCCAAGACTTGTTGTACTTGATTGTAGGGTGCGACCGTCGCCTTGATCGCAGGCGGACAGGTTGGGTCAGCCAGAAACCGGATAATGGGATCCACCGAAGAATCCGCCACCAATAAAAGGTCGGTAACCGCCACGCGGCGATCTCCAGCATGCCCGGAACCCGGAAGCCATTGCGCGTCATCGCCCCGCACTCCGAACTCAGGATTGCCAGGGTGGCTTTGCGTCATGGTGTGCTTGGTGTCCATTCAGATTTCTGTTTTCGCAGAATTCGGCCTGAGGTTCCGAACCACCCGCGCGGGCATGCCCACCGCCACTGAAAAGTCCGGGACGGGGGTGCTCACCACGGAATTGACACCAATGACGCAATGTTCGCCAATACTCGCCCCCGGCAGCACCGCGACGTTGTTTCCCAGCCAGCTTCCCCGGCCTATCGAAACTGGCTTTATGTCATCAATCCCCTGGTTCGCGATCAAGGTGGTGGTATCTTTATAACCGTGCAAATGGTCCGAAATATACACGTTGCGTCCCAGCATCACGTGCTCTCCGATCACGATTTGCCGGACTGCGGAGATATGCGCTCCCATGCCGATGCGTGCGTGGGACTTGATAATGATCTTGGCGGCTTCGTTGCTGCCCTCATCCCCAATCGCCTGAATCCAACTGAATTGATGCACCATGACCATTTCACCGATACTGATTTGGTGCAAGCCCCAAAACCGAAATGGCGGCGAAATGCGCGAGCCGGAGCCGATTTCCCGGAATTGGCTGGCAATCAACCACGTAAACAGGCGCGTGCGGAGGCGCTCCCGCCAATGAAGCGCACGCTCGATTACTCCAATCCCCATAGACGGTCTATTGCCAAGGCGTATCCATCAAACGCCGCTTCCGCGTTCAAGGCGAAATTTCTTTAAACCAACGTCCACCGCGTAAACACACGCGGCCGATGGTGAAGCTCGAAGTTGAAGATTTTTTCGCCCTTGCTCGCCGCGTCAAATCTACAAGTGATGCAGGTTCGAGGGCGGGACCGGTCCACTGCCGCCGCCGCTGGTTGTGCCGGTGCTCGACGCGGCGTATGCGCCGATGTCCCAATTCCCAGTGGCTGAACGTGGATTGCCGGCAAAGTCTGCGTTCACGCCCGGCAGGTTCAGGCTGCCAAGATTCACCCCCGCCCCTGCTGCGGGACTGTTCGTCTGCAAGGTCCCGTTGGCGTAAATGCCGGGAGCGGCCGTGCCCAGATAAATTGAATTGGTTTCGCGACTGAACGCCAGCCAACCCGACCACACGTTAAAGCCGCTCCAGCCGGCCCCAAACATCCAATACAACCGTCCTGCGGTGACCGAGTAAAGGTTGTTGTTCAGTGACGGAGGATTGGTGGAACCGGTTCCCCACGAATTCAGCCAGTAAAAAGTCCCTGGTCCGCTAAACAGATTGTTTTCGATTTGGCCCTGATAGTTAATCATCTGGAGCCCCATATAATACTGGCTGCTGCCGACGAACGTGTTGTTGAAGACATTCGCGGCGACCGCCGCCCCGTAAATGGAACCATCATTCAGGTTCTCCCCCGGCAGCATGAGAAACACGTTGTCATAAATCCAGACATTGGAATTGGCCCCCAGATGGCTCCAGGTGTCGTCGCCCTGCAAATATATGTGCGCCGTATTGTTTTGTCCCCAGTCGCCATCAAACAGGTTGCCATGAATTATAATGTTCGCACTGCTTCCGCTGGGAGCATAAAAGAAATGCATCCCGTCGTGGTGCCATTGGCCGCACGTGGTATCCCAGTTGGACGTGGACCCAAAGTGATTGTTGTAAATGTTGATGTTCGTGTAACTGCCCAGCGATGCCACGCCGTGGTCGCAAAAATAGAAGTAATTGCTGAAAACATTGATGTTGCCGCCACCCTGACCCGCCGGGACGTTCCCCCCGTCACCCCCGCAGACCGTCACCGCCCAGCAGAGGTTGCTGAACGTGCAATTATTGACGAATAGCGGGCCACTGAATCCGTTGCCATTGATCCCATACCCCGGGTTCATGATGCAATCACTCATCGCGGTATGAACATAGAAATTCCGGAACACCAGATTCCGAATCGTGATGTCCGAGCAGTTATTGACGCTGATGCCGCTGACTGTGTTAGTGTAGTCAAACGTGCCGCCATAAGTGGCGCTGGTTCCCGTGTCCGTCGCCTCGATGATTCCGTTTTGGCCGCCGTCAATCACGTAGTGGCTTAAATTGTCCAGGTCAATCCACATGGTATTGGGCAGCGTGGGCGCGCTCAGCTTCGCGCCCGGCTCGAAATAAAGTGTAACCGGCAACCCGGGCGAACCGCTGCCCTTTGGCAAAAGCACATTCGTAATGGTTCCCACCAACTCTACCGTCGCACCCGGCCCGATTTGATTGGTGCCCCCGCCCCAACTGCTGGACGCATTGAACCACGCCACCGGAAGACAATCCGACATATCCGCCCCGCTTCCGTTGCCGGTGGCGCTTTGAGCCACGTAAATATTCGGTGCCTGGGCCTGCGCGGCCCAGCAGCAAACCAGCGAAGCGAAAGCAATAAGGATGATTCTTATTTTATTAATGACCTCACCAATTAATGAATGATCAAGTTCTGACGAACGGCGACAACGCATGCTTTGAAAGCAAAGCACGCCACGTGCCGACCCGGGCTTTTTGCCGCCCGCCTCCGAAAACCTGTTGATTGCAAGCATATTACGATTCAATGGGAGCGTTTGAGCCCGCCACACTGCCCATCCTTGGCACGTGCGATGGAATACACTGTCTTTTTTCAAGACCAACGCTTTTTCAGTCTCGCCCCACTTCCCGGTTTGTCAAGTAACCCGACACCAGATTTGCGCCAGACGCCCCGTTTAGGCCCGCCGGTCGGGCAAATTGTCCTGATTGGCCGGCTTCTCAAATCACGGTCAATTGCGAGGCATCACAAGGCATCAGTCACCATCCGCGGCGTGGAGGGCGAACGCCGGTAAAGCGCCTCGCAAACCCGCAGATACGACAACAGACACTTGCCCGACCATCGGGCCACGGCATTTGTCCCGGTGGAAATCCGCAAAGCCGTCCTGGTTTGATTCAAGATACGGATGCGCCGCCGCAGCAAGCCCGCCGGTAACAGCGGGCCAAACTGCGACGAGCTGCGCAGATCGTTGAGAATTTGCAACGTGGACTGACAAATCTCAAGCGCGCCAAACGCACGGGAACCATTTTCCGCGTGCTCATGCCAGACTACCAGGGGGTCGGCGATAAACGCCCATGGCCCGGTTACGGCCAGCCGCAACGCCAGATCATAGTCTTCATTCAAAGGCATATCTTCCCGAAAATAGCCGGTTTGCTCCAGCACTTCGCGACGGATTGCGACCACCTGGTTGAAAAACAAAAAGCGCGTCGTCAACACCTCCGCCGGATTGAACCAGACGCCCTCGCGTTGCGCCGGCCGCAGGCGTGCTATGGCGAAGGACGTCACCGACCCATCCGCCACCTCCTTCCGGGCATTGCATACACAGCATTTGACGCCGGCCGCTTCACCCGCCTCCAAAAGTTTCATTTGCCGCTCCAGCTTGTCCGGCAGCCATTCGTCATCCGAATCCAAAAACGAAATAACCCCCCCCCGGGCCGCCTTGATGCCAACGTTTCTGCCGGCTGCCGGGCCTCGTCTGGCCCCATGCACCAGGCGGATTTTATCGCCATAAGCGGCCAGCACTTCGCCCGTTGCATCGGTCGAGTGACTGTCAACGACAATGATTTCCATTGATTTCCACGATTGGGCGAGCACGCTGTCCACCGCCCGCCCGATCGTCTTTCCCCGGTTGTAGGTAGGTATGATTACGCTTACCAGCATTGCATTTAGGATGGCAGGCCGTTTCTGGAGGCCTCCCAATATCTGGCCGGCTTCAGGTCTGTGGAACTTCGGATGGGAACCGCGCTTCCGATTCCAGAATTTCGGGCTGGCCAGGCAAATCAGCGGCGCGGTCAGCCTCCAATGGCCATGCCAGGCAATTGGCCGACAGGTTCGCAATAGCGGCCAGTTGCATGAGCCAGAACATTTCCATCTGGTCAAAGTAAGTGATGCCACACCAATTGATGATATGCACCGTGAGCATGACTCCCAAGCCCCAGAGCAGGAACTCAGCAGAAGCCGGTTTTGAGGCACCCGCGCGAACGGCGGCCAAAGCCTTGCCCAGCTCACCGAAGGCGCGAGTCAGAAGCAGGATGAACAAAGCCATTGCACCCAAGCCGCCGGTCAAGCCAAACGAAATGAATTGGTTGGTAATGTCCGCCCCCCCGGTGGCAGACAGTCCATACGGAAACCAACCGCCGGTTTCAGTTATGGGAACGCCAGCCAGCCACCATTGGCCGATATGGCTATAGGCCATATCTATCAGATAAGAGCGATGCCAGCCATTGCCGCCCGTTACGGAACTGGCACGCGCCAGGATATACCACACCGGCGCCTTCATCACCAGCGCCAGAACGACAAAGAATGCCACGAGGCCCCAGCGCACTTGCCGCATCTTTCTCCGGTAACGCCAAAATCCCCAGCACACCAGCCCCGCTGCCGTGGCCGCTGTCTCCGCGCCGGAATTTGCCGCCCAGGCAATCATCAGGCACAGGCCCAGCCCAAACAAGGCCCGCCGCCGTTCTTTGCTGATGCAGGCCATACCCACAAATAATGGCACGAAACTCGCCGCGAACATACCCAAGGTGTCAGGCTGGCGGAAACTGCCAAAACAGCGCGGACGCCCTTTGCGCACCCATTCATCTCCGCCTTCGATCCCGCCCAATATGGCAAAGGGATTGTGGCCCATGTGACTCTCGGCCAGCACCAGCAGTGCGTAAGGCGCCAGGAGGAGCACCAGCCTGCCTAGCAACCACCGAAAATCCTCCATGTCCCTCAATAAACCCCGGAAGGTGAAGTAACAGAGACAGGCATCCACGGCCGTGCCAATTTGATACGCCTGGCCGTCTTTGGAACGGAGCAAAAATACCACGGTGGAGTACAGGTAGAGCCAGATTAGTGCGTGATCAATCCGGTTCATTTGCCGAAACGAGAATTCGCGCCGGAACATGACCCGAAGAAAGCCGGCCAATTCAAAAAATCGGCTGGCCCACATGTTGAAACCACCCATGTTGACGGCTTCAGTTTGTGTGACGTAAAGCGCGCCGGCGACGATGGCCAGCAACGCCCACCGTCGCGGGCCGGCCAGCACCACCAGGATTACCGCGGTCACGATCAATGCGGCCAGGGCATTCATTTCCGAATGGAGCGGGTGGGATTTTTTAACCTCATAAGCGGACCGTCAACCGGTTCAAACCGGCCAGACCGTCTTGAAAGGGTTCAGGCGCGCCAGTTGTTCGCGGCGTATATGAATGCAAACGTCGGGCGGAAGTTGCCGCTTTCGGTTGCGAACCGCAGCCCAGCCATACCCACTTAAGCGGGCAAGTGCTCCCAGCACGGGTGGAAAGTCGCCCCATCGGGCGCAACATTTGGCCAACTCGAATACCGGGTGGCTGGCCAATGCGTAATCACGGGTGCCGAACTGCCAGTGGCGGCGGAGCGGGCCTCCTTCGGCCACGTTGCGCGGCTTGAGATGTTCCACGATCAAGTCCGCAAAAGTTTCCGTCCGATAGCCATTCATGCGCGCCCGCACGCAAGTTATTGCATCCCATCCCCCTTCGGCTACAGGGACCAACCCACCCAAGGATTCAAAACATTCCCGGCGGAAAAACTGCACGGCGCCTGCCACATTTTGCAGCGATTGGCGGTCACGGAAGCGTTTGCCGTCCACCACGTCCACTACCAGGCCGCCCGCCAAACCCAGCCGCACGTCCTTGGCAAACCGGGTCAACATTTGGGCAAAGTAGTTTTCCGGAAAACGCACGTCCGCGTCGAGCAAACCCAGGTAAGCATAGGCTCTGGTGCGCAGCGCCTGGATTCCCGTTTCCGTGGCAAAGACCACCGACGCGAAATTTCGCCCCGGGCGGTTTTTCAACTGCACGAGACGAAGCCAGTTAAATTGCCGGACATACCGGTCAACAATGGCATCCGTCTGGTCCGTGGACCCGTCACTGACTACCACCCACTCCCGTGGCGGGACGGTCTGCGCCACCACGGATTGGATCGTGATTTCAATGGTTCGCTCCTCGTTCCGGACGGGAGTCACCAACACATAGCCGTCATCAGCCGAAATGGGCATACGGGTCATTGCCTGGCCGCCCACGATTCCATCCCCAGACTCCAGCGAATAACTGAAACCCACTTGCTGACACGCGCTCGGGCTCTTCCGCCGGCGCCTTGCCGAAAACAGCAGAGGGACGCAGCCAGCGGCAACCGAACCAGCGCCGAAATGCCGATCACCACCCGGAAACATTGCGCCCTGAGCCGGCCCCGGTGCTGGCGCATAAAACGATAAACCGATTCCCGAATCATCACGTTGGAAAATGCGCCGCTGGCGTTCTGGCTGCTGCCGCCGCCATGATGGATGATGATGGCCGCGGGCACGTGATAACACTTGAACCCGGCTTGACCGCATTTGAAGGCGAGGTCAATGTCCTCGGAATACATGAAGTAACGATCATCAAACCCTTTCAGCCGCTCAAACAGTTCGCGCTTGATCATCAGGCACGCCCCCGAGACGGCTTCCACCGCGACCGGTTCAGCGGACCCGTTGAACAAGGCCGCATTCCCCCACCAAGAGGATTGCGGGAACCAACGGCGCAACCAATCACAATCCAACGCCTGATTCAGGACAGTGGGAAAGGATTGGATGCAACTGGTCTGCAAGGTGCGGTCTGTGTTCAGCAACCGGGGGGCTGCGATGCCCGCGCCCGGCAGACGCCGCAAAGCGTCAACCAGTTGCCTGATTGCATCACCCTCCATTACCGTGTCGGGGTTCAGAAAGAGAAGCAGATCCCCTTTCGCCCGGCGGGCTGCGATATTATTGGCGCCGGCAAATCCCAGGTTTCGTTCGCTTTGAATGTATTTCACCCGGGGAAATTCCGTGGCCAGCAATTGCTCCGAGCCATCGTAGGATGCGTTATCTACCACCAGTACTTCATGCACCACGTCTTGGGCGCTTCGTTGGAGGCTGGCCAGGCAGTCTTCCAGGAAGTTCTTGGAGTTCCAATTGATGATAATGACGGAAAGGTCCATATCCTCGCGGACGCTCAATACCGCGCCCGCTTGTCATCCCGCGCGGAACCGGGGTCGTTGCCACGGAACAACGAACCAATGGCGCCGACCAGGCGGCATTTTTCATGCGACCACAGGTGCTGCTCGTAAACCTCGCGGCCGCGTTGCAGCCGGGAGGCGACTTCCGCCGGGTGCTCGTAAACCCAGCGGATGACCCGGGCCAGGTCGTCGGCGCTGCCCGGTTCAAAATAGAAGATCTGGGTTTCGTCAAAATAATCCCGAATACCCTTGGTGTCCGGCACAATCACGGGTTTGCCCAGGCACAGATATTCGAAAATCCGGGTGGGAAAATTGATCTCGGTAAACGGCGTGCGTGAGTTGGGAATGATGCCGAGGTCGGCCTCCAGAATTGCCGCCGGCATATCATCCAAACGGCGTTTCCCGTGATAGCTCACGTGTCCATTCAATCCCGCGTGCTTGGCCTCCGCCAGCAATTGATCGAGATAGTCATTACGGTCGCCAAAAAGGTCCAGCCGGATTTGAGGCAGGTCCTGGGACAACTGGCGCACCGCCTGGATGGCCGTGCCCAAACCGTGCCGCTCGACGATCAGACCGTGGTACATTACCCGAAATTCCCCTTTCGGCCGGCTGCCAGCAGGCGGTTTTGATGCATCGGTGGAAGCTCGGAAGACGCCTTCATCGGGCGTATTCATGACGATTTGAATTTTCTCCGGCGGGCAACCCCGTGCGCAAAAAACTTTGCGAAAGGCCTCGTTGGGCGTCAGAACCAGATGCGCGAAACGGATGCTCCATTGCTCAAGCTTCTTCAGGAGGCGGATCATGCGCGCATCCGGTTTCAATTGGTAGATGGTTTGATACAACTCGGGCATCGGGTCGTGCAGATCCAGCACGATTTTGGCGCCCCGCAGGCGCGGCGCCAACGCGGCAAAGGCCAGCACATCGGGCATGTTATGAACATGGACCAGATCGTAGCGCTTCCGGACCGATCGCACGGCCAGGGAAACGAACGAACGCAAAAAGAAGCGCCCGTAGTTCCAGAAATAACCCGCCTTGCGGTCACGACCATGCCGGACGGGTATCCGCGTGATGCGAAGCTGTCCGCGCACTTCCACCGCCGCTTCGTCCGCTGTCTCGCGCAAGCAAATCAAATCAACGGACATCCCCTCGTTTAGCAGGGCTTCCATTTCATAGCGTGGCCGGGCGTCGGAGACGATGCCGGCGTACAGGAGAACCGCGGCGCGCTTGCCGCGGAGAGAATTCCTCGAAGAACTCGCGCATTGAACCCCTGAAACAGATGGAGGTTCATGGAGAGAGGCAGCGGCAGCCTGCTGTTTTTCTCTTTGGCCCTGGTCGCGCTCCCCTTCTTGCGGCAAAACTTTTGCGGCCACCTCCACTTCACCCTGGTCCCCTGCCCTCCCCTGCGATGCGCAGGGGGAGGAAACCGCAGGTCGGGTCTTAAGTTGCGACCCATACCACCGGGCCAATTCGCCGGGGAGCGGTTGCCAGCAGGACGCGCCGTATTTTTGCCGGGCGTAATCCAGAAGCTGCCGGTAGAAATTCGACGGGAAGGTGCGGGCCGACGGGGCCTCACCGGGAAACCTCACATAATCGGGATGCACGTTGACCAGCGCCATGCCCCCGCGGCTGGCCACCCAGTCCAGTTTCTTGAGCCAGATTTCAGGCGAGGTTTCGCGCAATACCAGGAACAGGGTCGAGTCCTGCGGAAGCGAATAGGGCAACTCCACGTACCCGGAACCCCCTGCCGAATCGGGAACCCAAAACGGAAAGATGGTGCCCACCGGCTCTGGCTGCGGCTCAAACGGGTCCGTGTCAAACGTGGAGGCGTCGTAAGCCACGTTCAACTGCCGCAGCCAGTCCAGTTCGTGCAGCATGAATCCGGAGCGAAAACCCACCGCGCCCCATTTCTTCAAATATTCGTTGATCCGTTTGGCGTTTTCCGCAAAGGCGGATTCCGACTGGTAGAGCTTGCCGTCGTGGTGGAGGTCGTGCACTCCTACTTCGAACCCGTCGGCTTTCAGCTCCTCGCGCAACTCGCGGGAAACGTAATAGTCGCCTTCGGGAATGAAATTAAACGAGGAGCGGCAGCCGGCTTCCTGTTCGAGCTGCATCAACTGCCGGCATTTGGCCAAGCCCTCTGGCCCTTCAACATCATGGGTCAGTACCAGGGCAAATTTCCTGCCCTCGGGCCAGCCGGGCCAACCCTCGGGCAACCTGCCCGCCGTTTCGTTGATGGGCCAGATGTCCGCGCTTAGTCTGCGCTTCAAGCGGGCCAGCACCCGCCGCATGGCAATGCGAAGCCGCCACGGCAGGTAAGGCTTTAAGTGGTAATAGATGCGATTACCGGGCATGAGAATACCTCGGATTGGGGACCTGCCTTCGGAATTTGAGAGGGGGATTTGGAGGAATGGCGCCCGGCCGCACTCAGGCATCTCCCAAGTTGCCCTGATGCAGGCTCGTGGGGACGTATTTCCGCGTCTTGTTCAGCACCGCGCTGACCGTTGCACCCGATTCCACCAAAATCTTGTTGGCCCGCTGCACCGCGTCCCGGTCGGTCTTTTCCGACTCAATCACCATCAGCACCATGTCCATGAACCGCGCGACCCGGGGCGTGGCACTCGTTTGGGTGACCGGTGGCATGTCAAAAATAATGTAATCGTACTCGCTGGCCCGGAATTTGGGCATCAGGCTCGAAAAACGCTTGGGCAGAATGCGCGGCATTTGGTCGCCGTCGGCTTGTTCGCTGACCACGTAAAGGTTTTCCTGGACTTGGGCGTGATTCCTGGTCTCGCCGGCCAGCGCTTTATCCAGGCTGCATACCGGTTTGCCCTGGTAGAATTGGTGCGCCACCGCATGCTCCAGATTCATGTCCACCAGCAGCACATTGCCTTCGCCGGTCTCGGACAGGGAAGAGGCCAGGCCCGCGGCGATGGTGCTCACGCCCGAACCGCTGTTGACGCTGGTCACGGCCACCAGTTTGGGATTGTGGGTTAGATTCTTGACTTCGAAGTAGAGCACCAGCCGGTCCCGCAATGCGTCGAAGAACCGGTTCAAGGGGCGGTTTTTTTCCAGCGAAACGACATGCACGCCCGTGTCCCGCCGCACCGGAAGGTTGGCCCCATCGGCTGCCTGCTCTCCATCGGTGGGGTTCGTCTGGTTCAACTGTCGCCGGGCCGCGGCCCGAGGCAGTTTCGCATGACCATTGCGCTTGAGTTCCGGAATCGAAAGGAACAGCGGCATGTTCAATTTGTTCTCCACCTCGATCGGGCGTTTGACCGAACGGTCGAAATACAACTCAATCAGGAACGCCCATGCCAGCCCCAGCACGATCCCGCTCACCGCCACCATGGCCGTTTGCTCGTTGGCCTTCTTCCATTGCTGAAACGGCGGCGAGGGCGTCTGGATCGTCCGGATGTTGGGCGCCTTGCTGGAGGCCATCAGATCATCATTGATATGTGTCTGGGAGAGGCCCACGGCCAGGGTCTGGTAATTGGTTTCCAGGATTTCTTTCTGCCGCTGCAATTCCGTTATCTCCGGCGAAAGCGCTTTCAGATTGCTCGCCTCTTCCCACAACTGGTTCTCCTGCCAGGTCAAGGCTCCGATTCTCGCCTTCAGGGCGCCTATCTGGTCGTCCATGCTCACGGCCACGCCGCCAGAGGCGGACGTTTTTTGCCCGCCCAGTTGTGCGTTGGAACTGACATAACTCTTCAGGCCGGGATATTCCTTCTCCAAGTCAGCCACGTTCCTCTCGGCCTTGGCAATTTCAATCTGATTGGTGAGTACCAACGCGTTCTGCGGAGAAAAACCCTGTTTGATGAAATCCTGCCGCTGCTGCCGAAAATTTCCCAGCCGATAGGAAGCGTCCTGGTAAGCGTCAATTTGATCTTGCGGTATGACCGCCTCCACGTTGGTTGTGGGAGCGGCCGCCGGCGCCTGTCCGGCTTCCCGCGCAACTATTCCAAACTGCTCCAGTTCCGCCTTGGCGTCCAGAACGTCAGCTTGAATCTTTGAAATCTGCTCGGCTACCTCGCTTTTGGCGCCCTGGAGGGACACGATCTTGTTGCTGTTCTCCACCGCTTCCAATCGCGTCTCCGTCTCATTCAAATTCGCCCCCAGGTCCGCAAGCTCCCGGTTCAAGTTGTCGTCGAATTGCCCCGCCGCCTGATGAATTTCCTTGTGCTTTTGCGTATAGTCTTCAATCAGCTCCCGGAGGACCGGCTGCACGATTTGTGGGTTGGGATGGGAAAAAGTAATGATAATGACGCTGCTGCCATGTCCGGCGGGCGCCGCACCGATATTGTTGTGCACCAGGGTCGCCGCCGCCAGCGGATCGTCTCCGCCGCCGGCCCGGGCCAGGATGTTCGCCGGGCCAATATTGGTGGCTACCTGCTCCGCCAAATCCAAGCTGGTCAAGATCTGGACCTCGGTATTAATAACGTCCTCAACTTCGGAATTCGGCTGAATGGTTTCCCCGCCCAATACCGGCGTCTTGGCCTCCGGCACATACTTGATAAGCAGTTCCGCCTCCGACTCAAAGAGCGGCGCTTCATAATGACGGTACACCGCCGCCGCCGCCAGTCCCGCCAGCGCCAGCACGATGATCGCCCACTTGTGCCGGAAAAGGACGTAATAGATGTCGCCCACCGTCATTGACGACACGGATTCGATTGGCCGGCTGTTATTCATCTTCGCCAAGTCTAATGCTCTCCGGGAAATTGGGAAGCAACAAGTTTCAGTTTCCGAACGTCAAGCCCAGTGGCGATAGAGCGCCGCGCCCAACCACCGCGAAAGGCGAATGGGCATGCGCTGGAAAATGCGCGTGTGCCAGCCGGTTGATTCATCGCGATCGCATACGAACCGGCCCGCTCCCAGGTCATACTTCACGTACTCGATCCGTTCCTCGCGCGCCCCCCAGCCCAGCTTGAACCGCCGCAGGCCGTCGTTCCAAAGCGACGTCCGGCCCAGGTGCAACGTCCGCGCGCCGTGGCGCGCATGCCATTTGATCGCTTCCCACATGACCAGGTTCGCGGCGCGCAACTGTTGGAACTTCTCGTCGGAAGCGCCGAATTTGTAAATCGCCCGTTCGCCCAACTGGAAATAGACCGAGGCGGCGATGGGCCGTTCTTGATGGCTGGCCGTGACGATTATTCCCAGATTGCCGGCCAGAATGTGCCGCTGAATGTTTTGGAAGAAAACCAACGGCTGGGGTGGCAAACCATGCTTTTTTCGCGTCTGGCATTGCAATCGGTAAAACGTTTCCATCGCCGGTGCGCCCCGGGAAACGGCCACCGTCACGCCGCTGTTCTCCGCCTTGCGGATGGCCCGCCGCACTGAACTTTCCAAACGCGCGAACAAGTGGTCTTCATCTGCATCCAATTCCACCTGGTGTCCGTAAAATGCGAGCGATGCGGGCGCGTCATCCAGCCACTGCCGCCCGCCGCGGCATTCCACCGCTCTCCAGCCCCGCTCTTTCCCCAGATCCACCGCACCGAAGAAAAGCTTGCCGAATGAGCCGCCACCACCGCATAGCGGACGGCTGTCGTCCGTGAACGGCAAGCCCACCCCGCGCCGGCCCGTCAGCCAACTGCGCACTTCCATAAGCGGCAGCAGGGATTGGAATTGCCCGGCGCTCCCGTTCGCAAGATAAAGGGGCGTAAAGCCGTAGGTGTCTTGCAATACCCTCGCCCAAGCCGTGCCATGAAAAAATGAGTAATCAGGGTGCGACAGCACTCGGCGGTCCCAATCGGGATCACCCACCGGGTTTACCGGACGCGCCGGGCTCCAGATGTTGTTCCCTTCCGTCGGAACCGCGGAAATGTGCGAAGATGCGATGGTATTGGCGTCAACCACGAAACGACTCGAATCAACTCCTGGGTGAAAGCGATTTGATCATCCGGGCCGGATTCCCGGCAACCACGGTGTTGGCCGCTACGTCTTTGGTGACCACGCTGCCCGCACCCACGATTGCGTTTTCACCGATGGTAACTCCGCACAAAAGCGTGGCCCCCGACCCGATGGACGCGCCGCGCTTGACCCGCGTGCCAACACAGGCCCAGTCGCACTCGGTCTGCAATTGGCCGTTCCCATTAGTGGCGCGGGGATAGCGGTCATTGATGAAAGTGACGTTGTGACCCACGAAAACTTCATCCTCCAGTGTCACCCCTTCGCAAATGAAGGTGTGGCTCGAAATTTTGCAGCGCTTGCCAATCCGCACTCCCTTTTGAATTTCGACAAACGTGCCGATTTTTACGTCATCGCCGATTTCACATCCATAAAGGTTGACGAAGCCGACGAGGCGGACGTTTTTGCCCATGCGCACATCCGGGGCGATGCGCAAGCCGGGTTGCTCCTGGGAGTTGCCCGCAGAGCGTTTTGCCGGCGCCGCTTCAGCGGCTCCGCCGCGCTGGTCAATCGTATCGTTCATTCCCATTGCCACATTGAGCAGGTGTGGGCGGCGCACCCGCCATACCCCTCAGTAAGCCTCCATAACCCTCAGTAAGCGCTGCGTCCACTGAAGCGAATCTTGATGGGAATCTTCCGGCCCGCGAAGGGGGAAGCTTTTCCGTTTTGGAACCGCGCCCCTGGCCGGCGGGAGTTCAGCCCGTCCTCGGAATCGGCCGGCCACAAACGGGCCGCTTTGCCATTCACCGGCGGACCGGAAAGCTGCACCGGCGCCCCTCCCTGCTTCAGCGATTGGGAAGACGCTTCCAATATCCGAACCAGTTCAAGCCCCTGCTCTCCGTCCGTCAACGGAGGCGTGCCCTCCGTGATGCAATCCAGAAAATGCTGGCATTCCATCTTCAACGGCTCCTCCTGTTTGATGTAGGGGGCATAGACGTCCCCATAGTGGTAGGCATACTGGAACTCCGCAAACGTGTCGTAATGCGGCGGCCGTTCCACCCGCGCGTCGAATATCCGGATTTTTTCCAGCGGCGCCACGTCGTCATAGACGATCATGCGCTTGCTGCCCACAATGGTCATTTCCCTCACTTTCCGCGGATCAATCCAACTGTTGTGGATGATGGCCGACCGCTGCTTGGGAAAACTGAGGCACATGGTGGTCACGTCTTCAACCCCCGGAGTGATATGCGCGCTGCCGCGGCAGTTGATGGCCGCCGGCAGTTCGTCCATGATGTGCAGCACGATCGAAATATCGTGCGGCGCCAGGTCCCACGCCACGTTGATGTCCTCCTGGAACAGCCCCAGATTCAACCGCCGTGAACAAATGTACCGGATGTCGCCAATGTCGCCATGGTCCACGATCTCCTTGATCTTTCTCACCGCCGGCGAATAGAGAAACGTGTGCCCGATCATGAGCACCAACCCTCGTTTGCGGGCGATCCCGGTCAGTTCTTCGCACTCCGCCACCGAGCTGGCCATCGGCTTTTCAATCAGCGTATGTTTGCCCGCCAGCAAACTCGCCCGCGCCAATGTGTAGTGCGACTTGACCGAGGTGGCGATGACCACCGCATCCAGGCCCACGCCGTTGAGCAGGTGCCCGTAATCCATTGTCCCCTGCACCTCCGGGTACAACGACTTGAGATGCGAGAGACGTTGGGCGCTGAGGTCGCACACGGTTTTCAAGCTGCATCCGGGCAACGACCTGAAATTGCGCACCAGGTTCGGGCCCCAGTATCCGCAGCCCACCACTCCGATTTTTATTGGCTTTGACATATGATTAGAATTAGTTATTCACAGTTTACCGCTGGCTTGGGAAAAAACGAGACGATGCCGGACGAAGGGAACCCGACCGGTGGTTCGAAATTCCCCCAGTTTATGGGGAACGCCTTCGCCGTGCGGAATCCGGGGTTGGCCGGCATTTTTTCCCCGCCGGGGAGAACGGCTGATGGCCAACCCCTGGATTCCTGGATTGCTCAGACCGCCGGAGGGAGGACGGCGGTTTTTTGCAAAGCCGGCGTACGGTGATCAGCACAGGACGCCCCGCGGCGCGGCTTGCTGACTTTCAAGTCCCACATCTGAACCACCACCGCCGGAAGAGTCTTCCAAATTATCAGCACGTCCAGCCACAGGGTCTTGCGCCGGACGTAATCAATGTCCAGGTGCATCATTTCCGAGAAGGTCGTCCGGTTCTTGCCGCTCACCTGCCACAGGCCAGTCAACCCCGGCAGCGTATTGAATCGCTCCCGTTGCCAGGGAAGATATTTGTCAAATTCGTAGGCCAGACAAGGGCGCGGGCCGACCAGGCTCATTTCGCCGCGAAGCACGTTGATTAGTTGCGGCAGCTCATCCAGCCCGGCTGAACGCAGCAGCAACCCCAGGGGAATGATCCGCGAATCCCCCCGCGCATCTAGTTTGACCATCGGGGCATTCGACGCCATCAGATGATCGAGGTGTCCCTGATGGTTCGTGGTGTCCGCACCCACCACCATCGTCCGAAACTTCAGGCACATGAACGTCTTGCAGCGATAGCCCATCCGCTCTTGTTTAAAGAGAATCGGCCCCCGGGAAACCAGGCGAATGAGCACGGCGATGCCGAGCGCCAGCGGCAGCACCACCGGCAGCAGCAGGATTACGGCCGTCAGGTCCAGGACACGCTTCCAGCGGGGGATCCTGAACGAATCGGTTGCGTTTTGCGGTGGAGGAACGGCGCACACTGGCGTGCCCCGCGGGGATACGGAAGGAACCAGAGGCCGCCCAATCTTCTGCAACGTGAATTTCATAACGACAATACGGATGTTAGATAGGATAATGACTAACGTAAGTCCTGCTATACTCCTTGTTCATTTCAGTAGAAAGCTCCGCACTTGTTCGTTTTGGGCATTTTCCCAAAACGAACCCTTGCTTCCTCCACCAATAACCGGAGGAACATGTTTTTTTCGGCTCAACTTAGACCGCTACCATGCTTGCACATGGTGCCGCCAGAACCGGCACTAAATCGGCGAGTGTGTTGTTGACCAACACGACCGAATGCCGGCTTACCTCCACTAAAGTTGGACCACCGAGGATATCGAGCAAAACTTGTACGCGCTTCCGCGCGGGCATCAGCCGCAATACATAAGCGCGCATCCCGGCAAACGCCCCTTCCCCAATCGTCACTTCGTCGCCGGGAGAAATCTGGTCACTCACCGTCATCGTGTCTGCTTCGCCAAAGCATTCCTGCAACTCGCCCACGATCGCGTCGTCCACAGCTTGAATGCGATGGCCAAAATGCACGAGACTATGAACCCCGTTGGAATGCTGAATTTCGTTCACCTTCTCTTCCAGCACGCAACGGACAAAAATATAACATGGAAACAACGGCTCCAACACCCGCATCACCCCACGCTGGGTCGCCCGTTCCACCCGCAGCCGCGGATGAAAGACCTCCAGATCCAGATTCCGGCGCAGATGCGCCGCCGCCAAGTGCTCGTGCTTGGACTTGGTTCTGGCGCAGTACCACGCTAAACGTTCGATTTCCATTCTCTAAAATTGTGATTTCCTTCAGCCATCCATCAAAGAGGAGAAGCTTCAGTTGCCGCCGGACTCATCGCCAGCATTCCAATCACCTATGGCGACAGGCTTGCTGTGCTTCCCCATCAGCATGGCTGTTGCACTCTCCATGGCCATCAGACTAGCAAAAAACGTGCATCATGTCTGTAGTGACTTTTGGTGATTTTGATGTGGCTACTAACACTACAGAATGTACTGTAAAATAGTACACCGCTTCCCCACGAATACTTCCACTTTACGCCCTCAGGTCGTTCGACCAACGGATTGCAAATTGCAGCAATTCGGATGCATTTTTCAGTTGCAGCTTCTCCTTGATCCGCGCCCGATACGTTTCCACGGTGCTCATATCAATGTGCAAAGTCGCCGCCACCTGCCGCGTGCTGTGTCCCAAGCCAATCAATTCAAAAACCTGCAGCTCCCGCTCGGTCAGCGAATCCGTGGCCTGATTGCCGGTCGCGCGGGTGGGACGCGCGAATTTCGATGCCACCCTGATGGCGGCCTTTTCGCTCCAGTAGATCTCCCCGCTCAACACGCATCGAATGGCCTTGAGAATCTTTGACACCGCCTCCTGTTTCGTAATGTAGCCGTGGGCGCCGGCCCGGATTGCCCGCTCGGCATATACCAACTCATCCTGCATGGAAAGTACCAGAACCAATACCTGCGGGAACTGGTCACGCAAACTCCGGATCAACTCGGTTCCATGCGAATCTTTCAGCGACAAATCCAATATCACCAGATCGGGCCGGCCGCTAGCCATGAGCGACAGGGCCTGCTCCCGGTCCTCGGCTTCGCCACAGACCACCAAATCCGATTGTTGCTGCACCAGCCGCTTGACCGATTCGCGGACCAAGGGATGATCATCCACGACCAGAATGCGCGTGGCTTTGTTGTGACTTCGGTTGCCGTCGTTCATAAAATCCGTGCGTCACTGCCTGGCTTTCGGATTCATCGGTTTTCTCGTTTGCTCATGTTTCGGGATGCATCCGCGGTTTTGAAGCATACCAGAAAAACAAGGAAACTGTCCAACTCAATCAGGCTGCCCTGCCGCCAGGGGGTAGTGTCCCGATTTGTTTTCGGAGCGCGGGTCTGCGACCCGCAGCGGCTTGGATTGCATGGGGATGTGCTGCGGCTCATGGATCCGCGCTCCTGAATTTAGGGCACTACCGCCAGGGGGCGCATCTTGCACTGTTTTAGCTTGGAGTTTCGCCTTCAGGCGGCTTCGGCTAACATAAGTGATTCGCCGCCCAAAGCCGTAACCATGCAGTAGGACTGGCTTTATCGCGCCTCAACTGTCGTCCTAAAACTGGACACGTGCCTACAAACACGCCACCTTGCTCGCGACCGGATTAAAACCGAAATAACAGGGTATTCCACGGTATTCCACGGCGTTCCATCGTATTCCAAGATAGATAATTGAACATTTTGCCTGCCGATACAGCGCTGTTCGAGTGTCCCATCCGTGGCATCATTGCTGCTTGGCCGGGAAGCATGTGCAGTAAAACCTGGTTTTTCCTTATTGCCGGCCTGAATCTTCTGTTCATTGGCCTTACGGCCAAGCTGCTGGAAAAGTTCAAAAACCAAGTGCCCATCGGGTACGAGGACGAAACCGGATTCCACTACGGCATTCCCAGGGAATAAACCTGTAACACTGTAACAGCGCTCCCAAATAGAAACGCACGAGAACCCGGCATAGGCGCCGGGTAGCGGCTCGGTCATCCATTCTCGGCGGCTAGAAAGCGTTCCGCGTCAATCGCCGCCGCGCAACCGCTCCCCGCCGCCGTCACGGCCTGGCGATAGACGTGGTCCGCACAGTCGCCCGCTACGAATACGCCCGGCACGCTGGTCATGGTGCCTTTCCGCGGAACGACGTAGCCGTTGGCGTCCAAGTCAATCTGTCCCTTGAACACCGCCGTGTTCGGCCCGTGGCCGATGGCCACAAATACGCCCGCGCAATCCAGAATCGTCTCGGCGCCACTCTTGACGTTCTTCAATTTCACCGCCGTTACCTTGTCTTGCTTTGGATTGAGTACTTCGGTGACGACGGAGTCCCAGAGGGGCTTGATTTTTGGGTTTGCCAGGGCCCGATCCGCCATGATTTTGGATGCGCGGAGTTTGTCGCGCCGATGCACGAGGTAAATGATCGAACCGAAACGGGTCAGGTAAAGGGCCTCTTCACAGGCGGAATCGCCGCCGCCGACGACCACCAGGGGCTGGTTCCGGAAAATCGGCAACGCGCCGTCACAGGTGGCGCAGTAAGTTACGCCTTTGGTCTCCAGCAAATCCTCGCCCGGCACTCCCAGGTGTTTGTGGCTCGCGCCGGTCGCGATGATGACGGTTTCCGTTTCGATTTTCTCTCCGTCCACGGTGAGCACGAATGGACGCCGCGACAGGTCCGCTTCCTCCAAGGTGCCGAAACTCGCGCGCGCGCCAAAGCGTTCGGCTTGCTTTTGCATGCGCGTCATTAGTTCGCAGCCGTTCACGCCGTCGGGGAAGCCCGGGAAATTTTCCACGATGCTGGTGGTGGTAAGCAAGCCGCCGGGCTGAGTGCCCGTGAGCACGAGCGGCTGGAGATTGGCGCGCGCCGTGTACAGCGCCGCCGTCCAACCCGCGCAACCGGAACCGATGATAACCACATTTTCCATAAGCGGGCGCAAGGTAGAGGGCAATCGGCCCGCTGGCAAGTGTGGGGGAGGAGCACGGATTTCGGTAGGGCGTGTCACTCCCCCCGACATCGGATGTCGGGGTCCGTGCGCACCGTCGTCTCGTGACTGTTCGGTAGCGTCCGAGGCCGACCGGCAGGTCGGCCCTACTTGGCAGGAAGTCGAGAACGACATTGCCGGACATCTCCCCGCGGAAACGTAAATGTATGTGCCCCGCGTCGAAGCCGTCCTCATGCAGCGTGAAGGCGCGAACCTCGAACAACTTTCCGCGCCGCAAGGTTAACGGCGGCCCAAAATCCGTCTTTTTGACCGGCTGCCGACTGGTTTAAGCTGCCAGAGCGAGGTCTTTCTCCTTCGCTTTGACCTGACTGCCAGCCGGATCAGTTTTTTCCGGGAGCGCCATCAATCACGCACGGTAGGGTTACACCCCATGGCAAAGGGCCGGCCCATAGCCTAGGGTGTCATGTGCGATAAAAACAAAACACAAAAAACGAAAGAAAAATATTATGACCAGGAACAAGTCTGGGTGCAGGACACAATCATTCATTCAAACAAAATCACAATTATGAAAAACAAAACATGGGTCATCACCGTCCTTTTCATCGCCGCTTTCGGAGCAGTCCACCTCGCAGCAGATGGACAAGGTTCAAACCGAAACCAAGGCCGCCGCGCAGGACATGAAGGATTACACCTATGCGCAAAAGGACGATTTCGTCAAAGCCATGCAGGTCCAGTTGGCCGCTCTAAACAAGGATTTGGACCAGCTCTCCGCCAAAATTGACAGCTCCAGCGACGCGGTCAAGGCTGAGGCCAAACCCAAACTCCAGGCGTTGCGCGACCAGACGGCCCAGTTGAACAAACAACTGGATGACGCCAGAAACGCCACCGAATCCACCTGGGACAGCGTCAAAAGTGGCTTCTCGAAAGCCTACGACGCGACGAAGGACGGTTTCCAACAAGCGCGCCAGTGGGTGAGCGACAAAATCGCGCCTTGAGGTAAGAAAGCGCATTTGTGAAACATAGTGACGGCGCGGTAAATGATAAACGAAGAAGCGCCCCATGTTCGCCACATGTGCCAAAGCATCGGATGTCTTTGTGCCTCCCCCGACGCCGCTGATGGGCAGGCTGGGCGAGCGGGTTTGGGCGCAATGGGATGAATTGCGACACACAGCGGCGGTGATTGGGACTGCGCTTTGCGTCTGTGTTCGACCGCGACACTGGGCGCACACGGCGCGAAAGGCATTTGCCCTGCAGGTCCTGTCCGTCGGCGTTGAACCGCTCTGGTTCGTCGGTGCGGTGGCGGTGTTCGTCGGCATTTCGGTGGTGGTGCAACTCAGCGTCTGGACCGGCGAAGCGGGGCAGTCGCAACTGCTCGGGCCGCTGCTGGTCACCGTTGTGGCCCGCGAGCTCGGCCCGGTGCTGATCAACCTCATCGTGATCGTCCGCAGCGGCAGCGCGATGACGACCGAACTGGGAGTCCTCAAAATCAACGGCGAAGTTCGCGCCCTTGAATCACGGGGTGGCGATCCATTCCTGCAACTCGTTATGCCGCGGGTGCTGGGCACGGCGGTCTCCACGTTTTGTCTGACGATTGTCTTTATCCTCGTCGCCTTCGCGAGCGGTTACCTGTTCGCAGCCTGGACGGGAAAAGGCAACCGTGATTTGCTCCTGTTTGCGGACACCGTGTCGCGCGCGGTTCAACCCAAAGACATTTTCAACATCCTCGCCAAAAGCATTCTGCCTGCCCTGTTTGCCAGCACTTCCTGCTGTATCGGCGGGCTGGGCGTCGGCGGGTCGGTCACGGAAATCCCGCAAGCCACGCAACGTGCGCTCACTCGCTCCGTCGCCGGGCTCTTTGTCATCTCCGCCGTGGTATCGGTGCTGACTTACTTGTGAGCATGAACAAAACGACGGACATCCTGAACATTCACGCCGCGCCGGGCGCGAAAACCGGGACAAACTGATGGCCGAGCGCTTCAAATTCCGGCGCGTCAATGAAATCACCGGCACGTTCGTGCTCGTCGTGGTCGCCGTGCTGATTGCCGCCGTCGCTTGGACGGGTCACAGCCAAAGCTGGTTCAAAAGCCGCGTCACGCTGCGGATCGTTTTGCCCGAGGCCGGCGCGGCGGGAATCCGGCAGGGATCGGAGGTGTATTTCCTGGGCACGCTCGTGGGATCAGTTTCCGATGTCCTTGTGGACAAGACGGGCCGCATGGAAGCCGAGGCAAACATCCGCCGCGACTTCTTCCGATTCGTGCGGGCGGATTCATCAGCGGTGGTCAAAATGAAATTCGGGGTGGCGGGCGATTCGTTTTTTGAAATCACGCGCGGCCAGGGCCAGCCGTTGCCGGAAAAGAATGCTTCCATCGTCTGCAAGGAACAGTATCAAAGCGCATTGGAGGTTGCGGTCGAGGAAATCCGCGGCCAGACCGTGGCCGTGTTGAAAAAGACCAGCACCGGCCTGGACGCGTGGACCACGCTCGGCACCAATCTCATCACCACCCAGGAGCGGTTGGAACAAATGATTGGCCATCTGGACAACATCGTCACAGGCGTCGAGCAGGGCAAAGGCACCGCCGGCAAGCTGATCACCGACACTGCACTGGCGGACGAGGCGCAAAATCTCCTGGCACAAGCAAACGAAATGATGGGCCAATTGCAAGACGCAGCCACGAACCTGAACGTCGCGGTGAGCAACATTCAGACCGGCACGGTGCGTTTGCCGGAAATCACCGACGCCGTGGCCAATGAAATGAAAGACCTGCCGGGCTTGGTTTTGCAAACGCAGGTTTCGATGCGCGAAGTGGAACGGTTGGTCGAAGCGATGCAACGGACCTGGCTCCTGCGCAAACACGTAAACCCGACGAATCCGCCGCCCCTGCGCCCGTTGCCCGCGAGCGAGGACCACAACAGAAGCCAGTGAAGCCGCTGCCATCGCCGCGAAGTGCGGCGAAGTAATTACTCCTTCCTGGCGACTGGAACCGTATTGACGGAACACGCTCCCAAGGCGTGGTAGGGTTACACCCCATAGC
>JBEKMW010000019.1:0-49898 GCA_049523455.1 Verrucomicrobiota bacterium | reverse complement strand
GAAAGTTTTTCCGGCGCGCACGTCCGCCTTCGCAATGCTACGACGCGACGAGGAGTGGCGCGCCCTACCGAAATTCGGGTAATACCCTCTTTCTTGGCGAAGCTCCTGTGCATGGATTCCATTGAATATTCACTCCATTGGCGGCGGCCAAGCGAGCCTCTTGATTACGGACGGAGTGAACGCAGGGGGAAGTTCGCTCTGATGCGTGTAATCCCATTCATAGGTTGAGAGATATTCAGTGAGTTGCAAGGTTGCTTCAACTTTCACCCAGGTCACCGAGCCATCCACGAAGCATTCGTTGGCGCCGTCCGGGAAAATGGTTCCCGCCCTGCGGTGGGGAACGCCGAAAGCGGTAACGCCAACTTCCCAGCTCTGTACGAGAGGGTAGCCGCCAAGGTATCCGCTTATGCAATCTGATATCAGGACCCACGCCGGATGCGCCTGGCTCAAGGTCACCGGGCTGTAACTTGGGGTGCCACCGGGAAAGGTGGAGTCGACCCAATACTTTATGCCGCCATAATAACGGTAGCCCAGAATCCATTGACCCTGATCCGCTTGGTAATCAGGCAAACCATTGGGCTGGCCGTAGTCGGCCAGGGTGGGACAGCACCAGATCTTATTGACTCCGTTGGTCATGTTCGCGGCCAAAAAATCGTCGGGAACAGCTTGTGGCAGGTTTATGGCCCGTGTATTGGCATTCGGAGTATTACCACCACGCGCCGACAGGTAATAACCGTTAGTAAGACCCGGTATTTTCCCCGTATTCTCTCCGGCAATTACGGTCATGGCCACGCCTAGTTGCCGAAGCTGGTTGGCGCACTGGACTTTGAGGCTCGTATTGCGGTCCAGGCCCTGCGACAGCGCCAGCAACATCAAGGCCGACAAGAGCGCCAGCGTGGCGATGACGACCAGAAGCTCGGTCAGGGTGAAGGCGCCTGTCCGGTTCTGGTTCTTTTTTGCGAGATGCGTGTGCATGGGAAACTGGCAATCTATTACAGGCGCGTCCATTTAAGCCTGGAGATGTTGAGTGCATTGAACGCCGGCGGAAGCTCGCTCTGGTACATGTAATCAAGTTCATAAGTCGCCAAGTATTCGGTGAGTTGAAGGGTGGACTCCACTTTCATCCAAGAGACGGAGCCATCCACGAAGCATTCGTTGGCGCCGTCCGGAAACGGGACCCCCCCCAACACGGCCCCCACCCGCCGATGGGGAACGCCGTAAAGGGTATTGCCAACTTGCCAGGACAGGGGCGCCCCACCGGGGCCGGTACCGCCGCCTATGTATCCGCTTATGCAATCCGATGCCAGGACCCACGCCGGATGGGCCTGGCTCAAGGTGACCGGGCTGTAACTTGGGGTGCCACCAGTAAAGACGCTGTTGACCCAATACTGTATGCCGCCATAATATTTATATCCAAGTATCCATTGCCCCTGGCTGGCTTGGTAAACAGGCAATCCCGTGGGCTGGGCGTAGTCGGGTAGGCTGGGGCAACACCATATCTTGTCGGCCCCGTTTGTCGCGTTTGGGGCAAAAAAATGGCTTTGTATAGCTTGGGGCCGGTTAAGGGCCTGTGTGTTGGCAGACGGAGCATTGCCCCCACGCGCCGGCAGGTAAATACCATTATTATCCTGGGCACAGGCTGTCATGGCCACGCCAATTTGCCGAAGCTGGTTGGCGCACTGGGCTTTGATGCTCGTGTCCCGGTTCAGGCCCTGCGAGAGGACCGGCAATATCAAGGCCGACAAGAGCGCCAGCGTAGCGATGACGACCAGAAGCTCGGTTAGGGTGAAGCCGGACCTGCCACCAACACCGGACCACGGCGCGCGCGGAGTGCCGCGCCCTACCGAAATTCGGTTAGTGCCGTCTTTTGGGGTCAGTTTCGTTTGCATAACGTTTATGCCATGTTCCATGGAATGGCCGCCTTATTGCGTGCCGGCACGATAGAAGCGGGCCGGATAATTGGTCCAGGCTGGATCGCTGAAGTATGCCGTCCCGCCGCTCAGCGTGTTGGTTTGAATGGGCAGCCACACCGGATTGCCCAGATTCGTGCATGCATCCACCACCACGGGGCCGTTGGTGGCCCAGGAAATGAGGAAACTGAACCCGTTAGTTTGCAATCCAAAACCAGGTTGGCTGTTCAAAATCACCGGGTTGGGAAGGAATCCAATCCCGGTCGCAAGCCCATCGAACATCGCTCCCCAGCCCATGGTCCCCGGCAAATAATAGGCCGTCGCCATGTCGCCATAAAACACCGTCAAATCATTGGTGGGTGTCGGTGAATTGCCCAGGAAATAGATTCCGGACAGGCTGACGCACTCCAAGAAGGCGTCGTCCTGGAGGTTGGTCACGCTGCCCGGAACGGTCAGGTTGGTCAGGCTGGTGCACAGTTCAAAGGCATAGTTCCCGATGCTGCCGACACTGCCGGGCAGGTTCACACTGGCCAGGTTGATGCAGTAATAGAAGGTATCGGACCCGACGCTGGTGACGCCAGCCGGGATTGTGATGCCGGGCAGGTTGGCGCAGAATTGGAACGCATCGGCTCCAATGTTGGTCACACTAGTGCCCATGACCACGTTGGTGAGGCCGGTACAGCCGTAGAACGCATAATTCCCGATGCAGGTGACACTGTTGGTAATGGTGATGCTGGACAAGGCGGTGCAGCCGTAGAAGGCATCAGCACCAATGGCCGTGACGCCGCCGGGGATGGTATAGGCTCCGGCCAGGCCCGCCGGATATTCCACCAGCGTGGTCTGGTTCTGATTGAACAACACCCCGCTGGCGCTGCTATAGGCCGGATTGCTGGGGTCCACCGTGATTGCCGTCAGGGCTGGACAGTGGGCAAACGCCGAGTTCCCGATGCTGATGACGCTGCCGGGGATGCTAACGCCCGTCAGGTAGTAGCAGTAAGAAAAGGCATCGCACCCGATATTGGTGACCCCGGCGGGGATCGTGATGCTGCTTAAACTGCGGCAGTCGGAGAATGCCTCGTAACCGATATTGGTAGCACCGGGATTGATTACGACGTTGGTCAGCATGAGGCAGCCGGAAAATGCCTGGTTGCCAATACAGGTGACACTGGCCGGGATGGTCACGTTCGTGAGGCCAAGGCAGCCGGCGAAGGCCCCGTTTCCGATACTGGTGACGCCGGCGGGGATGGCCACGCTCCCAAGCTGGAAGCAGTCCTTGAAGGCATCGTCTCCGATATTGGTGACCCCGGCGGCCATCGTGACATTGGTCAGGCCGGAGCAGTCAGCAAAGGCATTGGTTCCGATGGTGGTGACGGTCGCCGGAATGGTGAATGCCCCCGCAAAACCCTGCGGACATACAATGACCGTGGTCTGGGCCTGGTCCAGCAAAACGCCTCCTGAACTCGAATAGGCTGGATTGCCGGCAGCTACCGTTATGGTCCCCAACTTGCCACCAGAGAACGCATTACACCCGATGTTGGTAACGCTCGCGGGGATCGTCACAGTGCCCAAGCCGGCGAGGTTGTTGGCAAACGCATAATCCGCGATGCTGGTGACACTGGCGGGCACCGAATAAGGCCCGCCCAAGGCCTCCGGATATGCGATGAGCGTGGTCTGGGCCTGGTTGAACAACACGCCACCAGAACTCGAGTAGGCAGGGTTGCCAGCGGTGACCGTTATCGAAGTCAGCACGGGGCAGCCATAGAAGACCGAATACCCGATGCTGGCGACGTTGGTCGGAATCGTGACGCTGGTCAGGCCGAGGCAATTGGCGAACGCATAACTGCCGATGTTGGTGACAGTGGAGGGTATCGCATACGATCCGGATAACCCACCCGGATACTCCACGAGCGTAGTCTGGCTCTGATTGAACAAGACCCCGCCCAGACTGCCATAGGCCGGGTTGCCCGCAGCCACCGTTATGACAGTCAGGTTCACACAGTCGCCGAACGCATCGTCGGCGATGTTGGTGACACCGGCGGGAATCGTGACATTGGCCAGGGCGCACTGATAGAACGCATTGTCCCCGATGCTGGCGACGCTGTTCCCGAAGGTGACATCGGCCAGGCCGACGCACCCACTGAACGCATTGGCGCCGATGGTCGCGACATTGGCGCCAATAGTAACACTGTTCAGAGCGGGCGTGTTTTCAAACGCATCGCTCCCGATGCTGGTGACGGGCAGGCCGTTGGTCGTGTCTGGGATCGTCACCGCTCCGCCGGAGCCGGTGTATCGTTGGACGTTGAGCGAGCCGTCGTTATTGGTGGTGAAAACAAACTGGGCTTGCGCTGCAACAGGCAGCAGCGCCAGATATAGCAAACACGTTTGAACCCACCTTCGTGTGGTTTTCACGGGATTTCCGCTTTCGGCGTTGAGGACACGACGAAGAAACATTTCCCTCAACCTTGAACCCTCACACCCTTTCCCTTTTATCAACAATTGCAAAAGACCCCCACCTCAAAGTGCGCATTTTCGTAATTTGCCCTCCACCACCCCTTCCTCATGTTTCTGTAGTATTCGAGGACATAATAGAACACATATAATATCCTGTCAATTGTTTTTTGCTCGCACGTCATCAGACATAACGAATTGACCTGGAACATCTTACTCGTGAAAAGCCGGATGGCAGAATGTGCAGAGGTGTTGCCGGAATATTGTCGGTCGCCTCTGCCGAGGCTCTCATTCGTGAAAATCCGTGCAGTTCGTGTCAAAAAAAACTCCGCGTCTTTGCCATCCGCCGCCGGAAACGGCTCAGCCATATCGGTTCACTTCTCGTTCTTTTTTCGATTTCGTTACTTTCGCAGCTTGCTTGCTTGCCAGGTAAAATTTGTTGTTCAGGCTCTTCCAACTGCCCAAGTGCAATCGCTAGGCAATCTGCCGAATGGTTATCGTCGGCATCGGCATGAATCCCAGCGGGACGGCTGAATCCCATTTCCGCAAACACGGTCCGTCGTATTCCATCGCTGCGATTTCAGCATGACGGCGGGTGATTCCCCCTCTGCTGTTGTTCATGCCGCTTGCTGGAAAGTGCCGGGACTGCGTGCTGTAGCGCGCCACTCCGGCTTGCGCTCTGGCGCGGCTTGGGCCAGTGCGCGATGCACGCCTGCCGCATCGAAATCCGCCGCGTAAACGGGTGTCCCGGGTTGCTGGCGCCAGGACTCGTCCAACCCACCAGCGTCCACGGCGTCAAAACCAATGTCGTTCACCAATTCCATGACCACGGCCTTGGCTCTGGCATCGTCGCCTGAGACCGGCAAAGCGATCCGGCCCGGGGTGCCTGCGGGTTTGCCGCGGTTCGCCAAATGCTCGGCATAGATGTTGTTGAAAACTTTGATGACCGGGCAGCCCAGTTGTTGTTCCACCCAGCGGCTCTCGTGCAGTCCGTTCTCAATCCCCTCGATTTTTCCATCGCGTTGTCGCGGATAGTAATTGCCGGTGTCAATGACAATGAGACCAGCCGGGGCGTTCGTGAACAATCCAGGCGGCAGGTTCGGAATTTTGCCCTCCGGAATAGTGACCACGACCAGGTCGCGTCCGCGTGGCGCCTCGGCAACCGGGACTGCTCTGGCACCGGTTTCTCTTTCCAGGCCAGCCAGAGTCTCTGGGCCGCGTGAATTGGCCAAGGCCACCTCATGCCCCAAGCGCGCAAAATGCCGGGTGAGCGCTGCGCCAATGTTGCCGGCGCCGATGATTCCAATTTTCAGTTTCCTTTTCATACTTGTCCTCCCCGCTAAACTATCGAATAAGAAATCCAATAAAGCAACTCCGCCGCGGAAGGCTTTTTCAAACTAATGCTTTTGGAAGTGTCCGTTGCACAAAAGGCTCCGGATTTGGGCGCAACGGATTCTTTGGGCGTTGAGATGATATGCCCGCACGCTCAATGCACTGCGGGTGCCCGGCGAAGTTGAAGATCTTTACCGCCCCTCCGGGGCTTGGGAATCTCTTGAATAATTCAACCCACGGTTAAAACCGTGGGCTATTGCCGGTCGCCTCTGCCGAGGCTCTCATTCGTGAAACTCACCCTGCCTTCGCGACGTTCGCCTCCTACCGCGCCGGTTGGTTGGCCGGCGCCGGCGCATTGGTTCCCTGCAAATCCACGCCGAAGGGCGGCCCCAGGATTTTGCCGGTGGCGGGGTCGGCCAATAGCGAGTGCTCCGATTGGGCGAGGTGGGACGACGAGTACGTGGCATCCACCCTGGCGGCTGCCTGGGCGGCGATCCGGTTGAAGGGCGCCTTGGGGTTCTCGCCGAAGACCTCCAGCCAAAGATCCGGATAACGCGGTTGGTCGGGTTCACCGTCTGCTTGCGTGGCGGACAGCACTGTGCGCCGCCGGTCTTGCAACACCGGCAAAAAGCCGCCGGCGTTGCCCGTTCCGATAAAAACAAACTCACGCGCCGGGATGGCGTCCAAAGCTGTTTTCAGGTCGTCGGCGGTCAATCGTGGACCGCCCACTTGAAGCGCCGGCTGGCCGCCGCGCGATTTGCCGGAGACGCCGTAAAGCACCAGCCAGAACTCGTCGTTGGTGGAGGCCGTGACGGCCCGCAACTTATCCAGCACCAACTGACGCGTGACATGGTCGCCGAGGATTTGGATTTGCGCGGGCGGCAAGCCGCGGGCGATAAGCAACTGCCCGGTTTTATCGGCGAGCGCTTGGAAGACCGCCGCATCCTCCGGTGACGGACTCATGCCCGTGACGATGAGCGCTCCGGATTGGGCCATCAACCAACCGGTCCCGGCAACCGAAAACCCAGTGAGCAAACAACCGAATATCATGCGGCGCATCCGCTGCCAAATCCCTACTACGAACAATGGTCCCGCCCAAGGGTTCATGTCGGCATTCAAGCAGCAAGATATGGACATTCCAATTAAAAATTATTCGTCTGTACCCTGCTCCAGGGCTTTGCTTCCGGTCATCAACGCGCTGCTTTTTCAAAAACACTTCAAGCCTGCCGCATCACGGTGGCCGGTGACACCGTGACCTGACATTGGGGGAAGGTCTTGTGCAAAAACGCCACCAAGGAGGAGTTTACCAGGTCCAACACTTTTTTCGCCTCATCCTCCTCCGGGAGGCGTTCAGCGGATTTGATTTTATAGCCGGACAGGCGCAGCACACTGTTGGCGACGAAGCCTTCAATCTCGACATGAGCGGAAGCGCGCAACCGTTCGCCCGGAGACGCGCCGTCCCACAAACGCACGTGCGGCTTTATCAACAGGTTGTGGGCGTGAGGCCGCAATACCCCGTCAGCGCAGAGCGCCTCAAAATCCTCAGCCGATAGGGTGAGGTCTTCCACCGGCGCCACGGCCGTTTCCTGCACGCCGTAAATGGCGGCATTCAACGGAGAGACCGTTGGCCGCATCATCGGAAAGAAGATCACGTCGTCAATATTTTCCTGCCCGGTGAAAATCATCGCCATGCGCTCGATGCCCGGGCCAATACCCGTCGTGGGCGGCATTCCGTATTCGAGCGCGTCAATGAAGTCGAAGTCCAGCGCGTGAAATTTTCCCGCGTCGCGTTCCTCGGCGCGGTAAGCCTTGCGCCACGTTTCCAGCAAGCGCACCGGGTCGTTTTGTTCCGACCAATTGTCGCCACATTCCATGCCGGCGATGAAGATTTCAAATCGCTCGACAAACCGCGGGTCTTCAGCCATCGGCTTGGCCAGGGGGGAAATTTCAATGGGATGGCCAAAGATGAGGGTGGGCTGAATTAATTCCTTTTCGACGGTCAGTTCAAACGCTTTCGCGAGCGCCTCGCCCACGGTGGGCTGCGGCTCGTGAATCTTCAGGCCGGCGAGTTTCACATTGGCCTCGGCCACGGACTGGCAGGCGCGAAAATCCACGCCGGTTTTCTCCCGCACTGCGTCCGCCATGCTCACGCGCCGCCACGGCTGGCCAAAATCAATCTCATGCCCGCCCACGATGAACAGAGTTTTGCCGAATACGGTCACCGCCACGTGCCGGAACAGCTCCTCGATGAGGTTCATGTTGTATTCGTAGTTCTCGTAGGCGGCCATGGTTTCCACCATCGAGAATTCGGGATGATGGCTGCGGTCAATGCCCTCATTGCGGAAATAGCGGCCGATGGTATAGACCTTGTCGTAGCCGGCCACAATCAACCGCTTCAAGTAAAGCTCGTGCGAAATGGCCAGATACATGTCGCAACCCAAGGCATTGACGTGGGTCTTGAACGGCTTGGCCGTGCCGCCGCCGTATTGCGGCTGGATGATGGGCGTGGCGAATTCCAAAAAGCCGCGCGCGTTGAGAAAGGAGCGGATGGCCGCCACCATTTTGCCGACGGCGGCAAACCGCTCGAACGACACCGGTTCCAGCAAGGCGTCCAGATAACGCCTGCGCAGCACCTGCTCGCGGTCCTTCAAGCCCGACCACTGGTCCGGCAGGGGCCGGATTGATTTCGTGAGCAATCGCAGGTTCTCCACCAGCACGGATATCTCGCCCCGTTCGGTCTTCACCACTTTGCCAGTGGCTTCGACGATGTCGCCCACATCGAGCAAATTGGCTTCCGCATAGCCCAAGGTGCCATCGCCGGCATGGGTGGGTTTGACGAGGTTGCGCCGCAGAAACAATTGCAAGCGACCGGTCTGGTCCTGCATGTGCGCAAACGCCAGTGCCCCTTGCTTGCGCCAGGACATGAGCCGTCCCGCCACGGTGACAGTTTGGGCCTCGTCGGCGGGGAAATTGTCGAGAATGGCCTTGGCGTAGTGCGTGCGCCGGCTGCGCGACGGGTAGGGGTTCAGCCCCAGTGCGCGCAGCGACGCGGCCTTGGCCAGGCGGCCTTTGCGGATTTCGATCAACGGATTGCTTGCCACAAGTTGTCTTTTCGCCGGTTGTTAGAGCATTCGGCCAAATCCCCGCCCGGGCGAGGGTTGGCACAACGCGGTATAGCATGAAATGCACGGCCATTCCGAGCAAAAACCGCCACTCTCCCGGGAGCGTGAAACGTGATGCGTGATTTGTGACGGGAAGCGTGAAGCGAAGACGGCTGCCCGTCCTGGTTGTCGTAGTTACACAATGCCCAGACGCGCTTGGATGAAATCTTCCGGCGGAATGGACTTGGGTTTGTGGACGGTGGATTTGAGCACAGCAAAGTATTTGAAGAGACACCTTGGTGTCCAAGCAGACCGTCATGCATAACGGCGTTCAGCCCGGAACTGACGTATCAACTCCGCCACGCGCCGGAACCTGCCCTGCGTGTGGTCCGCATCGAACGCCTCGCTCAAGTTGGTCGGCGGCCTGCTCGGCTTCGAGCTGCAACAACACGCGGTCGAGCAAGACAAGCTGCTCGCCATTCATCCGCTCGATCTTCTCGTGCAGGACGGGTTTGAGGCGCTCCGGCGGGACCGGCGCGGAGGCGTGGCGACTTTTCATGCTGAAGCCATACACCCGCACAACCAGCCTGACAAGCCAAAGCAAAGGGGCCAACCCGCGCCAGCTACGGGCGGCAAATGACGATTTGCCGATTGCACATCGGCGCGTCGCATGACGCGCCTCTGGCTTTGGCCAGGAAGGAATCCTTGCGGCGGCGGCGGGATTTTGCCAAGATGGGGCGCGACGTCGGAATGAAATGAAACCCATCCGATTTTCCAGACACGCGGAAGAACAGGCACAGGAACGCGGGGCAACCGCCGTCGAAGTGATTGAAGCCATCCGCAAGGGAGCGCGCGAACCGGCCAAACACGGGCGGGAGCTGTGCCGGTATAATTTTGCCTTCGGGCGCAATTGGCAGGGCAGACCGTATGCCATCAAGCAAGTGGTGCCGATCATCATGGAAAAGGCCAATGAAATAGTTGTCATTACCGTTTATACGTTTTACTTTTGAAGGAGACGAGCCATGAAAATCAGTTACGATCCAGAGATTGACGCGCTTTACATCCGGCTGCGGGAAGGGCGGCATGAATGTCGCACCGTGCGCTTGTCCGAAGAAGTGGCGTTAAACATCGGCGCGGGCGAAAAGCTGGTGGGGATCGAGATTTTGGATGCCAAATCCATTCTTGGGCCGGCCAAAATTCCCGCCGTGACGCTGGAAGGAATTGAATCCGTCACCGGCCCGCTGGTGCTCCACGACCGGCCGGCAAAATACGGAAAGAAGTAAATCAACTGCCTGGCGAATCGGTCGAAGCCCGATTTCCCACCGGCGGGCCTTTCGGTTTGGTCAGGAAGGAATCCTCGCTGAGGCGTTGCCAAACCGGTTAGCTTGAATTCATAGGCGGCTTTGGCCAAACTCTAGGAATGAGAACAGTCGCAGAAATTAAAGACGCCATCCGCAAACTTTCGGAAAATGAGCAAGGAGAATTGCTTCGCTGGCTTGAAATCCAAGTGGGCATGTACGAGATGGTCGAGCAAGTGGCGCGTTTGACCCAATGTTATGTGATTTGGTGGGAAATCGCAAATTCCAAAAACGTAAAACGCTACGATGAGGTCCTGCGAGAGTATTTGGATTTCTTTGAGCCGGTCGCCCACATTTTGTTGTGGCAAGGGTTTTTCACCATCTGTTACCAGCTTTTCGACCAGCGTCCGGATTCCAAACACATCCATTTCCGAATTGACCAGATCGCGCAAACAGACGCTCGCCTTGCGGATAAACTGCGAAAGCAAATTAAGAGCCGTGACGTGCTGAGCAAGTTTAAGACCATTCGCCACAAGGTTTCTGCTCACCGAGCCAAGAATGGAACGCCTCAGCAGGTGATCGGGGATGAAGCCATAACGGGTAAAGAATTGGAAGGCGTAGTTGAGTTCGTTCAGGATATTGTTTCAACGTTGGCCGAAGCTTTGGGCGTCGAGAAGAAATCTGCTGTTATGCAGAAAATTTCCGCCTGCCAAGGTTCAACGCTTGACAGCACGTTTCAGGTTTTGCAGGCGCTCGCCAAATCTCTGCGTGATGCCTCTGGCGAAGGACCTGCCCAGCCGGAATGAAAAGGACTAGACTGCAAAGCTTTTTCTTTACCCATGAAGGAATCCTTGCGGTGGCGGCGGAATTGCAATTGGACGTTTTATGCTTACTGCTTAATCTCATTCAAAGTGTTTCGCACCCGCTCCTCCACTTCGTGCTTCGCTGAAGAAAAATTGTCGGGATTCCACCAGGTAATTTTTAGCTGATCCAAATCAAAATGGACCTTGAACGGTCCTCTTGACGAAGCACGTGGATCATGGTCATGGCGCGCGGTGAACAAAACTCTGCGGAAACAGCCTTTGGCGTATCCAGCCTCAAAATAGCAATTCGGGCGCTCAAAGCTTAAGTCACAAAGCACCAGCAGGGCTCTCCGTATCGAAGACAGAATTTCTTCACTGATGGCAACTTCCGTTTCTTTCCTGTCAATTCTCACCGGACTCAGCGACAAACTATTCGCCACTGGTTCCACCACTTGCTCCCAAAAGCCGTCTGTCTCGTCATGGAATGCCATGATCACAAACATCTCGTTGCGCCGCCGTATTGACTCGCGTACCCGCTGCGAGTTGAGACAACTCACGCTCCGGTGCACTGGCAGTTGTGCCCCGATCAGCGTGAAACGTGATAGATAAAAGGCGAGCGTCCACGCGATAGTGGCGCAACGCTTGTCTTTTCACTAGATTGTGCGCCGGCATCATGCTCGAAACCGACGCGCCAGACACGAATCCGCCCACGGACCCCTATGCGGTGTTCCGTGTGCGGGACTTCCGGTTTTACCTGATCGGACGGCTCGTAGCGGTGCTGGGCCAGCAGATGCTCACGGTGGCGGTGGGCTGGGAGCTTTACGAGCGCACGCGCTCCCCCCTGGCCCTGGGCATCGTGGGGCTCACGGAAATGGTTGCCATGGTGTGCTGCACCCTGCCAGCCGGGCACCTCGCCGACAACCTGGACCGCAAGCGCATCATCCTGGCCGCCTTGATGGTCAGTGCCAGCGCCAGCCTGGGCCTCGCGCTCATCTCCTGGCAACAAGCCCCGGTGCCGTGGATTTATACGTGCCTCTTCACGGCGGCGGCGGCGCGGGCCTTTCTTTGGCCCGCCAATGCGGCTTTTTTGGTGAACCTTGTGCCGCGCGAATTATTTCCCCGTGCCGTGACGTGGAACAGCGGCTCGTTCCAGCTTTCGTCGGTGGCCGGACCGGCGCTCGGCGGCGCCTTGATCGCGCTGCTGAAACGATATTCCGACCATCCGGCGGCGTTTGTCTATGCGTTTAATTGTTTTGCGGCCATCTTCTACCTGGTCTGCATGAGGTCGGTCCGGGCGCGCCACATGGTGGCCAATCCCGAACCGATGTCGCTCAAAAGCTTCGCCACCGGGTTCCGATTCATTTTCGCGCAGCGGCTCATCCTGGGCATGATCACGCTGGACATGTTCGCCGTGTTTCTAGGGGGGGCCACGGCGCTGCTGCCGGTTTTTGCGAAAGACATTCTGCATTCGGGCGCCGACGGGTTGGGAATGCTGCAGGCCGCATTGCCGCTGGGATCAGTGACGTGCGCGCTGTTTCTTGCCCACCGTCCGCCGATGCAAAAGGCCGGGCGCACACTGTTGTGGTGTGTGGCCGTGTTTGGGCTGGCGACGATGGCGTTTGGTATTTTCAACCAAGGGGCGCTGGGGAGATGGACCGGGCTCTCGTTGCCCTCAGCGGCGTGGTTCTGGCTGTCGTTTGGCATGCTGTTCACATGCGGTTCAGTGGACAACGTGAGCGTCGTCGTACGGCACACGTCGGTGCAATTGCTCACGCCGGACGAGAAACGCGGGCGCGTTTCGGCGGTGAACAGCTTGTTCATTGGCACGTCCAACGAACTGGGTGGTTTTGAATCCGGATTTGTCGCCTATCTGTTCGGCGCGGCGATCCACCAGTCCAATGCGATCGGCGCGACGATTTCGGTGGTGACCGGCGGCTTTGGCACCGTTCTCGTGGTGCTCATCATCGCGTGGCTCTGGCCGGAAATCCGGCGTTACGGAAAACTCGCGTAGCGTCAGGCATCCCTGCCTGACGTAGAGGGCGGCATCCTTGCCGCCCGGAAAATTCGTGCAGAGGGGGATAATCGTTGGAGATTCCCGCCGTCACACAGCGTCCGTAAGATGCTTCCGCCGGGCTGGGAAGCCCGGCTCTACGGCAGGCAGGGATGCCTGCCGCTACGCGGCGGGGCGCCCGCTCGCACTGCTCCAGCTCCAATCTTCCGTGCGTTGGCAAAAACCTGCTTTAACCGGATTGTTCACGACATACGCCGCCAACCGCGCGTGTTCCTCATCGTCCCGGATCCAGTGGTCGAAGGATTCCGTTTGCCAGAAACCCTTGCCCCTGCGATGGAGCATCTCGTTCGCCTTGCTGCTGGTGAATGATTTCCAACTGTGCAGAATGCTGCTCAAAGTATGCCCCGGCAACGGCCAGACGACCGCGTGGACGTGATTGGGCATCACCACCCATGCGCGAAGTTCGTAACGTTGGCCCTCGAAATATTTCAATGCGCCCGAAACCAGACTGGCCACCTTCGGTTGGCTCAACCAGCACGCGCCGTGACCCGCGTCAAGGAGCGTTTCGACCTTATCGCAATACCACACCAGGAGTTGCTGTTCCTCATGCCACGTCAGCGGGTTTTTGGCGGCGCGGGCCTGCTCCAGAAGGGCTCTGCGTTCATGTTTCAGGCGGACGACTTCGTGCGCCGGCAAGGAGTCCGCGAGACGGAACGTGACGAAATAGACTGCGCCCTCTTTTTTCAGATGGGGCAATTTCCCACGAAAATGCAAACCGGCAATGAGTGGACTCGGGGAAGTGGATTCCGGAGGTTGATTCTTGATTGCGTCAGGCATGAAACGCAAATTGACGATGCCCAGCCCCGCCCGCAAGCGGATTGTAGCGTCAGGCATCCCTGCCTGACGTAGAGGGCGGCATCCTTGCCGCCCGGAAAACTCGTGCAGAGGGGGATAATCGTTGGAGAATCTTGCCGTCACACAGCGTCCGTAAGATGCTTCCGCCGGGCTCGGAAGCCCGGCTCTACGGCAGGCAGGGATGCCTGCCGCTACGGCCGCTACGGCGAAGTCACGCGGTAGAAGCGGGCGCGGTAATTCGTGGCCGAGTGGTCGGTAAAGTTGAACAGTGAATTGGTCGCGTTGAAATTGGTCAGATTGACCCAAACCACCGGGTTTGCCCCCAGATTGGTCGCCACCTGGATATGGTAGCCGAAATTCGTCTGGAGATTGAGGGCGAAAGAGAACCCATTGGTGCGCCACTGGAATGGCCCGGCGAACTGGGCGGACGCCACGGGCACGTTGACTGCCATAACTGCCAGGCTGAATTCGCTGGTGTCGCCGCCGTCGGAAGTTGCCGTGGTGGTGATGTATTGGCCGGAGAAATTAGCGGCATTGTTGGTCAGGGCAAATCCGCCGTTGCCCGAAATGTCCGTGGTCACACCGGCGGTGCCCAGGTAAGTCTGCCCCTCGACATAACCGCTCGGATCTGCGGTCGGGCTGGCATAGACGTCCACGAAATAGTTCTGACTCGGCAGGCTGTTGAGAGTGCCCTGAACGATGGTGCTGGCGCCGTAACCAGCCGCATTGGTGATGACGGGATAATTCTGCAAGTCATTCGGGCCGGCGAGGAAACCGTTGTGGTTGGTCGCCACGCCAGCGTTGTTGAAGTTAATGCCCAAGTAGCCGTTGTCGAAAATGGAATTGCCCCGGATGGCGTCGTTGGTCGTGGTGGCATCATACATCACCACCCCGGGACCATAGTTGAAGGCAATAACATTGCCTGCCCCGCTCGCCGTGCCGCCAATGAAATTGCCCACCGCCCCGCTATACATGGCCACGCCGGCGAAACCGTTGGGAATGCCGTTGGTTCCCGTGAGATCGGTGCCGACGTAATTGCCTTCGACCACATTGCCGAGGGCACCACCCAGGGTAATGCCGTAACCGTAGCCGGTGGTGCCGGAAACTACATTGCGGGCGGCGGGCGTGGCGCCGCCGATCAGATTGCCGCTGGCGCTGCTCCAGACGCCGATGCCAAAGCCCTCATTGGGAATGGCATACGAACCGGTAATATCGGTGCCAATAAGATTGCCCTGAACCACGTTGTTGCTGGTGCCGGCGTCGGAAATGTAAATCCCGTAATTGGCGTTGCCGGAAATCACATTGCCCGCGCCGGCGGTCGTGCCGCCGACGGTGGTTGCGGTTGCTCCGGCATAAATCCCCACGCCAATGTTGGAGGTGGGAAGCGCATTGGTACCGGCCGCGTCAGTTCCGATAAGATTGCCCAGCACCGCGTTATTGCTCGTGCCCGGGTTAATCACCAGGACGCCATACTGGGCGTTGCCGGACAGGACATTGCCCGCGCCGGAGAGCGTGCCGCCCACCGTATTGGCGGTGGCACCGGCCATGATGCCGATGCCGTACTGCTGGTTGCCGGGCGAATTGGTTCCCGTGGCGTCAGGGCCCAGAAAATTGCCCTGCACCACGTTGTTGCTAGCGGTCGGGCCGGAAAGAAAAATGCCGTACTGCGCGTTGCCGGAAATAACATTGCCCGCGCCCGCCGCAGGCCCGCCGATGGCATTGTTATACGCGCTCAGGAAAATGCCGCTGAATTCGTTGGCGAGCGTGCCTACGCCACCGGCGTTCACGCCGATGTAGTTTCCCAGGATGGCGTCGCCGGTCGTATTGGTCAGATACATGCCGTATTCGGCGTTGCCCGAAAGAACGTTCCGGCCGGCCGGATTGGCGCTGCCAATGGTGTTTCCGTTGATTCCGCCAATGATGATGCCGCAATTTTCGTTCGGCACGGCATTCGAGCCGGAAACGTCCGTGCCGATATAGTTGCCCAGGATTACATCGCCCATCGTCGTGGTATTGGAATCGGAGATGAAAATGCCGTACTGCGCATTGCCGGAAATGATGTTCCGCGTGAAGGCGTTGGTGCCGCCGATGATGTCCCCGCCGGCCCCGCTGCTGATGAGAATGCCCTGATAGGCATTCGGCGCGGCGTTGGTGCCGGTGGCGTCCAGACCCAGCCAGCAGCCGGAAATGGTGTTGTTCGTGGCGTCGGCATAAAGCAGCGTCATGCCGTTCCAGTCAAAGCCGCTGAAGGAGAGATTCTTGATCTGGTTGCTCGACGAATACACCAGGAACGTGTCCGAAGTGAAGGTCTCGGGAATGATTTGTGACGCATCAATCATCACGATCGGATTGCCGGCAAAGCCCGGCTGGGTGGAACCGTCAATCACCATGCCGTTGGCGACTAATGGCGGGAGGTGTCCAGTGAGGTGGATCGTGTACACGCCGTTGCTGTAGCCGGGATCAGTATTCAGAATATTGAAGCGCACGGTCGTGCCGGGATGGTCGGTGGCGTAATAAATCGCCGCTCGCAAACTGCCGGGGCCGACATCGGCGGTCGTGGTGACCACGTTCGTCAGGGGAACGGCCGGCGGGCCATAGAGATAGGCCAACGCGGCGCGGTCGCCCGGGCTGAGACAGTAATTGCCCATGCGGTACTGGTAACGCGGAAAACCGGGCGGCTTGGGTTGTTGGGTGGCTAACACGCCGAAATTGATCGAAACGAAATCCCAGCCCAGGTGCATCACCGACTCATAATCGTAGTTCCCATTCGTCACGGTGGTGGGATCGGGGGTAAACCAGTAGATGTTGCTGGGCTCGTCGGTGATATTGTTCGTGAGGACCAGAATGTAATCCGGTGCGTCAAAGCGGATATTCTCGTGGTTAAAGCCGAAGGAGTGGCCCATCTCGTGGCAAACCTGCGCCCGGCTCAGGCTGGACACTGTGACCATTTGCGGGCTGTAACTGCCGCCGGAGACGAAATCGAGAAAATTGGTGTTGTAGGAGAAAAGAATCCAGCGGGCCTGGTTTGTGTGCGGAACGAACTGGACGTTGGCGGCCAGTTCCCATTCCATCAGCCCGTCGAGGAAGGTCTGCTGCTCCGCCGCGGTCAGCGTGTTCGTGAACTCATAGGGCACGATGCCGCCCGGCCAGGGGACATTCGTCGGCGAAACGCCGGCGTAAAAATTCCCGGCCCGGGCGGGTGCCCCGGCGGCGACGATGCCAATGGCCGCGGCCAAAAGCCAACAAAACCGCCGCCCGGCGACGGCGGCTTTGCGACACCCTCTGGCTTGGATTTGCAACACCCGCCTACTTATAACCTAGGCGAATACATGTTTCAAGTAATAATTGTAACATCCGGCGTCCCAGCCCGACGCTATGCCACTTCCAGCTTTTCTTAAAATGTCAGCGCAGCTTAAGATGGAATCAAGCCGCCCTACTTTCTCGCGTTCCCCGATTGAATTTTACGCGAAAATGGGGATGGTGAGGAGGTGAAAGCAAAACGTGTTCGTTTGTTCATTAAACCGTATTGTCCGTGGTGCCATCGCGCGGTGAATTGGCTCGATGAGCATGGCGTGGAGTATGAAACCGTGGACGTCATCGGCGATGAGGCGGCTTATGATGAAATGATCCGGCTCTCGGGCCAGAATCTGGCACCGGTCATTGAGGTGGACGGAAAAATACTGGCGGATTTCGGACCGGAAGAATTGGCGAAGTTTTGGACGAAGTCGGTGAACCGCGAACAACGAGTGGTCGAGAGTTGACGGAGAAGTGGCGAAAGACCCCGAAACCCGCGCACGAAAGCTCCTTGGGCCCAAACCCACCTCCAACCAACTGAGCGCCTTGACGTGCCGCGCAATCAGCGACAGGAGGGGTGCGAATTTCATGACCCGAATTTCTTTCTCCTTTCCTTGCCTTCGTTTACTCGAACAAAGGCAGTGTATTCGACCGGGATTCAGGGGCTTACGTTGAATTTTTCCCTGGGGCATCAAATACCACGCAGCGGGCGGCGCAGCGCAGATTTTCCATCCTGCTTATTGACGGGGCGGTCGAAGCGACGAATCAAATAGCCGGTCCTGCGGCAGTTCCGGCACTTTTGCTCTTTGCCAAGGCAACACAAATCTGCTGGACTGCGTCCAATGAAAAGCGCACTCCGCTCTCTGGCCTCCTTCAACCGAAATAAAATGCATTTCGGCCTCATTGAAATATACCACATCGCGGCGATCTTGCCGCTGGTGTTCCTCCTTGCACAGATCAACACTTTGCGCGCTGCCGATTTCCAGACGACGACCGCCGATGGCGCGGGCATCCAAATCGCCACCGCCCGATCCGAGTTGGACTTACGCGTCGGCGCGGACCGGCGGCTTTATCAAATCCATTACGGCGCCCTTGCTCCGGAAATCGCTCCCACCAGCGTGCTCGCGCGCGAGACTGAATTTTATCTGCCTTACGGCAACGGCTCCATTTTGGAACCCGCGTTACAAACCGTCCACGCCGACGGCAACACCTCGACCGATTTGATTTATGTGGGGCACCACACCACCGCGCTGGATTCCAATGTCTCACTCACGCGTATCGAGCTGAAAGACCCGGCCTACCCGTTCTTTGTCACGCTTTGCTTCAAAACGTTTCGTGCCGAAGACGTCATTGAGGAATGTACCGAAGTCCGTAACGGAGAAAAGGGCGCGGTGACGCTGGCGCATTTCGCGTCGTCCGCACCGCTGTTTGCAGCCGACAGCTACTGGCTCACGCAATTTTGCGGTGAATACCAGAGCGAAGCAACCATGGACGAGGAAAAGCTCGGCCCGGGCATAAAAGTTCTCGATTCGAAAATCGGCGTGCGCGCCAGCCGGTTTCGCCTCCCGTCGTTCATATTGTCGCTCAACGGCCCAGCCGACGAAACCCGCGGCGAAACCCTGGGCGGCTCGCTCGAATGGTCCGGCAGCTTTCAAATGGCGTTTGAGCTGGACTGGAAGAACCGGCTGCGCGCGCTCTGCGGCATCAATCCGTTCGTCGAGCAATACCGCCTCAAACGCGGCGAGACCTTCACCACGCCGGGAATGTTATGGACGTGGAGCGGCCAGGGCAAAGGACAGGTCAGCCGCAACTTCCACCGATGGGCGCGGCGATACGGCATTCGGGATGGCAACCGGCCACGCCCCGTCCTGCTTAACAACTGGGAGGCCACCGGCTTTGATTTTGACGAAAAAACCATTGTCGCCCTCTTCGATGGCGCCAAGGCCATTGGCGTGGACACCTTCCTGCTGGACGACGGCTGGTTCGGCAATGCGCATCCGCGCAATGATGACCGGGCCGGCCTCGGTGACTGGCAAGTGAACACCAACAAACTGCCGCACGGGCTTGCGTATCTCGCCCGCGAGGCCAACCGGCGTGGCGTCAATTTCGGCATCTGGATTGAGCCGGAAATGGTCAACCCGGGCAGCGATCTGTTTGAAAAGCACCCCGACTGGGCGATTCGCCAGCCCTACCGCGATCTGCAACTCGGCCGCACCCAACTCGATTTGGATTTGAGCCGGCCCGCAGTGCGCGATTTTGTCTGGCACACCGTCGCCCAGACCCTCTCCACTCCCGGTGTGAACTTCGTCAAATGGGACGCCAATCGCTTCGTGACGCAGCCGGGCTCGACCTATTTGCCCCCGGACGAACAGTCGGAACTGCTCATCAGATACAACTTCGCGCTCTACGGCGTGATGAGCAACATGGCCAAGACGTTTCCGGGGGTGATGGCGATGGCGTGCTCGGGTGGGGGCGGACGCGCGGATTACGGCGCCTTGAAATATTTCCACGAATTCTGGCCCAGCGATAACACGGACCCGCTCCACCGCGTGAAAATCCAATGGGGCTACAGCCATTTCTTTCCCGCGGAAACGCTCGCCGCACACGTCACGAAAATGGGTCAGCGCCCGCTCAAATTTGCCATGGACGTGGCGATGAGCGGCGCCTTGGGCGTGGACATGGACGTGCGCAAGCTGTCGCCGGCCGAAGTGCGGCAACTCGCCGACTCCATCGCGCTCTACAAAAGCGAAATTCGCGACGTGGTCGAGCAGGGCGACTTGTATCGGCTCGAATCGCCTTATGACCATTCGCGCGCGGCGCTTGATTACGTCACCGACGACCGTTCCCATGCGGTGCTCTTTGTATATCAACTGGAGTCCGGCCCGGCCACGGCGGTAAAGCCCGATGGTTTGGACCCGCGGCGAAATTACCTCATTCGCGAACTCAACCTGGCAGCGGGCCAAAAATCCCTGCTTCCCGCGGACGGCCAGACCATGGACGGCGGGGCGCTGATGCGTGACGGCCTGGTGCCTCCGTGCCAAAAGGAGTTCGACAGTGCCGTAATCGAACTGACCGCAGCCCCATAGGCGCTTCATCGTTCACGCATCACGATCCACGCCTCTCCGTCACGTTTCCATCGCTTTTCCGCCGGTCATTGGCTAGGATTGGGTGATGATCGTTGCAGACACAAAGATACGCCCGCGGTTGCCGGAATGGTTGCACACGCAGTTGCCCACGAGTGATGCTTTTGCGCAGACGCGCAGTCTGCTGGACGAATTCCGGCTGCACACCGTTTGCGAAAGCGCCAAATGCCCAAATCATTGGGAATGCTGGAGCAAAGGCACGGCTACCTTCATGATCGCAGGCGATCGTTGCACCCGCGCCTGCGGCTTTTGCGCTGTCACCACCGCCAAACCGTTCGCCCTCGACGCCGACGAGCCCCGGCGCGTGGCCGAAGCCACCCGCCGGCTGAGGTTGCGCCACATCGTCATCACTGCCGTTGCGCGCGACGACCTCGCGGACGGCGGCGCGGCCCATTTTGCCAAAACCATTGCCGCCGTGCGCGAATTGAACCCCAGCACGGTGATTGAAGTGCTCGTATCCGACTTCAACTGCCGTGACGAATCCATCGCGGCCGTGCTGGCGGCCGAACCACACATCTTCAATCACAATCTCGAAACCGTCCGGCGGCTTACCCCGGTGGTGCGCTCACGTGCTACCTACGACCGTTCCCTCGCCGTCTTGCAGAAAGTCAAGGCCCACCGCCGCCCCAGGGTTTACACCAAATCCGGTCTCATGCTCGGCTTGGGCGAATCGGAAGAGGAACTGATGGTGGCGCTGGAGGATTTGCGTCGGGCCCATTGCGACCTGCTTACGCTGGGGCAGTATCTGCAGCCCACCTTGAAACATCTGCCCGTGGTAAAATTCATCGCGCCCCAGGTTTTCGACGCTTATGGACTTGCCGCGCGGGCGATGGGTTTCCTTCATGTCGCCAGCGGGCCGATGGTACGGAGCTCGTACCATGCGGACGAATTCCACCTCCCGTCAATGCCGCGGCTCCGCAAAGCCCCGGTGCACGAGCAGATAGATCGCGACGCAGAACGATAGCAGCGCGATCCCAAAGCCAGCCACCGTGATGAGCGTGCGAAGCGTCCGCGCTCGACCCATTACTTGCTCGGCGTGCGCCTTCTCGGACTGCCGGAAGACCGCCAGCTCCTTTTCGAGCACGGTCATTACCTCCTCGTCCTTGAGTTGAATGGTGAACCACTTTCCTTCCGACGCTTTCCACTCTGCCGGCAGGCGCGCGAGGATTTCATCGGTGGGCGGCTGGAAACCCCATCGGCTCCAAAACGGCGAGTCCTCCTGGGTCCAGAGACGGAACACGCCGTGATGAGCGGCAATCGTCTGAACGCGCTCCCAGAACAATTGTCGCGCCTCGTCGGCCACCGAGAAATCCGTGTAACCCTCGCTGTGCAGCAGGGCATGGGCGCCCAGAATCTGGAGGCCGATGGCGCCGAGAAACTCGCCGGACGCGGATTCAACCAGTTGGAAGTCGGTGAGGCGCTTTTCGAGCCGGTCGGCCGGGAACCGCATGCTCGCCCACAACGCCCTGAGTGCGGCCAAATCATCCATCGTGGCCCGCCGTATGCGAAGGTTGGTCGGACTCATCTCCCGTTTATAACAGTTTAACATTTTCGAGTCAAAGCGTGCAGAGCCGGCCGCGAATCACCTCCACTGCCACACCAGCTTGCGCCGCGTCTTCGGCGTCAGCTTGAAGTTCTCACCGATGCGCAAACCTTCAATCCAGAAAATTTCTCCGTTCCCGGCGACGGCAATCGTCAACTCACGCCGTCGGGCCGCCGGAATTTTCTGGTTCACATACCAATCCTGCAACTTCAGCGCCGTCGGGCTGCCGATGGGCCGGAAGCGGTCGCCGGCCCGCCAATGACGCAAGGTTATGTTCGCGCCTACCCGGTCGGCGTCAAAAAATTCCCGTTGCACCTGCGCACCGGCTCGCGGGGACGCTCGCCCCACCCTGCTTGTGCTTTGAAAACTCCAACGGAGGCGGACGTCGTCGAACTCTATTTTTCCCGGTCCGCTGCTCAAAGACACAGCCAGTTCGGTCGGATTGAATTCGTGGCTTCGCCGGGCCTCCAATCGCACCGTTCCATCTTGTTCCCGCAAAACGTTCAACGTGGAATTCACACTGACAGGGCGTCCGGGCCGGTTGCGGAGGTTCTCAATCAGCTTGAAATCCGCCGGCACACCGAGCCGGGCCAATTGCCATTGCAGGACCCGCCGTTGCACGGCCACGGCCAGGTGCACAAATTCCTTTGGAGTTCCGCCTTTACGCGGCACGGTCGCGCCAGCCGCCTGAAGGCGGAACTCCGAACCGCGAAAAGATTGCCGTCCGATGTCATTTCCAGCCTGCTTGACATATTTCCGGCAAAACTCACCCGCGGCATCGCCCACAAAATCGGATTCCGCGCCCACGATCTCCATCAGTCGCAAAATCGTGTTTGTCAGCGCAGGCTGATAGTTCTCTCGCAATAGCGGCAACAGTTCGTTCCGAATGCGGTTGCGCGGCGCGTCCATTGAAAAATTGGTGGCGTCATCGCGAAAGCGAATCCCGCTTTCCCGGACAAACTGACACAAATCCGCCTTGCTCACGTCGAGCAATGGGCGGACCAGCGTGATGGCCGTGTCCACGGGCGATGGCGAGCGCCATTTCATCCCAGCCAGTCCTTCCCCGCCCGTCCCGCGCAACAGGCGCAGGAAAAACAGTTCCACCTGGTCGTCGGCATGATGCGCCAATGCCACGGTCCGGATGCCATGCGACCGAGCGGCCCGGACAAAAAATTGATGGCGCAACTTTCGCGCGGCCATTTCCAGGGAAAGCTGGGATTGCGCGGCGAAGCGCCTCACGTCCGCGCGCTCCACCACGAACGGCAATTTCAATCGGGCCGCCGTCCGCCGGACGAGCCGTTCATCGGCGTCGCTGCTGCGACCGCGGAGTTGGTGGTTGAAATGGGCGACCATGAGTTTCCAGCACCACGTCCCGGCCAGCGCGCGGAGTGCGTGCAGCAAGCCCATCGAATCCAACCCGCCGGAAACGCCGACGATCAAATTCACGCCGCGCTTGAGCAGCCGCCGCCGCTGGATGGATTGTTCGACGTGCTCCGTCAAATCATGCACGGGGGCATCCTATCCCATCGGCGGGCAGGAGCAAGAAACAGCGGGTGGGGTCCTGGATTCAGGAGCGCGGCATTTATGCCGCTTCATCGGCCAAAGCATTTCGTGCCAACGGGCTGAAGCCTGCGTTCCGCCGCAAATCAGGACCCTACCAACCGGCGAAGCGCGGTGCTGCGTGCGGAAAATCAATACAGAATTTCGTACCGGTAGAACTGCTGCGGGGGGGAGCCTGGGGTATTGGTGACAGTCACGGTCAACGGGCTGCCGTTGGCGGTGATGGGCTTGCCGAGAATGAGCCAATTCGTTGCCAGCAAGTTGGTCGTGTATTGTAACTGATAAACCAGGCCGGTCGTCGTGTTCCAGGAAAATTGGAAGCTGTTGTTGGCCGTTGGCAATGCCGTCACGCGGAGCCCCGCCGCCGCGATGGGCATGAGGCTCACGCCGTCGAGCTCCAGATAGGAAAAATCGTCGCGCGCTCCGATTTGCAGAACGGTGCTGCTGCTGGTGGCGGTGACCAGGAATTGCAGATTGGTCCAGCCGAGTTCCGGCAGGTTGGCCCGATCGAACAGCGTGCCGCCATTCCAGGACACGCTGAACTCGTTTGGCGTTTCGCCGTCGGGACTGTCCATCCACAACGACAGCAGATAAGGCTGGCCGGGGTACGTGGGCACATTCTGCGAGAGGTAAGCCTGCTGGTTCGACTCACCCAAAGCCGCGAAATAACTGGCCGGATAGGGAGTGATGACGATATTGGTGGGGTGATGACGAGTGCCGATATTGTAGGCAAGGTAATTGGTGACAAAATTGATGAGTTCGTTATTGACGACGGTGTCCCCATTCAAGGTCCAGCCGCTGAAATCACCGGTGCCAAAGCTGCCGTTTTGAATCAAGGGCAGCACTTGCAGGGTAAAGGGCAGCGCGACCGAGGCGCCGCTCTGGTTGGTGATCATCACATTGGCCGGGTAAGTTCCGGCGCTTAACGTGTTGGCGGCTGAAGTGAGCGTGGCGGTGAGCGGGGCTTGTCCGTCCGCCGACAATGTGCCGCCGCCGGGTGAGACATTCAGCCACAAAGAGTTATTGATGACGCTCCAATTCACCAGACTCGAACTGGTATTGGTCACCACAAAATTTTGCGAAGTTGGACTAAACGGTCCGCCGGCCAAACCGCTCGAGGCGAATCCACCGGCGGGCAGCACAGTCAGCGGCGGCAGCACTTGCAACGTAAATTGGCACGGTTGCGCCACACCACTGGTTTGATTGGTGAACCAGACGTTGGCGGAGTAATTGCCGACCGCCAGGCTGTCGGCGGCAGAATTCAAGCTGGCCGTAACGTTCGCCTGCCCGCCTCCGGCGAGCACTCCGCCCGTGGCTGAAAAACTGAGCCACGCCGCCGGGTTGATCAGGCTCCAAGTCAACGAGGTGCCGCTGGAATTGGTGAGCGTGAACGTTTCAGTGCCGCCGCTGAAAGGCCCGCCGATCTGGCCGCTGGCCGCAAATCCGCTCAAGGGTGTGATCCCCAAGGCGCCCGATGGAGCGAAGGCATTTATCAAATTTTGTCCGTTCGGCGTGCCCCAGCCGGTGCACAGATCGTAACCGGCCACCGCGTAATAATTAGCCGGGCTGTCACTCCAGGTGTTATTGCCCGTCGTAATGTCGTGAAAATCGGTGCTGTAGCCGGCGCTCGCGCCAATCGCATAAACCGCCGGATTGATGAAACCGACGGATGGTTTGCCAGACAACGCCGCTTGTTGATTCGCCAAAGCTGTGAACGCCGCCCACAGCGGCGCCGCGCAGCTCGTACCGCCAAAATCGCCGCTCGAACCGTTATCGTATATCACATAGACGTTGTCGGCGGTCAGAGCCACGTCCGGAATGTTTCGATAAACCGTCGAACCACCGTTGTTGGCCATGCTGACGTTGGTCTGCCACGTGGGGATTGTATAGTAGCTGCTCACGCCGCCGGACGTGCCCGTGCCGCCGCCCCAGTTCCAGACCGTTTCCGAAGACCACGCCCCACCCGGACCCGTCGTCGTCAACGTCGTGCCGCCAACCTGCATGATGTAAGGGCTGCTCGACGGGGCATTGTCCAATGAAGGATTGTCCACCCCGTTGGCCGAATTGGCTCCGATGGTGAACGCGTCGTCGTCACCGGCGGCGTTGAAAAACGATTGTCCCTGGGCCGCCATCTCCTGGAAGATGCTATCCATGGTGGTGCTTGGGCCGCCGCCCCATCCCCACGAACTGCTCAGACTTTTTACGCCGTTGCTGGCGACCATGGCGTTCAGGACAGTAATGGGTTCGCCCCCTTCGAAAACGACGACCTTGGCCAATCCGGGCGCCATGGAAATGGCCATCTCAATGTCCAGCGACACTTCGTCCACCGCACCGGAAATGCCGCTGTAACCGGGGACCCCACTCACGTTGTTCAGCAGGGTGTTTTGCAACGGAACATTCGTCAGGCCCGCCTGGCTTTCGTAGCTGGCGATGTCGTTGGAGTAATAGCCGTCGAACTCCAACAACCCAAGCATCTGCCCGGAACCGGTCAGTGACACCCCCGGCGCGTAGGCAGCCCGAAAATCATTGCCCATGTAAGTGCCGCTTGGGCCCGAGCCCGACTTGGGCGACACGTTGCCCGTTTTGTTTAGCGGCCGCACCAGCAGATTCTTCGGATGTGGCAACTCGTAGTTGTTAAGCCCGCTCACGTCGGCCACCGGCAACGCCGGATCAACCGTCGGCTCGACGTCCGGTGCGTAAAATTCGCGATTCTCGGTGGGATGCCGGTAGGAGCGCATCGTCACGTGGAACGCCTGCTGGATGTCGGCCACCGACCCGCTCACGTTCAACACCAGCCGGTTGGCGCTGGTAGCCGTGATGGTCAGATGATTCCTTTGCGCGAAGGCGATTACCGCCTGGTAATCCTCTTCGGTGGGACCAAACCGTTCCGTGAACTGCTCCGGCGTCAGGTACTGGTGGAAAATTGTGCTGGCCGGGTCGTAAAGTTGCTCCAAAAACTGGTCCAGCGCCTGCGAATTACGCAGCGGCAGGCCGATGACCAAGTTCAACCGCTGGCTGCTCGGCAGGTTGCCCACTGGTTGCAGGTGCAACCGCGCCACCGCCGCCGGCACGTGACCGGGAAGAGTTCTACCCGCAGTTTGGCCATAGGAAACCGCGTTGAAACACAACACGGCACCCACGGCGGCTGAGACGTATAGAGCCCTCGACATGCTTCGAAATGCGTTATTCTCCATCACTCGCGCGATCGAAAGCGAGCAGTTCGCATTCCATTTATTAGCCAAAATCACCCGGACAATAGAGAATCTATGCGGCAAACGCGGCAAGTCAACTTTAAGTAGTGCACTGTTTTGGTTTGGAGTTCCGCGTTTACGCGGTCGGCCTGAAGGTGGAACTCCAAACATTTTGCAAAGTAGCCCGCTACCCAAATTTGCCCTGGAAATAAATTGCCCGCGCGGCTTCCCGGCACTAACGTCCGCCTGTGGCTGTGAGACTTGCGATTTTGGGCAGCGGCTCGGCCGGCAATTGCGCCTGCGTCGAAACCGCTGAGGCCCGGATTCTGGTGGACGCCGGGTTCAGCCCGCGCCAGATCCGCAAACGGCTCCAAACCATCGGCCGCGTGCCGGAGAACCTCACCGCCATCCTGATCACCCACGAGCACAGCGACCACATCGCCGGCCTGGCGGGCATCGCGCAAAAGCTCCACATCCCGGTCTTTTGCAACCGCGCCACCAAGGAGGAAATGGAAAGCCTGCTCGATGCCCGGTTCGATTGCCGCCTCTTCGACACCGGCGCCAGTTTTGAAATTGCCGACGTGGTCGTGGACACCTTTTCCATCCCGCACGACGCCCAGGACCCGGTGGGGTTTTTCCTGCACACGGCGGCGGGCAACATTGGCTTTGTCACCGACCTTGGCCACGTGACGAAACTGGTCGTCGAGCGCGTCCGGCGGGCGAATGTGCTGGTGCTGGAATCCAACCATGATGTGAAGATGTTGCAGGATTGCCCGCGTCGTCCCTGGAGCCTCAAGCAGCGCATCCTCGGCCGCCACGGTCATCTTTCGAATGAAGCCGCCGCCGAAGCTGTCGCGCAAATCATGTCCGCCGAACTGCGCCACCTTTATCTTGCCCACCTGAGCCGCGAATGCAACCGTCCCGAATTGGCCCATTACGTCATGGCTGAACAGCTTCATCACATCGGCGCCACGCACGTGCAACTCCAGGTCGCCGCGCAGAATGTTCCGTGCCCGACCTTGGAAATGTGACAGCGCGGTTCTTCTCCTTGCCCGTAAAATCAAACGGGCCTATGCTCGCTTCATCATGGCCTATAAAGCGGAGTTAATCAGACCACCGCAAATCGAACACGCCATACTGTTGATTCGCGGACAACGTGTGATTCTGGACCGCGACTTGGCGGTGATGTATGGCGTAACCACCGGCAACCTGAACAAAGCAGTCCGGCGCAATCTCGATCGTTTTCCGCCTGACTTCATGTTTCAGCTCACATCGGATGAAGCGGAAGCTTCAAGATTCCAATTTGGAAGCTTGAAGAGGGGGCTGAATATCAAGTACTTACCATACGTTTTTACTCAGGAAGGCGTTGCCATGCTTTCGGGGGTGCTGCGCAGCCCCCGGGCCGTCCATGTTAACGTCGCCATCATGCGCGCGTTCGTCCGATTGCGCGAGACTTTGGCTTTGCACAAGGAACTTGCTCACCAACTCGTCGAACTTGAACGCAAAATCCAAAATCACGATGAGAGCATCCGCAGCTTGTTTGAGGCAATTCAGCAATTGATGACTCCGCCCGACCCTCCTAGGAAGGAAATCGGTTTTCACGTCAAGGAGGACAGCCTGCCGTACCGCGTGAACACCAAGCGGCATGCGTGAATTGAACGTTCAGATAATCTCCTCGTTCGACGCGCCCGGCCTCCAGCCTTACGCCACCATGCGGCGCCCGCTGGAGCATGAACGCCAGGGCATCTTCGTGGCCGAGGGCGTCAAGGTCGTGCGCCGCCTGCTCGAAAGCCGCTTCACCGTCGTTTCCGTGGTCCTTCCGGAAAAATGGCTCGACGATTTCCGCCCCCTGCTCGAAGCGCGGACGGAACCCGTCACGGTTTATCTGGCGGAAAAGAGCCTGCTGGAATCGTTGACTGGCTTTTCCATGTTCCAAGGCGTGCTGGCGGTCGGAATAATTCCACCACCTGTCTCGCTGGACGACGTGTTGTCGAAGAACCCCAAGCCCCTTCTGCTCGTCGCCTTGGACGGGTTGGCAAACGCGGAGAACCTGGGCGCGTTGGTGCGAAATTGCGTCGCGTTTGGCGTGCAGGCGCTGATCGTGGGCGAAACTTCCAGCAGCCCGTTCCTCCGGCGCGCCGTCCGCAATTCCATGGGTACGATTTTGCAATTGCCGGTCATTGAACTGGCCAAGCTCGGCCAACGCCACCGGTTCGCCACCAAGCCGCACGTAACGCCCATGACGCTCCCGGACTGCCTACGCGCCCTGCGCGATCGCGGCGTTCGGTGCGTGGCGGCCCATCCACACGTGGACCAGCGCGTTTTGTCGCAAGCGGAATTTTCCGGTGACTGCTGCCTCGTCTTCGGCAGTGAAGGCACCGGCCTGTCGCCGATGGTTTTGGAGGCGTGCGATGAAGCCGTCACCATTCCCATGCCGCCAACGGTGGATTCACTGAACGTCGGCGCCGCGGCCGCGGTGTTTCTCTACGAAGTCGCACGGCAACGCCGAAAGGTTTGAGCTGAAACGGAGAAATATGGTAGCGTCCGCGTCTCGCGGGCCGTTTCGAGCGTCCCGCCCGAAACCGGATACCGACACCGGCCGCCCACTTTTTTTCTAAGAAACAGCCGGCCAACGTGCGAATGCCGCAGCAATTCGGCGGGACGCCGAATTGGACCCGCCAGAGGGGGTGCTACCACTCTTTCCCACCGCGCTTTTGCCGCCGGACCACTTCTTTCTGGACTTGAAAGACTTTGAGGTAAATCTCTCGAATCGCCCGCCGCCATTGGGCCAGCGCCTTGCTAAATTCCCCGGCTCGGGCAAAGCCGCAACGCACCGAAACGCGATAATATGCGGGCGCGTCGTCCGGCAACACCGTTTCGCCCGCGTAACTCCAACGGCGCAGAATGCCTTCAACCCGCCGCAGTCGCTGGTAACTCTCAATCAGCTTGCCGGCATCCGGCAAGACATCGGCGGCACGACCGCGTTCGAGCGCGCGCAAGGTATTGGCCTCCTGCCAGCCATGCTCCAGGCAGAGCACTTGCGCGATAAACTCCGCGTCCATGAGACCGCCCCTGCCCGTTTTGATGGCCAACTCGTCCTGGCCACGCGGTGTCCGCTCGCTTTCAATGCGCATCCGCATCCGATGGATTTCCTTCTTCCAATCGGCAGTTTGGGCGTTCGATCTAAAATCCGTCAGCGCCGCCGCGAGTTTTTGGAACTCTTTGCCCAGTTTCACGTCGCCCGCCACCGGCCGCGTTCGCGTGAGCGCCTGAATCTCCCAAAGCTGCGCCCGCTTCCGATAGTATTCCGCGTAAGCTGCCAGGGTATTGACGAGCAGCCCTTTCTCGCCGTCCGGACGCAGGCGCGCGTCCACTTGAAACACCGTGCCCGCGGCAGTCTGGCGCGACAGCAATTCCATGACTTCCACCGCCAGCCGTTGGAGCTTTTCCAATTCCATCGCCTTCGCATTTGCCACGAACACCACGTCGAGGTCGGAACCATAATCAATTTCGCAACCGGCGAGCTTGCCCAGCCCGATGACGGCAAAGGGCGGCAGGCGAAGCTGGTTTTTGCGCATGACCACTTCAACGGCATATTGCAGGCACGCGTCCGCGAGTGCGGAAAGCTCCATCAGGTTTTGCTCGAAATCGGCGAGGCCCAGGATGTCGCGCAGGCCCAGCCGCATCAATTCCACTTCATGATAACGGCGCAACCACAGGAACTGGTCCTCATCGCCCAGGCCATGGCGTAAATCCTCCAGAATTTGCGGCGCGGTTTTCTGCTGGCCCAGCCGGCCGCCATTCACCAAATCCTCCACCATGTCCGGCGTGCGAATGGCGGTTTCGGCGAGAAATTCGGAACGGTCAAACAGCCACAGCAACAATTCAAACGACGCCGGATTGCTATTCCACATCTCCATCAGCGCGGTGCGGCTGCCATAAGCCTCAATGAAACTGTCCAGCCGCGTCAAAACCCGGTCGGGGTCGGAGAGGGTGGAGTGTTGGGGAGCGCGCCCGCCACGGGCGCTGCTGGATACGCCCTCGTATCCAGCCTTTGGTGGGGGGAGGCCGTCGGAATACTTGGAGTTCTCCGGTGCAGCGGATGTTTTCCGCGAGGGCGCGGAAAACTGCGCCCGGGGCGGGCGCTCTCCCCGTTTTTCGTCATGTGGGCAGTGCGCCAGAAATTTCACGATCAATTGGCGGGCCAAATCCGTCGTGCGGGGAGACACGTGAACGTAGCCGGGGCCTTCCGCAAATTCTTTCAACCGGGGGAGCGCCGCTTCCGGCTCGCGGAAGGAATGCCTCCCCAGCAGGCTGATCCATTCCGCGCGCGCGCCATCGAATTCTTCCGGCAACGCCGCGCCCGTCGGCTTGGGCAGCTCGGTTTTTAAGAGCCGGTCATAAACCCGCCGCACGTTGTCCGAATGCCGCTGCCGTTCAGCGTCAAATTGCTCCGCTGAATTGAGACCCATCAGCCGCGCCAGTCGCAGCCGCGCCGCCGCATCATCCGGAATCGTGTGGATCTGCTGGTTCTCCTCCATTTGCAAACGGTGCTCCACGTCCCGGAGAAAGCGATAGGCAGCATCCAGTTCGGCAGCTTCTTCTCTGGTGAGCAATCCATATTGGGCGAGCTTGGCCAGACCGGCCGGCGTTTGCGCGGTTTGCAAAAACGGCTCGCGCCCCGCGTGCAGGATCTGCAGCGACTGCACCACGAACTCAATCTCGCGGATGCCGCCCCGGCCCAGCTTCACGTTGCGCTCCAGATTTTTCTCGCCGACGATTTCCCGCTCCAGCCGGTCCTTGACCGCGGCCACGTCGTGCAGCACGTCGGCGCTCAACAACGGCGGATAGCGGAACGTCTGGATGGTTTCCAGGAACTCGGCGGCCAGGCCTTCGTCGCCCGCCACGCCCCGTGCCTTGATCAGCATCATGCGCTCCCACGTCTGGCCCCATTGCGCGTAATAGTTTTCGTAACTCTCCAGCGAACGCGCCAAGGGACCGCTTTCGCCTTCCGGCCGCAACCGAAGATCAACGCGATACAGGAAGCCGTTTTCCGTGACCCGTCCCACCTCGGCGGCAAACGCTCCCGCCACCTTGTTAAAAAACTGATGGTTGTTGAGCAACGAACGCGGCGGCTCGCCGCCGACCGGCGCCTCACGGAAGACGCGGCCCTCCTCGCCATAGACAAACATCAGGTCCACGTCCGAACTGTAATTCAAGTCCTGTCCCCCGAGTTTGCCCAGGCCTAGCACGCACCCCCGCGTCGGTTCCCAGCGGCCATCGGCATTCTGGTGATACGGCTGGCCGGCCTTCTCCGTCAATTGTCCCAGGCAAATCTGCCACACCGCATCGAGGCAGACATCCGCCACGTCCGAAAGTTCGCGCGTAATTTGCGCCATGTCCCCCAGCCGCGCCAGATCGCGTGCCCCGATGCGCAGCATTTCGCGCAGCTTGAACCGGCGCATTTCCTCCAGCGCGCCGCTGTAATCGTGCGCCGCGAGCTTCGGCTTCAGCCAGCCTGACACTTCCCGCTGAAACCCCTGCGCCCGCCGCGGGAATTTCAGCCGCTCCCATTCCAGCAAGGGGAGCCAGTCCGGATGGGCCACGAGCAACTCACCCAACGCCTTTGAGCCGCTGAACAACGCCGTAATCACCCGCATTTGCTCGCCGGCGAACCTCTTCAACTGCGGCCGGGCGCTCGTCGCCGCCAAGGCTTCGAGCGAGCGTTTCGCGCGCGGCGGGTCTGCCGCCTCCTTCACGCATTTCTCCCACCGCGTCTTTTGCATAACCTCACCGCAGTTGCTGTCCTCCTGCGCGCCTGCCGCGCCGGAGCTTCAGAGCGAAGGCGGATCCTCAACTCCTCCATTCCACGTTCCATGTTCAGCGCTCGATGCCTGCCGAGCCGTAGCTTCTGAGCGAAGGCTGGTTCGCTGTTTTCTTCTCCGCGCTCCCCACTCCGCACTCCGCACTTTTCATTTCAATAAAGTCCACCGCCTTGCGACACAGCGGTCCCCAATCCAGTTCCGCTCGAACTCGCGCCGCGGATTTGGCGGCGCCCACCTGCCAGTTCAATGGCCGTTCATCGAGCCAACTCAGAATTCTTTCGCCCAAATCCGCTCCGTCGAATCTCGAAAAGCGCACCATGGGATCCTGGCCGAAATAGCCCTGGATGCTTTTCAGGGGCGTGCAAACGGTCGGCACCCCGCTCGCCACGTATTCGACCACCTTGGCCACGAAAGCGCAATGCGTGCCGATGGATTCCTCGTAGGGCACCATGCCCACGCTGGCGTCGGCCAGATGCTTGCCCACCTCGGCATACGGCACAAAGCCGGTGCTTTCGAATCGGAAATTCGCTATCGTCTCCGCCCGCCGCAAAAACGTCTCCAGCGCGCCCGTGCGCTGGCCCACAAACCGGAAGACCACGCCTGGCCGCACCTGGGTGACGTGCTGCATCGCATGAAAGGCAATGTCGCCCAAATGATGGAAATCCAGCGAACCGTGCATGACCACCACCGGCGGTTTGCCCGCCTCGGGAAGTTGCGTGCGCAACGGAAAGTGTTCCGCCGCGAAACCGTAATAAATGGGCAGGATGTTTTCGCGCGGATAACCGTGCGCGGCAAAGAGGCCGGCCAGATGATCGGAAATCGCCAATACCCCGTCCACGCCGCGCCGCGCCGGCAGTGACAATTCGTAGCGGATAAGCGCGCTCACCAAAAATCGGGGAGCCGCGTGCGACGGCCACGTTTCCATGAAACCGGTGAGCAGGTCGGGAAAATTCATCACCACCGGCACGCCGAGCTTTCGTTTCAGTCCGCCCGCCGCCACCGCTGAGATGGCGTGCTGGGAAACGAGCACATCAAATTTTGTGGTGCGCGCAGCCTCCGCCACCATCCGCTCCAGGAAGAATGGATACGCAAGATACTTGAAATTCCTTAGCCGGGCGTACCGGCCCATCGGCCACCGATTGAACAGATGCAAGCGAATGCCAAATTGCTTACTGACATGTTCCGCATCGGTGATTTGTGGGCAGAACACGTGGACTTCATGGCCGCGCCGGACCATTTCTTCGACGAGATAGACCGCCTCGGCCGAGCCGCCGCCGGAGGGCGGATAGAACGGTTCGTGCGTCAGGAAGGCCAGGCGCAGCGAAGGCTTCGTTTGAGTCACGCGCGACGCTAGCCACATTTGGCCGGCCGCTTCAATCACATTTTCGGCCTCCTTCAGCCTCCTCCAGCCATTTCCAGCGTAGTTCAGCCGGAAAAGCTTTGACAAGCGCCGCCGGAACTTTAGATTGCGGTCATCCCGGATGGGGTCGTAGCTCAGTTGGTAGAGCACCACAATGGCATTGTGGGGGTCAGGGGTTCGAGCCCCCTCGGCTCCACCATCCTAAAAGCCCGCGCCAGTATTGACGAAACCCTTTATTTGCAATGCTGGATTGCGTTTTTGACGTTTCCAGACTGGCGCACTTGCTACTTGCTTGGGTTGACTTGATACACACTTAAACTTGACACAACCGGGCACCATCGGGCACCATAGGGACATGAAAGTCCGAAAGCTCGACCGGCGGAAAAATGGACGCAACCGCATTGAATGGGTGCTCGACCGCTACGAAGGCGCAAAACGCATCCGCAAGTGGTTTCTTTCAAAGGCGGAAGCGGAAGCCGCCGGCGATGAACTGAAGCAGCAACACAAGCACGCCGGCAAGTCCTGGCTGGAACTGACGCCAGAGGAACGCAACGACTTGATGCTGGTCTTTGCCGACGCCAAGCGGGAAAACGTCACACTCCGGCAAGTGTGGGAGGCATACAAGACCGGCAAACTTGACGCCGCCCCGGCGCAGCGCCGGACGCTGAAACAGGCCGTTGAGGAAACCATTCTGGCCAAGACCGCCGAAAATCTCCGCGAACGCTACGTTGGCGAGTTGGAGAACTACCTTGGGAAATTCGCCGCCGGCCGTCAGGAAATGTTCATTGACCGCGTGACAGTTGCCGACGTTGAACAGTGGTTTGATCTCCGCGGTGAGGCATTAAGCACGCGCAAGAGCAATCTCGGCAGGCTTTCGGCGATGTTCGATGTTTGCTGGCGCCGGGGCTATGTGAAAGAAAACATCTGCCTGAAAATCACGCCGCCCAAGCTGGACGAAAAAATCCCCGCCATTCTCACGGTTGAACAGGCGAAGCAACTTTTGCGCGAGTGCCGGAAATCTCACCGCCGGCTGGTCGCATGGCTCACGCTCGGCATGTTCACCGGCATCCGCCCGGAGGAAGTCGAAAAGCTCAAATGGTCTGACGTGGACCTAAAGCAAAAGCGCGTCAGGGTTGACGCCGCCGCGTCCAAAGTCCGCCGCCGTCGCACGGTCCCGTTGAACCTAACCGCTTGTGCGTGGCTCAAAACGTGCCGACAGGGGAAACCGGATGATCCTATCACCCCGGAGACTACCACCTTGCGCCGGCACCGGCGGGCACTTCGCGACGCCACAGGCATTGAATGGGTGCAAGACATCCTGAGACACACCGCCGCCAGCTACTTATTGCAGCAACATCAAGACGCGCCGCTGGTCGCGCACTGGCTCGGCAATTCGGCAAGGATTCTGGAATCGAAATATAAAAACATCGTCACGCCGCAAGAGTGCAAACAGTTTTGGGCGCTGACACCGCAAGCTGTTCAAAAGGCAAAGCGACCATGAAAAAGAAAAACCCACAATCCAGAGCGCACGATTTTCGCACAAAACTGACACCGCGTTTTGACAGCGGACAGGAGCGCGGCCAACGATATGCAAAATTCTTGTGCAAAAACGCTTCCCTTGCGCGCGTCTTGAAAGAGGCGCGGGCAATGACTCTTAAAAAATCCGAACACGATGCAAACCGCGAACAGGCTTTGCTCGTTTATCAGTCCATTGAAAACGCTTTGAGCGCCAACACTATAGAACACGCCACGCAGTTGGCATTTAACGCCGGACTGCGATGGATGCAAATTTTTTGGGCGAAGTCCATGAAATCGCCGGGCGTGGATCGTTACGGCGAATGGGCTTACATCCAGCAAATTGCAAATCAGTTTCCCAAGCTGAAAAAAATAGAGATGATTCGCCGGGGACTGGAAAAATTTGAACTTCACACAGGGAAGAAAGCCCGCGAAGAAATTTATTTTCAGAAGAAATTCGCCAGCATCTTGAAAAACCCACCCCGCCGTTAAGGTGGTATAAAAAAGCGCACCATAGTCCAAACTGTGACTATGCGTGCACATACTAAGCACAAAGAGCAGGCAGGACACCGCCCGGCGGTTGACCTCGATGCGTTGCTATCACCGGCAGAAGCTTCCCGTTGGCTCGGCCTCAGCCGCCGCGTTTTAATGGCCAACGTCCGCCGTAAGAAAATCCCCGCGATCCGCATTAACGACCGCGTTTTCCGTTTCCACCCGCGGACCATCCTTGCCGGCGGGGGGGCAGAGTGAGCCGGCGGAAATTCATGCGCGCCAGCCGCATGAGTGGCAGCGGAAGGCGCTTGATTGAAAACATTCTGGCCGGGCGACATCGCCGGCGCCGCTTGACACAGAGCGCACGACTTTTTTTGCGCGAAAGTTCGCCGGAAAGGGGTGGGCGCGATGCGTGAATCAGGACTCGACCTGGCGCGCCTCGATAACGTCCGGCGCTTGGACAACGGGACAGTTCACGCGGCTTGCCCGGCGTGCCGCGCCGCTGGCTCCGATAAGACCGGCGACCACTTGTTAATCAAGCCGGATGGAAAATTCGGTTGCGCGGTTCATCCTGACGACCGCGGACACCGGAAGGAAATTTTCAGGCTGGCGGGCAAGAGTGTTTCTTTCGGCACTCGCAACGGCGCGCCCGCAAAATCGAAACCGGCTTTCGACTGGCAGGCGTGCGTTGCTGGCTTCACGGATGAACACGCGCGACGGCTCGCGGACTGGCGCGGCATATCAGCGGAGTTTTTCAAATGGCTTCACCAGCAAGGCATGATTGGCCTATACCAATCGAAACCGGCCTTCCCGGTCCATCGTGACGGCGCGGTGATTGCGTGCCATTGGCGGCTTGCCGATAAAAAATGGTTTTTCTATCCCAAAGGCGTAAAGGTTGCGCCGCTGGTTTTTGGCGACGTGCGCCGGGCGGGTTACGTCATGGCCTTTGAAAGCCAATGGGACGCTTTCGCCGTCATGGATAAATCCGGCTGGCACAATGGCGCGGGCGTGCCGGACGCAGCCGTTTTTATCACTCGCGGCGCGGGCAATGGCGAATTGATCCGCGGCCAAGTGTCACCCGACGCCGTTGTCTATGCGTTCACCCAGAATGACGAGCCGGATCCCAAGACCGGCAAAAAAGCCGGGGAAAAATGGCTTGCGGACATTGTGGCCAACGCCGGTTGCAGGGTTTTGAACGTGACCGCGCCGGCGCCGCACAAGGATGCAAACGACTGGATAAAAGCCGGGGCGACCAGCGCCGATTTGCAAGCCGCGATGAAAGCGGCCAAGCCGGTTGAGAAGCCCCAGGCCCGGGCCGCCGACGATTTGCAACGCGCCATTGCCGACGCTCGCCCGAAAATCCGCCTGCCCGGTCCCGACCGCTTGCTTTCCGATTTTGCGGACGATCTGGTCCACGTCTTGCGTGACGAGGATATTTTCTGGCGGAATGGTGAAATTGTCACGCTGGCCGATGGCGAGCTAAAGCCCATGACGCCGCAAACCTTCCGCAGCTGGGCGGAAAAATTCTTCATCGGCTATCGCGCCAAGACCGTTGGCGAAAATAGTTTCCAGTTCAATGTCACCATGACCGATAACGAGGCGCGCGGAACACTGGCCGCGCCGCAATTTGCCGACGCCTTGCGCCGTGTCCGCCGCGTGAATCACGTCCGGTTGCCGGTTTTCGATGCCGGCGGGAAATTGACCTTGCTGCCGGACGGCTACCATGAGCCGACGCAAACGCTTACGATTGCGGCCGAGGATTATGATTTGCAGATGCCGCTGGCCGCCGGCGTTGAAACCATAAACGATTTACTGGCCGAATTTTGCTTTGCGGACGGTGAGCGAAGCAAATCTGTCGCAGTAGCGGCAACGGTTGGCGTTTTTGCCAGCCAGATTTTGCCCGAAAAATCGTTGCGGCCATGTTTCGTTTTCGTTGCCAACGCCGAAGGCGCTGGGAAAACGCTGCTGGCGCAAATCTGCATCACGCCGACGCTGGGAATAATGCCTCTCGGCTCAAAAGCCGATGACGATGACGAAATGCGGAAAGTGATTTTGACGGCGGTGCGGGAAGGCAAGGCCGTGATCTTCCTGGACAACATCAAAGGCAGGCTTTCGAGCGAACCGCTTGAAGCATTTTTAAGCGCGCCGGTTTGGAGCGGGCGCAAACTCGGATTCAACGAAAGCGTGACGGGCGATAATCTGGCGACGTGCTTTGTGACCGGCAACGGCATGACCGTTTCGCCGGACATGCGCCGCCGCAGTCTCTTTGTCGAATTGCACCTGGAAGCCGAGCGCGCCGAGGACCGGCAATTCACCCGCCCGCTGGACCTGCCGACGCTGCTGGAAATGCGCCCGAAAATCTTGGCCGCTCTTTGGGCAATGGTGAGGGAGTGGGATGCCAAAGGCCGGCCAGCGCCGACGCGCGGCCACTCCGCTTTCCCGTCTTGGGCAAACATGATCGGTGGAATTGTAGAATCGGCTGGCTTCGCCTGCCCGCTCGCAACGGCCAATGTCACCGCCGCCGCGGACCCAGACGCCGCGGACATGCGAACACTGGTGTCAGCTATGGCGGAAAAACCCGTCGCCATTGCGTTCTCTGAATTGGTTGACCTGGCACGGGAGCACGGGCTTTTTGTAAATATCATCGGCATTGATGACGGCGACCTTGACCGGGGACAGAAATCCGCTCTTGGCCGCTTGCTGGCGCGCTATGACCGCCGAACCGTCTTGCATTACCGCTTTGCCCTGGACGGAAAAGGCCATGCCCGACGTTACCGGGTGGAACCACTCCGAAACGACCATGCAACCGAAATTTGAAGAAACCCCAATGAAACCACAAAAACCGAAACATGGTTGCATGGTCGAGCATGGTGTTTCCGTCCAAACTCACACGCGTATAGCGGAAGTTTTTCGACGGAAACACCATGCTCGACCATGCGACCATGCGACAGACCGGCGGAAACGATCAAGGAATCTCTTTTTTGAAAGGTGCCAGCAAAGTCGCAATGACATTTCAGAGGAAAACCGCGCAAGAAATTTTTACCAAATCCACCAAATTATGAAACGACAAAACCAACTCACCGGAACGCTGAACGCCTGGTCAAAGGCGATTGGCGTTGAAACAAAAACGCTCACAATCCGCCTCACAAAATCAGGCGTGACGGTTGAGCCGTTCAAGCATCTGACGGCCCGGCAGGTTTTCTGCGCCATGATCGGCGCCAAAGAGGACTTGGAAATCCAGCGGCTGGCCGCACAAAACGAAAAACTTTGCCGTGAAAACGCGATTGCGAACCGCCAGATTTTCAAGCGTGAGGAAATGGAATCATTCCTTGGCCAGCCGTTGCAGGGGCTGGGGAACGAACTGCGAGCCTTGCCGCGAACATTAGGAGGCCAGCAAAAAACGCGACTCGCCGCGGCGGGCGTGGCGGAAGCGGTCATTGCCGCCGAACAGGCCGCACTCGATGCCGCAGTTGAATCAATTCTGCAAAAAGCCAGAGGAATGACAAAATGAAAACCGCCAACCTTCAAACCGCCTTGCGAAATCATCCCCAGTCGGCCGCACAAATCCGCGCGCAGTCGCGCAAATTGGCCGTGGAATTGTGGCAGCGTGCATTTGGTCCCGACCCCAAACGAGCGCGACGCCGCAACCTGGCGCCGTTATCCCGGATTGAACTGGCGCTGAAGCTGGAACCGCTGCTGAGGGAGAAGGCAAGGGAGAAACAGATTAACGGCGGAAAAAACAAGGTTCCGAACAAATGTGCGGAAGCTCCCGGTCAGCGCGAAACCCGCACGCAGATTGCCAAGCTGGCCGGCGTCTCGACTCGCCTCATAGACGAAGGCAAAACCATCCTGGCGCACGCGGACGAGGAAACGAAAAAATGAGCGGTGACCCGCTAATCGAATACGGTTACGAGGCCGGCCGCCTGGTGCCAATCGCACGAGAGGACCAACCGCCCGAACTGGAATTGATCGCGGACCTGACAGAGGCCGGCGCACAATTCGCCAGCGTGCGCCGTGCCGTGGAAATCGTTTCGGACTGGATGGACCGCCACCAGTTGAGAAAATGCGGCGATGAAAAAACATCACTCGACCGGCGATTGTTTCTCCAAAAGCTTTTGGCCGTCTTGACCGCCGGCGGCCCGCTCGCCGCCTGGAAACGCGCCAATGTCATCGCCCATTGCCTGAAGCTTGGATCACACAAGACAGCCCGCGAAGCGGCGCAGGAATTGGGAATCAGCGAAGGCAGGTTTAGCCAGCTCAAAAAAGCAATCCTGGAGGCCATAAAGGAATAGCGTCCAAATGATGCGATAAACATTGACGAAAACCCGCCACTCCGACCGGCGATCTAAAGTCCGGCCCATAGGTGAGCTATGCAGCAAAAAAATATGAATACGACCGCCGAATCAAAAACCGCCGACCCCGGCGCAACCAAACCCCGCACCCTGCCTGACGATATTCTAATGCGCTCCGCATCGGAACGGCTGGAATATGCCCCCACCACGCAAGAATTTTTGCGCCAGCTTGATAGCCCCGCCGCTGAGCCAAACCGACCGTGGCCTTGCTTGATCTACGTGGATTTCGCCCCGGTCCACAACATGGTGGGCATGGGCTCTGTCGTTCCTCATGGCGTATTGGCCAAATACACGCCCCGAACGCTGGCCGCGTTGCTCGCGGGCCATGAGATTTTCACGCCGGACGAAAAGCAACGCCTGGCCGAAATCGAACGCGCCATCCGGCGCCTTTACGAAACAATGCAGCAATTCACCTATCAAAAGGCGAATGAGCTTTTTTCCAATCAGGTTGCCGAAACTGCAAAGGGGGAGGTCACCGGCGAAACGGAAATCACGGGCGACCGCGATACGCTGCAAAGGGAATTTCGGTTGAAACGCGCGGCGATTGAGGAGCAGGTTAAGCCCCTGGCCGCCGAGGCGCGCGCCCTCGCCGGGCCGGTCATCAAACGCGCGATGGACTTTCTCCGTGAGAGCATGGCCGACAGTGAAATAGGCGAGCGATTTATCGCGCTCGCTTACGATATTGGTTGGACCCCAAGCCTCCTTTGGCGCTGTCACGCCTCGATCCTGATGAAATTTTCAACCAACCGCTTGCACCAAGAATTATACCCAAGCTCGATGCTGGCCGGACTCCTGGCGGCCGCCGGCGTGAACCTCACAACCCCCGGAAAGTAAATGAGCTCTCCCAGAATTTTCAAAGGCAATGGTCCTTCCCCCCAGGGCGCCCAAATGAGTGCAAGACTTGATTCTGCTTACGCGCGGTTAAAAACCGCTTCGACCGCAACCGAACAACAGGCCATCCTTGGCGAGATCGCGCGCGCACTTGTGCAACTGCCATCGTCGGAAATGCCGCTGCAACGCCCCCCGGTTTTGTCCGCCGATGAACAAGCGCAACTCGACACCGTGCGGGACATGATGCGATGGTCCGAAAACCAAAACCCGGTGACCCAGGCGCGGCTGGCGCGGCTGGCGAAGAAATTGCGGAAATGGTAGCTGGTGATTTAAAGGCCGGGCGCGCTGCTTATTGATTGGTTCTTTCGTGGTTGGTTTGAGCGCCCGGCCTTTTTTCTTTCCGATGAAAGCGCCGGCGAAAAGCGATGGCTGGGAAGGCTTGCCCCGGATTAGCTTCGACCCGGCAGCGCGATACGCCGCGCCCGATTGGGAGAAGCTGGCGCTGCTGGCCGATGGCCGGAAACCCCGGCGCAAGAAAGAGCGGCGCCAGAAATGAGCCTGGAAGGCCGCAAAACGGAGAACGATATGACCGCAGAACCAAACCGAACGGCCGGCTTTAGCGCATTATGCGCCCCCCCGCTTTCGCCGCGCCCATCAAGCGGTGGCTTGCTCGGCTTTTTGATGCTCCTTTGCTATTGCGCCAAAGCCTATTTCTCGCGGCGGCTCAGCGGTGGTCGTCTTGGAGATTATGATGTCAAAGGCGACTTGCTCAATCGGTGCCGTGATTATGTGAAGATGTTCGCCAGATTTCCCCACTATTTCGATAAAATCGTCTTTCGCCGCCACCGAATACACATCAAAGACACCGCCGCCGATCAGGCAGACGAGGTTGATGGATTGCTCCGGCTTCAATCCTCGTTTGCGCATGTTGTATTCGCTAATCACATCGCCAAAAATCTCTTTGGCGCGTTCTCTACGCGCCGGCGCTGTTGGTCGCATCATCACATCTCTCACCGACCCCACTATTCGGCTTTCGAGTGAATCCATATTTTTCCTATTTGGTTGGTGGTTTGCTTGCGACTGTATCGCCAGAAGAAGAAACTGCCAAGCTGAATCAATGCGCCGAATCGGGCTGGGAACTTGTTGCCGTCGCGCCCAAAAAATATCGCGGCGTTGACTACACGTTCTTTTACTTTCGCCGCGCAATCACGGATGAGAACCCCAAAACAGAACCGAGGTTTGACCTTAGATTTTTTGCGTCTTGACAGCCAAAGACACCGCCGCCCCCGCCTGCACACACCAACCGCCCCGGCCCGAAATCGTCACAGGCAACAAAAAGCCCGCGCCGTTTGAAGCACGGGCTAACCGGGCAGGATGCGTCAATCAGAATTTCCGACTGTCACCATAGCGGCCCACCCCCACAAAGCCCCACCTGCCCGATCCTGACGCGATTATTTCCAGCCGACCGAGCCCGAAATCGGGGAAATGATCGTTGCGGGCATTTCCGCCGGCCAACCAAAACCGCCTACGAAGCCCCAGGACGCGCCGGGAGTCGCGCACGATGCTTTGCACGTCCGGCCCGGAAACGCTGCCAGCGCGCCAGCCAGCGCACGGCATCAAGCCGAAATGCCGAGGGTGACGAGCGGGGAAAGACACCGTGCCGGATGCCGGCGATCCGCCGTGCAAACATCCCAGGCCGCGCCACAGCGCACGCCCGGCTTGCACCGTCCACGCGCCACGGGCTTTGATGGCCGGGCAGGGTGAGGAACAAGCCGGAAACGGCAAATCGAAGCGTGGGCGCGAATCTGCCTTGTGTTCTTGCACCATCTTTGAGACAATCAGAGCGAAGCGAAGGAGCGCGGCGGGAATTGACCGCAAAAGCCAATTTCTTGGGCACCATACCGGGCACTATTTCGACAAATCGCAATTCCACCCTTTGTTTGCAATGGCTCGTTTCACAATGGCATTGTGGGGGTCAGGGGTTCGAGCCCCCTCGGCTCCACCAGTCTTCGCTCGGAGCGCAGCGCAGAGCGAAGACTGCCGCGCCGTAGCGTCAGCGAAGGCGGGCCGGATACGAACAAATTTACAGTTTAATGTGCTAGACGATCTGCGGCTGGATTTTCTGCGGATCCACACCGAGGTCTTTGATGGCCTGGGCCACCACGTCGCGGCCAATGAGATTCTTTTGTGCCAGCGCGTAGAGCGTGCCGATGACGGTGGACTCGGCATCTATCTCGAAAAACCGGCGCAGGCGGGCGCGCGTGTCGCTGCGGCCAAAACCGTCTGTGCCCAACGTCGTCAAACCGCCCGGCACCCAGGGCGCGATCTGGTCCGGCACCATTCGGATGTTGTCGGATACGGCCACAAACGCCCCCGACTCTTTGGCCAGCAGGTTTTCGAGGTAGGACTTCTTCGGCGGTTCGGTTGGGCGCAGCCGGTTCCACCGTTGGCAGCGCAACGCATCGGTGCGAAGCAGCTTGTAGCTCGTCGCGCTCCAAACATCGGCGGACACCCCGTACTTTTCGGCCAGGATTTCCTGCGCCTTTAACGCGGAGTTGATGATGGGGCCGCTGCCGAAAATGTGCGCCTTGCGGCCCTCACCCGGCCTTTGGCCACCCTCTCCCATCTGATGGGAGAGGGACTGGAGTGGCGGGCCGGGCTTGAATTTATACAGCCCTTTGGTGATGCCTTCTTCCACGCCGGCGGGCATGGGTGGCATCGCGTAATTCTCATTGTAGAGCGCGAGGTAATAGAAGATCTCCTCCCCTTCGCCGTACATCCGGCGCAATCCCTCCGCGACAATGACGGCGATTTCATAGGCAAACGCCGGGTCATAGGCGAGCAGAGTGGGCACGGTACTGGCATGCAGCAGGCTGTGGCCGTCCTGATGCTGCAGGCCCTCGCCGTTCAAGGTGGTGCGGCCCGCGGTGGCGCCCAGCAAAAAACCTTTTGCGCGTATGTCACCGGCCAGCCAGAACAAGTCGCCCACGCGCTGCGGGCCGAACATGGAATAGTAAATGTAAAACGGCACCATGGGCACGCCCAACGTGGCGTACGACGTGGCCGCCGCGATGAACGACGACATGGCCCCCGTCTCCGTGATGCCTTCTTCCAAAATCTGTCCGTCCTTGGTCTCGTGGTAGTACAACAACGACTTGCTGTCCACCGGCTCGTAAAGCTGGCCTTTGGAGGAATAAATGCCGATGTCCTTGAACAGGGCGTCCATACCGAACGTGCGGGCCTCATCGGGTATGATGGGAACGATGTGGCGGCCAATCGCCTGGTTGCGCAACAAGACGCTGATGAGGCGGACAAAGGCCATGGTCGTGGAAGCGTCGCTGCCTGAGCCTTTGAAAAATTCTCCGAAAGAATCGAGCTTGGGCACCTCCAGCGGCGGCGCAGTAACCTGGCGAAGCGGCAGGAAGCCGCCCAGCGTCTTGCGCCGCTCGAGCAGATATTTGATTTCCGGACTTTCCGGCGGCGGACGGAAAAATGGGGTCTCGGCAATGACATCGTCGCTAATGGGAATTTGGAAGCGCTCGCGGAATTCGCGCAGTTCCTTTTCATTGAGCTTTTTTTGCTGGTGCGTAATGTTGCGGCCCTCGCCGGCTTCGCCGAGGCCGTAACCCTTTACCGTCTTGGCCAGGATCACCGTCGGCTGGCCTTGATGCCGCACCGCCGCCTGATAGGCCGCGTACATCTTGCGGGGATCGTGCCCGCCGCGCAACAGCTTGCTGATCTGCTCATCGGTGAGGTGGTTTACCAATTCGAGCAGTTCGGGGTATTTGCCGAAGAAATGTTTGCGCGTGTAACTGCCGGGCTCGACGGAATACTTCTGGTAGTCCCCGTCCACCGCCTCTTCCATGCGCTTGAGCAACAGGCCGGACCGGTTGCGCGCGAGCAAGTCGTCCCATTCCCAGCCCCAGATGACTTTGATGACGTTCCAGCCCGCGCCGCGGAACACCGATTCGAGTTCCTGAATAATTTTGCCGTTGCCGCGCACCGGGCCATCGAGCCGCTGCAAATTGCAGTTGATGACCCAAACCAGTTGGTCGAGGTTCTCGCGCGCCGCGAGGCCGATGGCGCCCAGCGTTTCCGGCTCATCCACTTCGCCATCGCCCAGATACGCCCAAACCCTGGGCTCGCTCGTCCAGTTCACCAGTTTACGGGCCTGCAAATACCGGTTAAAGCGCGCCTGATACAGTGAAAGAACCGGCCCCAGCCCCATGGACACCGTGGGGAATTGCCAGAAATCCGGCATCAAATACGGATGCGGATACGACGAAACGCCGCCGCCTTCGGCCAGTTCCTGGCGGAAATTCTGCAAATGCGTTTCGTCGAGCCGGCCTTCGAGAAAGGCGCGCGCGTAGATTCCGGGCGCCGCGTGCCCTTGAAAATACACGATGTCGCCCGGAAAATTTTCGGTGCGCCCGCGCAGAAAATGATTAAACGCCACTTCGTAGAGCGTGGCCGCGGAGGCAAAGGTCGAGATGTGGCCGCCGACGTTGGTAGTCGAGTTGGCCTTCACCACCATCGCCATGGCGTTCCAGCGGATATAGCTTTTTATGCGGCGCTCCAAGGCGCGGTCGCCCGGATAAGCGGGCTCCTGCTCCGGCGGAATCGTGTTAAGGTAAGGCGTGTTGAAGCCGTGGCCGGCGTTCTGTGAGGCGGCCCGCAGCCGGTCGGCAAGTTTTTCGAGCAATAGCGCGGTGCGCTCCGGGCCCTGGTTTTCCAGGGCCAGTTCAAACACCGATCGCAGCGATTCTCCCCACTTGTCTCCGTTGCTCCCGGTGGCCGCGCCGGCGGTGCCGGCGGCGCGAACTCCGCAAATGTCTTTTTTCTCCACGTCCACTGTGTTATCTACTTATTTTCCTAATCGCGCCGAAAGAGCGCCGAAACAATAAACCACAGTCAGCCGCGCCATGCCAGTGAAATCAGTGCCTCTAAAATGAAGTATTTCGACTGCACGCTCTCCTCGCCGGCCGCCAACCTCGCCGCCGACGAGGCATTGCTCGATTGGACTGAAGGCGGCGATGGCGGGGAAGTCCTGCGCTTCTGGGAGTCGCCGGAATATTTCGTGGTGGTTGGCTATGCCAACAAAATTGCGGCGGAGGTCAACGGCGCCGCCTGCAAGGCGCAGGGAATCCCGATTTTGCGGCGTTGTTCGGGCGGCGGCACCGTGGTGCAAGGCCCCGGCTGCCTGAACTACGCGCTCGTGCTGCGCATTTCCCAGGATGGCCCGTTGCGGAACATTTCCACCGCCAACCGTTTTATCATGGAACGCAACCGGGCGGCCATCGCCTCGCTGCGGCCCGTCCGCGGAACCGCCGGCGGGGATGCCACCACACCCGGCGTCATTCGTGTGCGCGGTCACACCGATCTGTGTTTGGGCAACTTGAAATTCTCCGGCAATTCCCAGCGGCGACGAAAGCGTTCTCTGCTGTTTCACGGAACGTTCCTGCTGAAATTCGATCTTTCCTTGATCGCTGAACTCCTGCTTCCCCCATCCCGGCAGCCCGCCTATCGCCAAAGCCGCCCTCATGCTGGCTTCCTCACCAACCTGGGCGCACCGGCGGAAGCCGTGAAAAGTGCGCTGCAAAAGTTCTGGGGCGCTCAGGAGGCGTTGATGAACCCACCGGTATCGGCGATTTCAGCCTTGGAGCAATACCGGTACACCATTGCCGGTTGGAATTACAAATTTTGACCCGGCGAAACGGCGTGGCAAATCTCCATTAAGAAACCATTATGGCTTGCGCATCCTCCGAAGGGCCCTTAGCCCCAGCGGAATCAGCAGCATGGCACCAGCGATGGCCGTTGATGATGGTTCAGGAACCACCGAGATTAAGGCGAACGCGGGTGCGCCAGATTGAAGAGCTCCAAAACTCCCGTCCTCGAAATATGCAGAGCCATTGATATCAACGTCTCCAGCCGTGGCACCAGCATTGTCCCAATAACAATTATAAGCATCCATAGGGTCTACACCCGTAGTGCAAAGATAAGCGAATAACCAATACGGTGTGTTTGCCTGAAGCGATCCTGACAAGTCGAAGGTAAAAGCAGCGTCGGAACCGTCATTGGGCGGGGCGTAAGCCGTAGCCATGACTTCTGCTGGGCCGCTGGGCGGAAGCGGAGGAGAATAAGATGAACCATCTGTCATGAGATTCAGGCTTAAGTTCACGCCAATCTGCCCGGAGTACAGACCTCGCCCAGTGAAGCCGTTCAACCAAAGGGTCACGCTGTCAAAACTGACATCTTGCAAAGGCGTGAACTCCACAGCTTGCCCAAAAGTGTTGTCAGCTTTGGTGCTAATGGAGAACCCGCCGCTATTACCATCGCTGGCGGGAAGATTTCCAAATAGGGTGTCCGCCCTTGCTCCTAATGGAGCAACCAAAATAAATACCGTCAGGACTTGTAAGATGGAAGAGGTTTCAGCAAAAACCATCTGACGCGCCAACTGCAAGGCTCGCTTGACGGCCCAAGAGCCGTCCCAACCAGGACGAAAATCATCATTTTTCACCGTGTTGCCGTGCAAAAGAGCTTTAACAAACTACCCTTAAACTGCCATTCCAAGCTCGTGCGGTGAACCTACCAAATCCTGAATTTGTTTATCTATGCATGTTTGCGACATATGCGCTCACTTTTAGGCCACTGAATCCAAGGTCATTGGACACACCTTCAAGCACGGTTGGCAGACTTGGCTGCCATCCAGGGGGACTCAATGCAGCCTTCGATAGCGCTGCAAAGGGGACGAATTTTTGTCCGCGAAGGGACGCGGTCAGAGTCTCTTGGCCAGCTCTGCCTGGCTTTGGGCGAAGACTTCCTTGTGAAGCGAATTGCCGTGCGCGTCAATCGTCACTACCGCCGGGAAGTCCTCCACTTCAAATTCCCAGATGGCCTCGGGCGCGCCGAATTTTTCCATGAGGTAAACGTTCCGCACTTTTTTGATGCATTCGGCCAGCACCTGCGCCGCGCCGCCGATCGCGTGCAAATAGACACAGCCGTAATCGCGGCACGCGGCCAGCGTCTTGTCACCCATGCCGCCCTTGCCGATGACGCCGCGAATGCCAAAGTCCTTGATGATTTGCGCCTGATACGGCTCTTCCCGAATGGAGGTGGTCGGGCCGGCCGCGGTCGCCTTCCAAGTGCCATCGTCCTGCTTCATCACGACCGGGCCGCAATGGTACAGAATACCATCGCGCAAGTTTACGCCCGGCGGCAGCTTGCCGCCCTCGTGCAGATATTTGTGGACCGCATCGCGCCCGGTGAAGATGACGCCAGAAATCAGCACCTCGTCGCCGACTTTCAGCGCCCGGATTTTTTCTTCGGTGAAGGGAAAAGTTAATTTGGTCATGGTTCTTAAACTTAAATCTTCAATCGCTCCGCCAAGGCATCCAAAACTTGATTTAATTCCGTTTCGGTGAGAGCGCCCAGCCTGCGTTCCAGTTTGACGGTCGAAACACTCTGAACTTGCTGCAAATGAAAGGCGCCGGGTTTCAGAAATGGTTTCGGGATGGAAAGTTCCCAGCGATTGCCGCGCAACGAAGTAGTATGAAGAAGGACGGTAACAAGATCAAGTTCATCATCGCCGGGATTGTCTGTAAGCAGTAAAGCCGGACGCACCTTTGCCGCCAGCCCGAAATCCACCAGCCAAACCTCACCGCTGTTGATGGCGGGCATCTTCCCCCTCCATGCGGTCGAGCATCATAGCGCCTTCCAACGCAGCCTGGTCACATAGCGCAATCTCCTCATTTTCCGCCGCCAGTTCAGACAACTTGCGACGCACCGCCCGGCGCTCGGCCTCGGTCAACTTTGGCAACTCGCTCAATATTTCGGTCGCGCTCATGGCGGTAATCTACTGCCATTGGAAGATACTGGCAAGCCTCACTGCGTCGCCGACTTTCAGCGCCCGGATTTTTTCTTCCGTGAAAGGAAACGCTAATTTGATCATTTGGCCTCCTCAATACAACCAGCTCTCGATCTTTCCCTCCCCATCCAGTGTCACGCCCTGGCGCCGATAGGCCCAGCACATGTAACTGATGCTCACGAAGTATGATGCCGGCAATCGGTTGGCGGCGCAGATTTTCACACCCAGCAACGTCGTCTTGCCGCCAAATCCCATCGGGCCGATGCCCAGTTCGTTCGCTGTTTTCAAAATATCCTGCTCCAGATGGTCCAATTCCGGATTTGGATTGCGGTCGGGAATCTGCCGCAGGAACTGCGTCTTGCTGAGCTCGTAACCGGTCGCGCGGTCGCCGCCGATGCACACGCCCAGGATGCCCGGCCCGCAGCCTTTGCCTTGCGCCTGCAGCACCGCGTCCAGGACCACCTTGCGGCAGCCATCCAAATCGCGGTTGGCATGGAGCTTCTCGTCCGGCAGCGAATATTGGGCGCCCACGTTTTCGCAACCGCCGCCCTTGAGCACCAGCCGCACGCTGATTTCCGGCGACCGATGCTGGTGAAAATGAAACGTCGGCGCGCCCGGCCCCACGTTGGTGCCATCATTCCTGCCCGTAAGCGAATCCACCGAGTTCTGGCGCAGATACCCTTTCTTGGTCGCCAGCTTCACCGCTTCCCTGGCCGCTTCCGCAAACGCAATCTGGTCGTAGCCTACGGGACAGTCCACGTAAAACAAAATGCTGCCGGTGTCCTGGCAAATGGGCTGCGATTTCTGTCTGGCCAACCCGATGTTCCGGTCAATGATCTTCAGCGCGCTTTCGGCGATCGTTCCTTTCTTCTCCTGTTCCAGCGAGGACACAATCGCCCGGTTCACGTCGTCGGGAATTTCGGCCGACGTGCGGCGAATGAGTTCCACCAGCGAGTCTTGCAATTGGCTCATAAATCGGCTCCAGCCTAAACGCGCACCCGCACGGAGTCAATTTACCCTCACGCGCGGTAGTGTCCTAACTTCAGGAGCGCGGCATTTATGCCGCTTCATCGGCCAAAGCATTTCGTGCCAACGGGCTGAAGCCGAATGGCGCTAAAACAAGGTGCATCTTTCGTAATCGGAGTCATTTGCGTTTTGTGACCCCCGGCA
>JBEKMW010000018.1:0-53056 GCA_049523455.1 Verrucomicrobiota bacterium | reverse complement strand
GCCCGCGATGGTGAATAGCAATAGCACGATGGCCGCGGCCAATAGCGGTATAAACCGGGTGACCTGGCCGACACTGAAGGCGGCTACTTGCTTGGCCAGCTCCGGACCGCCTCGTACGCTGGTTCCCACGAAGTCACCTTCAATATACTTGCTCAAGGCCGGCAGCCGGGCGGAGTAAATCATCCACGCCACCACACTGAGAGCAAAAACCAGGCTGCAGAAGCCCGCCCAACCGCGGTCGAAATGAGCCGCTCGCGTCCACCAACTATTGAGTTGCCGGGCCAACGAAGCGGACGCGGTGGCCGGGATTTCCAAGTATCGCCGGCTCAAGATGTCCACCCCGTAGGCAAACAGAGTTATGATTGCCATATCGAACGGCACAAGGAACTTGGCCGGATTGCGGATGGTAGAGGCATACGGCAGCATGTAGGCAAACTGGTAAAATGGCGCGAACCGTCCCCAGGCCAGCAACAAAGAGCCGATCAAGACCACCGCCCAGAACCAGACAAGTGGACGGTGACCGGCCGGCAGGAGCGAATCCCGGCGGCGGAGCGATTGGGCGATGGTCCAGAGGGCAACCAACACCACGAGGATTCCGACGTAATTCTCGCCACTGGACCAGCGCAGAATGCCGTTCCCCGTCGGACCCTTCTCGCCGTGCGCGAAGTAGCTGTCCCACGAAGCGTCGGACCCCACCCAACCCCAATATTCGCCACCTTGGTAACTTTTTTGGAGGAAACCCATCATGTTATCGGGGGTATCGTATTTGTAACCGAAGATTCCCGGCACCACCAGGTCGAGAGTTTCAACCTTGGGCAGGCTCCATTCGGTGGCAAAGTTCCAATTTCTCGCCTTGCTCTCGGTGTCTTGTCCCATGCCGACCACCCCCTGGATCTGCGTGCCTACGAGCGTGACGATGGATTGGGCGGCGAGAAAACCGGCAAACACGGCGATCACCGCCACGCGCCCGACTCCGCGTGCCACGCCAAGCAAAATCGGCCCATTTTCATCAGCCACCGACTTGAAGAAAACAAAGGCCGCAACCAGCACGCTTAAAATGGCGCCGACGTCGGACGCCTCCATGATATTGACGCCCACCGCCAATCCGGCGAGGGCCAACCGGGTGAGACGCAGGTACAGGGGTGTTTCCACCGTATTGGAGATGACCAGGGCCATCGCAAAAAAATCCATGCCGAAGGCGATTTGGTGGGGAGCCGTGCCCCAACAGGCATCAGCAAAAAAGCCGGAGTTCAGAGCCGTGGCCAGCGCCCCCAGCACAGCCGCCAACGGTGAGAGCCCGAGTTGCCGCAAGAAAGCCCAAGCGCCCATGCCCAGGATGAACAATGCGATGGGTGCCAGGAATTTCGCATAGCCCAGCGGCCCGAGCACCCAATGGAGCAGCGCGCCGATGCCGAGAGGGTAGGCGCCGGCCGCCCAGCCGATGTCATTCATGTCATCCCACGCCCCGGTGAAGGCCTGGGGCACTTGGGACCAGGCGGTCATTTGCTGTCCCAGCGGTCCATCGTTGGCAAAATGGACGTACCCGGGCAGAAAACTGCGCCAGAACAGCAAGGCCAGGACGGCGGCCAATACCGCGGCAACCGCCCACCCGGACAGTTTAGGTGGAGAGGCTGATTTGATCGTCTTCATCATAGCACGTGGTACGCATTGTTGATGGTGGGTGGTTTCAATGTCAAGAACACGAGGCTTGGGTGGTGTCCTAATTTGCGGCGGAGCGCGGTCCAGCCCGCTTCACGCCACGAAATGTTTTGGCCGATGAAGCGGCATAAATGCCGCGCTCCTGAATTCAGGACACTACCGGGTGGGAACGCAGCAATTTGCATTTCCGCCGGTGGCGTGTCTAATATGCCCGCATGACAGGGGGCATACGGGTCGCCAAGCCGCCATCGAAACCATTGATGGTATTTGATGGCGACTGCAACTTCTGCACGCTCTGGATTCGGCGCTGGCAGCAACTTGCCGCCGACGCGGTGGATTTTCTGCCAGCCCAGGATCCACAAATCGCCGCGCAATTTCCCGAAATCCCCCGCGAGCAGTTCGATGCTTTCGTCCAGCTCATCGAGACTGATGGTTCGGTGTATTCGGGCGCCGAAGCCGTTTTCCGCGCGCTGGCCGCGAACCCGGCGTATCAATGGCCGTTGCATCTTTACCAGAGCTTGCCGGCCGGCGCTCGTGTCGCCGAATGGGCCTACCGGTTGGTCGCGAAACACCGGATGTTTTTTTCGCGCCTCACGCGCGCGCTTTGGGGACGGCACGTTGAATTTCCGGATTATTTCCTCACGCGCCGGCTCTTTCTGCGGGCGTTGGGAGTGATTTACCTGGTCGCCTTCGCTTCGCTCTGGACGCAAGTGGACGGACTGATCGGACGCAATGGCATTCTGCCTGCCGATCGCCTGATGGCCGCTGCCGGGCAGCAGTGCGACCAGCAAGGGATTGGCCTGGATCGTTTCCGCTTGTTGCCAACCCTGTGCTGGGTCAATGCGTCCGACAGCTCGCTCCACTTCCAATGCGGGGCGGGAGTTGTTCTGTCGGTGCTGTTGATGGTCGGTCTGGCGCCGGTGCCGTGTCTGGCATTGCTGTGGCTGTTCTACCTCTCGCTGGTGACCGTCGGCCGCGAGTTTCTTGGTTACCAATGGGACAATCTGCTGCTCGAAGCGGGATTTCTCGCCATGTTCTTTGCGCCGCTGCGACTGTGGCCGCAAAAGACAGCGCCCCGCGAAGCGGCCCCGTCACGTCTGGCGCTTTGGCTCCTGCGGCTGTTGTTGTTCAAGCTCATGTTTTCGTCCGGGTGCGTAAAATTGGCGAGTGGCGACCCGCATTGGCGCGAGCTCACCGCGCTCACGTACCATTACTGGACCCAGCCGCTGCCGACCTGGCTGGCGTGGTATGCAAACCAGGCGCCCTTGTGGTTCCAGAAGCTTTCGTGCGGCGTGATGTTCGCCGTTGAATTGGGGGCACCGTGGCTGATTTTTGCGCCGCGACGATTGCGATTTCTTGGCGGCGTGGCTATTGCGTTTCTCCAAATCCTCATTCTTCTTACCGGCAATTACACCTTCTTCAACTGGCTGACGCTGGCGCTGTGCCTTTTGCTATTGGATGATTTTGTCCTGCAGAGATTCATCCCCTCGAGCATTCGCTGCCGGTCCACGCAACCCGCAACACGCAACACGCCGTCCCTGCCTCCCGATGTTCAACCTCCAAAACTCGACCTGCATTGGCCGCTCGCCATCAGGCTTCCCCTGGCCGGTTTGGTGGCGGCCATATACCTTTTTCAGTTCGCGCTGCTGTTCGGCGCGCGGCCGGGCTGGTTTTTGCCGGTGGCGGTGGCGGACGCGTGGCTGGAACCGTTGCGCACGTTCAACGGTTATGGCTTGTTCGCCGTGATGACCACGGAACGACACGAAATCATCGTCGAAGGCAGTGATGACGGGGTGAAGTGGCTGCCGTACGAATTCAAATTCAAGCCCGGTGACGTGGACCGCCGGCCCGCTTTTGTCGCGCCGCATCAACCACGGCTGGACTGGCAGATGTGGTTTGCGGCGCTGGAAGATTACCAGCAGAACCCGTGGCTGGTCGCTTTTGGCGGGCAACTGCTGCGAGGCTCGCCGCCCGTGCTGGCGTTGCTGGAAAAGAATCCGTTCCCGCAACATCCCCGCGTTACGTCCGCGCCGAAGTGTACGATTATCATTTCACGACTTTCGCCGAACGGCGCGCCACCGGCGCGTGGTGGAAGCGGGAAATCATCGGCGAATACCTCCCGCCGCTGTCGTTGAACCAGCCGGAATAAGAGCAGCGTTCGGATTGAAGGCGGATCGGCAGGGAATGAACAATGGTTTCGGCGTGGCAAGTTTGCCTGCTGCGGATTGAGGAAAATCCACAGTCGGCGGCGTGTCCCACTCCTTGCAGGCCGCGTGTCCTCACACGGCCTGCAGGCGGAATTTCCCGCTAATACCGATAATAGTGATACGGATTATCGCCCATCTCGAAATCCGTGCGATAATCCGGATAATAATAGCCGGTGGGAATGCCCTCGGGTATGGCGCTGCTAGTCGTCACGCTGGTCGGCGGATGCACAGGGTTTCCCGGCGTTGCGAACCAAGTGGCTTGACGTCCGGCGCGATCGCCATCCGGGCCGATCCACATGCGGTCCGGCCGATCCACGATGGGAAGCGGATGGAAGAACCGGTTGTCAATCGTGAAACTGGCGCCCAGGTTGGCGAGCAACTGCGACACCGTGCGCGTGGCCCGCCAGCGCGTGTAGCGCATGTAGGTCTTCACGTCGGCGTTCAGTATATCCGGGTCCACCTGGCAGAAGATGGCCACGCCTTTGCCCACCACCTTGCGGCCAAGCAAACCGTCCGCGCCAATATCCGCTCCACCACTCAGCAGATACGGAGGCGTCTCCAAGTAGCAGCGCCAGCGCAAGTCTGACGCACTCAGGCCCCGGGCCTCCGGCCAGTCCGGCGCCGAGAGCGATCCCGCGAATTGGTCCGGCGCCGTTTTCAGGGTGGTGCCCAACGCGCCGTCGGCCTGCTGGCGCGGCAGGAAGAACGCTTTGCCGCCTCGTTTCAAATACTTATTCAGCGCCGCGGCGTCCACCGTCGCGTCCGGGCCAATGAGCACCAGCTTGGCGCTGGTGTCCAGCGTGTCCGACTTCTGGTAGCTGACACCCGTTTTGTCCAGCCAAGCCGCACCCGTCGCGCCGCCCAGATACACCACCTTGCCCGCCCGCGGCAAGAGAGGAGAATGCAGCGCGTAGTCAATCACATGTTCGGCCATCCGTTTGGCCGCCGGGTCGGAACCCACATGGTCCTCCAGGTCCAAGGTGCAGAGAATCACCCGGCCCCGACCGTAGTCCAGTTCCATCAGAGGCGAATAGGCCAGGTCAAATTCACATTCCAGCAAGGGACGCCAGCCGCTCAGATGCGGCTTCTCGACGGCCGCACTGCTCACCCCGCCCTGGTTGCCCCAGTGCCAGCCAGCATAGGGCTGATCGCGTTCGTCTCCACGGAGATAATCGCCCTCATATTTTGGATAGGCTTCAATGAGAGTGCTGCTACCGGTCCAGTCGCGGAGATCTTCAGCATCCATTCCCGTGCTGAGTTGGCGGTCAACAGGGAAGACCCGGCGGGTAACATAGGGGCAGACCCGCCAGCCGATGGCTTTGACCATCCAGTCGGGATCCTGGCCAAAGATGAGCACCCGGCCACCCCTTTGCACATAGGGTTCCAGTTTGGCCAGCGTCGCCGGGTTGTCTTTCAAGGCGTTGCGCCCGACGATTACCAGCGGCGCCGAGGAACCATTCCAAGCACGGGTGCCATAGCCCAAACCAGCCAGCATTTTGCCAGTCAGGCCGTCCGGATCAACCGTAGCCAGCCTGCCGCGGGCAGACTTGTCTTTACCTAACACGCGGAAGGCAAAGGTATCCTGGTGCTGTGCTTGCCCGATGGTGGCAGTCATAGTGATTTGGCCGTCGGCCTCGCCGCCGGTGCGCTCAACCGGTGCGGTGACTTCAAACGGGATGAACTTGATTTCCGACACCGCCAAGGTGCCGTGTTCCTGCCCCTGGCCGACGGTCTGGCCGCCGACGGTGGCCGTCCAGTTGGCGGTATAGTCCTCGGGCTGGCGCATCTCATTGATCAGCACCAGTTGCTTCTGGAACTTCTGGCCGGCGCTGAAGTGGTGGTCTTTGGCGGTGTAATCACCGGACGGGCCGGCGATCCAGGCCAAGGTCGGGTAATTGAGGTCCTTGAGGCCGTCCTGCATCCACGACCAGGTGCGCAGGCCGCCGGGCAGGCCGGCGGTCCGCCAACTCCGCCAGATTTCGGTGCGGTAGAGCAACTGAATTCTGTGGTCGTTGGTATAAATGTCCAGTTTGTTTTCGGAACTGGCGTAGAGCATGTTGGTTTGGAACAGGCTGTGGAGATACTCGCGATAGGCGGCTTCCTCTCCGGTATAAGCATCCTTGCCAAAATAGCAGGCGGCGTATTCGGTCAACAATGGCTCGCTGCGGATGTTGCTTTCAAAACCTTGGTGCCCGCGCCGGAAGGTACAATCCACGGGGGGGCCGTACTCGCACATGCCAATGGGCATCTGGCCGCTCTTGGCCCACTCGCTGAGCCAATCATCCTGCTCCTGGATGGGGAGGAGATCCAAATAACTATTCATGGTATAGAAATCACCGGTGTCAGCGCCGGAATGGCTGTAATAGACGCGGGTGGGATCGAGCTGCTTCATGCCGGCAAACATCTCCTGACCGGCAGCCAGGAGTTTTTGCCAGTCCGTATCGTTCGGATTCCAAGTGCCATGCTGGCCAATATTGCGCGGGTCGCAATCCACGGAGTTGTTGAATAGATTGAAGCCGGCGACCCACATTATCACCGAGGGGTGATTGCGGTAGTGACGCATCCACACGGCCGTGCGCTCCAGGGCGCGCTGCTGGTTCGTCTGCCAAATAATGCCGCCCGGACCCGTCACGTACCGGTTGGCGTTGAGGATAAATTCCGCCGCCAGGTATCCCTTGCGATCGGCTTGCGTAAGTTGCGGCCCGTCGTCCGAACGATCACCGCGGGTATCTATATTTTGGGAGCCAAATTCCGAGAAGTTGTCGCCCACCTGCGGAAAGGCACCCTCGTAAAAGCATTTCTGGCGCAGGCGAATTACGGTGTTGTTCATGTAGAACTGGCGGCCATCCACCCAGAACTCCCGGAAGCCAAAGGGCTGGTCGTACTCGTCATCGAACTTTCCGCCGCTCACCGTAAGCCGCAGGGTGTAAAGGTTGGGCTGGTCCACGTCCCACAGGCGCGGGTTTTCCCACGGCCAGGAAACCGTGACCGTCTGGACATCCTTGGCCTCCACCGCCGCGTCGGTGTTGAAGCTCTTCTCGACGTTGCCTTTTTCATCCAGCATATCGGCGACAAAGTGAACCTGCCCGGCCTCCTTGACGCCGGTCAACTCGACGTCCAGCGAGACGTTCTTTTGGCGCGTGGAAGTGCGGACGAAGACATCGGTGACATGCGGGTCGGAGGCCCGGCTATCCAGATAGACGTCGCCGATCAGGCCGCGGGTTCCGAGTCGGGCGACACTGTAACTGTTGGTCTCGAGGAAGGGGTTCTGCCAAAAGTACCCGACCAAGTCCGGAGAGGCGATGGCGGCGACCAGGAGACGGACATCGGCCGTCTGGCCGGGCGTGACCGCGCTGGTGATGTCCACCGAACCCCAAGGCCAGGAAACGTGGCCGCATTCCTTGCCGTTCACAAAGATAATCGCGTCGGTGGACAAACGCTCGAAGCGCAGGCTGACGGCACGGCCCTGCCAATTCGCGGGGATGGACACTTGACGTTCATACCAAGCGTGGTCAACGCTCGAACCGTTACTACCATAAATCTGCCACTCCGGGCCGGTGCCACGCGCCACCACAGCATTGGCGCCGCCGCCACCACCGCGACCTCCGCCTCCGCCGCGGCGGCCGAACCCGCCTCCACCGCTTGCCCAACTGCCCGGCACCCGGATATAACCCCAGCCGACTTGCGGGGGTTCGGTCGCGCCCGCGGCGGCCGGAACAAAGCGCCACGTGCCGTTGAGCAAAGCCTCAGTCCGCTTGCCGTTCACGGTTTGAACATTGAGCTGGTCCCAGTTCAGGGACGTGCCGGTGGGCAACACGGCATCGGCTGCGGCCGCTGGAGCCGGTGCCGGTGCGGCGGCTTGGGCCGGCTGGGCCGTTTCCTGGGCCGAGGCCTTCGAGGCGGCGAGGCCGAGGCATAAGAGCACAAGGATGAGTCGTAAACCGAGATTCAACGACGGATAAGCATCTGTCAGATGACGGCAAGCGCGCAGGCTGCGGGCTGCGTGGACAAGGGAGAAGTGGTTCTGGCCGTGGCGGTTATTTTTCATAGCGTTTGGCGGAAATTGCCAAAGGGCCACACCGGCGTCAAATCGCAAATTGCTAAAGTTGATCCTACCAGCGGTAATAGTGGTAGGGATTGTCGCCCAAAATGAAATCGGTGCGATAATCGGGGTAATAATAGCCGGTCGGGATGCCAGCGGGCATGGTGCTCTCAGCCAAATTCACGTCAGCGGGCGGGCGCGGGGTGCATTTATGCCCGGCGCGATCGCCATTGGGGCCGATCCACATGGAATCCGGTCGAGCCACGATGTCGAGCGGATGGAAAAACCGGCTGTCCACCGTGAAACTGGCGCCCAGGTTGGCGAGCAACTGCGACACTGTGCGCGTGGCCCGCCAGCGCGTGTAACGCATGTAGGTCTTGACGTCGGCGTTCAGTACATCCGGATCCACCTGGCAGAAGACGGCCACGCCTTTGCCCACCACCTTGCGGCCAAGCAAACCATCGGCCCCAATGTCCGCGCCACCACTCAGCAGATACGGGGGTGTCTCCAAATAGCAGCGCCAGCGCAAGTCCGATGCACTCAGGCCCCGCGCTTCCGGCCAATCCGGCGCCGAGAGCGACCCGGCGAACTGGTCCGGCGCCGTTTTCAAGGTCGTGCCCAACGCGCCGTCGGCTTGCTGGCGTGGCAGGAAGAACGCCTTGCCGCCCTGCTCCAGATAGGCATTGAGCGCGGCGGCGTCCACCGTCGCGTCCGAGCCGACAAGTACCAGCCCGGCGCTGGTGTCCAGCGTGTCCGACTTCTGGTAACTGACTCCCGTCTTGTCCAGCCAGGCTGCGCCGGTCGCGCCGCCCAGATACACCACCTTGCTCGCCCGGCGTGAGAGCGGAGAATGCAGGGCGTAGTCAACCACGTGTTCGGCCATCCGTTTGGCCGCAGGATCAGAGCCCACGTGGTCCTCCAAGTCCAGCGTGCAGAGAATCACCCGACCTTGGCCGTAATCCAGTTCCATCAGGGGCGAATAAGCCAGGTCAAATTCACATTCCAACAGCGGACGCCAGCCGCTCAGATGCGGCTTCTCGATAGCTGCGCTGCTCACCCCACCCTGGTTGCCCCAATGCCAGCCGGCATAGGGCTGATCGCGTTCGTTCCCACGAAGGTAATCGCCCACGTAGTTGGGGTAGGCTTCAATCAGAGTGCTGCTACCGGTCCAGTCGCGGAGATCATCAGCATCCATCCCCGTAGTGACTTGGGGGTCAACGGGAAAGACGCGGCGGGCAACTTTGGGGCAGACCCGCCAGCCGATGGCCTGGGCCATCCAATCAGGGTCCTGGCCAAGGATGAGCGCCCGGCCACCCGCCTGCACATAAGATTCCAGTTTGGCCGCTGTCGCCGGGTTGTCTTTTAACGCGTTACGACCCACGATCACCAGTGGCGCAGGCGTTGTGCCATCCCAAGCATGGGTGGTGTAACCCAAGCCGGCCAGCATCTTGCCGGTCAGACCTTCCGGATCCACCGCAGACAAGTCGCCCGTGCCGGGCTGGTCGGCCCCCAAGACGCGGAAGTCAAAGGTATCCTGATGTTGGACTTGACCGATGGTGGCGCTCATTGTGATTTGGCCGTCGGCCTTGCTGCCGGCGTCTTCAGCCGGGGCGGTGACTTCAAACGGGATGAATTTGATTTCCGACACCGCCAAGGTGCCGTGCTCCTGCCCCTGGCCGACGGTCTGGCCACCGACAGTGGCAGTCCATGAGGCCGTGTAATCCTCGGGCTGGCGCATGTCGTTAATCAGCACCAGTTGCTTCTGGAACTTCTGGCCAGGGTTGAAGTGGTGGTCTTTGGCGGTGTAATCACTGGACGGGCCGGCAATCCAAGCCAAGGTCGGGTAATTGAGGTCCTTGAGGCCGTCCTGCATGTTCGACCAGGTACGCAAGCCGCCGGGCAGACCGGCGGTGCGCCAGCTTCGCCAGGTTTCGGTACGGTAGAGCAACTGGATTTTGTGGTTGTTGGCATAGTCATCCAGCTTGTCCTGGGTGCTGGTGTACCTCATGCCGCCCTGGAACAGGCTGTGGAGAAACTGGCGATACTTTGGTTCCTCCGCCGTGTAGGCCTCTTTGCCAAAATAGATGGCGGCGTACTCCGTCAACAGAGGTTCGCTGACAATGTTGTTTTGAAAATTATCGTGCCCGCGGCGGAACGCGCAATCCATGGGGGTGCCGAACTCGCACATGCCAATGGGCATCTGGCCGCTCCTGGCCCACTCGCTCAGCCAATCATCGCGCTCCTGGAGGGGGAGCATATCCATATAAGAATTCATGGTATAGAAGTCGCCCGTGTCAGCGCCGGCATGGCTGTAATAGACGCGGGTGGGATCCAGCTTCTTGAGGTCAGCGAAGAGCTCCTGCCCGGCGGCCAGGAGTTGTTGCCAAGCCTGATCGTTCGGATTCCAGTTGCCGTGCCGGCCGATATTGCGCGGGTCCGCATCCACCGAGTTGTTGAAGAGATTGAAGCCAGCGATCCACATAATCACGGAGGGGTGGTTGCGATAGTGGCGCATCCACACGTCCGCGCGCTCCTAGGCGCGCTGCCGGTTCTTTTGATCCCAAACAATTCCGCCCTGAGCGGCCACGTACTTGTTGGCGTTAAGGATATATTCCGCCGCCAAGTATCCCTTGCGATCGGCTTCCGTAAGTTGTAGCCCGTCGTCAGAACTATCACCGCGGGTGTCCGCACCATTATTAGGTCCGAATTCCGAGAAGTCGTCGCCCACCTGCGGAAAGTCGCCGTTGTAGAAGCATTTCTGGCGCAGGTGAATTACGGTGTTGTTAAGGTAGAACTGTCGGCCATCCACCCAGAACTCCCGGAAGCCGAAGGGCTGGTCGTACTCGTCATCGAACTTTCCGCCGCTCACCGTGAGCCGCAGCGTGTAGAGGTTGGGCTGCTCCACGTCCCACAGCCGCGGGTTTTCCCACGGCCAGGAAACCGTGACCGTCTGGACATCCTTGGCCTCCACCGCCGCCTCGGTGTTGAAGCTCTTCTCGACGTTGCCATTTTCATCCAGCATATCCGCGACCAAGTGAACCTGGCCCGCTTCCTTGACGCCGGTCAACTCCACGTGCAGCGAGACGCTCTTTTGCCGGGTGGAAGTGCGCACAAAGACATCGGTGACGTGCGGATCGGACGCCCGGCTTTCCAGATAGACGTTGCCGATGAGGCCACGGGCTGGAAGCTGGGGAGCGCTGTAGGTGACATCAATGAAGGCGTTCTGCATGAAGTGCCCGACCATCTCCGAGTCGGCGATGGCGGCCACCAGCACGCGCACATCGGCCGTTTGGCCGGGCGTGACGGCGCTGGTGATGTCCACCGTGCCCCACGGCCAAGAGACGTGGCCGCATTCCTTGCCGTTCACAAAGATAATCGCGTCGGTGGAAAGGCGGTCGAAGCGCAAACTGACGGCGCGGCCCTGCCAATTCGCCGGGATGGGCACTTGACGTTCATACCAGGCGTGCTCGACACCCGAACCATTGCTCCCAAGGCTTTGCCATTGTGGACCGGTGCCGCGGGCCAGCAGCGCGTTAGCGCCGCCACCCCGACGACCTCCTCCGCCTCCACCACCGCCGCGACGGCCAAACCCTCCCCCAGCCGCCCAACTGCCGGGCACGCGGATATAGCCCCAGCCGATTTGCGGGGGGTTGGTCGCGCCCTCGGCGGCCGGAACAAAGCGCCATGTGCCATTGAGCAGCGCCTCTGTCCGCTTACTGTTAACGGTTTGGACGTTGAGCTGGTCCCAGTTCAGGGACGTGCCGGCGGGCAATACGGCGTCGGCTGGTGGCGTTTGTGCCGGCGCCTGCGTCGGAGTTTGCGTCGGCTGAGCTGTTTCTTGAGCCACGGCCCGGCTGCCGGCGACCCCGAGACAAAGGAGCGCGAGCATGAGTCGTAAACCAAGGTTCAACGACGGATGAGCACGTGTTAGACGGCTCGTAGCGCGCAGGCTGCGGGCTGCGTGGACAAGGGAGAAGTGGTTCTGGCCGTGGCGGTGGTTTTTCATAGCGTTGAGCGGACATTGCCAAAGGACCATACGGTGGTCAAATCGCAATTTCGCGCTAAAACCGATAGTAGCGATACGGATTGTCGCCCATCGGGAAATCGGTGCGATAATCCGGATAATAATAGCCGATCTGAGCGCTGGCCGGCCGGGTGAGACCACCCGGCACGCGCGGCTCGGCTTGAGGGCCGGCCATATCGCCGTCCGGCGCCACCCACTTGCGATCCGGTCGAACCACGATGTCGAGCGGATGGAAAAACCGGCTGTCCACCGTGAAACTGGCGCCCAGGTTGGCGAGCAACTGCGACACCGTGCGCGTAGCCCGCCACCGCGTGTAGCGCATGTAGGTCTTCACGTCGGCGTTCAGTATATCCGGGTCCACCTGGCAGAAGATGGCCACGCCTTTGCCCACCACCTTGCGGCCAAGCAGGCCGTCGGCCCCGATGTCCGCTCCGCTGCTCAGCAGGTACGGAGCCTTCTCCGCATAGCTGCGCCAGCGCAGATCCGACGCGCTAAGCCCTCGGGCTTCCGGCCAATCCGGCGGCGAGAGCGATCCCGCAAACTGGTCGGCAGCGGGCTTCAATGTCGTACCCAACGCGCCGTCAGCTTGCTGGCGCGGCAGGAAAAACGCTTTGCCGCCCTGTTGCAAATAACCATTCAGTGCCGCTGCGTCCACCGTCGCGTCCGGACCGATAAGCACCAGGCCCGCGCTGGTGTCCAACGTGTCCGATTTCCGGTAACTGACTCCCGCCTTGTCCAGCCAGGCTGCGCCGGTCGCGCCGCCCAGATAGACCACCTTGCTAGCGCGGGGTGAGAGCGGAGAATGCAGGGCGCAGTCAACCACGTGTTCGGCCATCCGTTTGGCCGCCGGGTCGGAACCCACGTGGTCCTCCAAGTCCAAGGTGCAGATAATTACCCGGCCCTGGCCGTAGTCCAATTCCATCAGCGGCGAATAGGCCAGGTCAAATTCGCATTCCAACAGCGGACGCCAGCCACTCAGGTGCGGCTTCTCGATGGCGGCGCTGCTCACGCCGCCCTGGTTGCCCCAGTGCCAACCAGCGTACGGTTGGCCGCCTTCGTTGCCCCGGAGGTAATCGCCCTCGTACACCGGATAGGCTTCGATCAATGTGCTGTTGCCGGTCCAGTCGCGGAGATCATCGGCATCCATTCCCGTGGTGACCTGGGGGTCAACCGGGAAGACCCGGCGGGCGATCTTGGGGCAGATCCGCCAGCCGATGGCTTGGGCCAGCCAGTCGGGATCCTGGGCAAAGACGAGCACGCGGCCACCCTTTTGGACATACGGTTCCAGTTGGGCCAGAGTCGCCGGGTTGTTTTTCAACGCGTTGCGCCCGACGATCACCAGGGGCGCCGAGGAACCATTCCAAACGCGGGTGCCATAGCCCAAACCAGCCAGCATTTTGCCAGTCAGGCCGTCTGGGTCAACCGAAGCCAGCCTGCCGCGGGCAGGCTTGTCTTCACCCAATACGCGGAAGGCAAAGGTGTCCTGGTGCTGGGCTTGCCCGATGGTGGCGGTCATGGTGATTTGGCCATCGGCCTTGCTGCCGGTGTCTTCGGCCGGTGCGGTGACGTCGAAGGGGAGGAACTTGATTTCCGAAACCGCCAAGGTGCCGTGTTCCTGCCCTTGGCCGACGGTCTGGCCGCCGACGGTGGCCGTCCATCTGGCGGTATAGTCCTCGGGCTGGCGCATATCATTGATCAGCACCAGTTGCTTCTGGAACTTCTGGCCGGGGCTGAAGTGGTGGTCTTTGGCGGTGTAATCACCGGCCGGGCCGGCGATCCAAGCCAGGGTCGGGCCATTCAACTCCTTCAGGCCGTCCTGCATCCACGACCAGGTGCGGAGGCCGCCGGACAGACCGGCGGTGCGCCAATCACGCCAGGTTTCGGTGCGGAAGAGCAACTGAATTTTATGGTCGTTGGTGTAAACATCCAATTGATTTTCGGAGCTGTTGTACAGCATGCCCTCGCGGAAGAGGTCGTGCAGATACTTCCGATACTTTGGTTCCTCCACCGTGTAAGCGCCGGAGCCGAAGTAGATGGCGGCATACTCGGTCAACAAAGGTTCACTGGTAATGTTGCTCTCAAAACCATGGTGCCCGCGCCGCAAAGCACAGTCCACCGGGGTGCCAAACTCGTTCATGGCCACCGGCATGTCGCCGTTTTTAGCCCAGGCGCTCAGCCAGTCGCCACGCTCCTGGAGCGGAATCATGTTCAGATAGCAGTTCATCACATAAGCGTCGCCGCTATCGGCGCCCTCGTGGCTGTAATAGACCCGGGTGGGGTCCAGCTTCTTAAGCCCGTCGAACATCTCCTGGCCGGCGTTCATGAAACGCAGCGTACCCTCGTCGTGAATCCATCCGTGCCGGCCGATGTGGCTGGGGTCCGAATCCACGGCGTTATTGAAGAAATTGGCGCCCGCGACCCACATGATGGCAGACGGATGATTGCCATAATGGCGCATCCAGACGGCAGCGCGCTCCATGGCCCGCTGCGCATTCTGCTGCCAGGTGAGACTTCCGTTTGGAGCCCGCAAAAACTTGTTGGCGTCGAGAATATATACGGCCCCCAGGTAGCCAATACGATCGGCGTGATCCAAATCCGAACTGACATCGGAGCTGTCGCCGCGCGTATCGGGATTCCAAGTGCCGAATTCCGAAAAGGTGTCGCCGACCTGCGGGGCTTCGCCCCAGTAAAAGCATTGCTGGCGCAGATGGATGACGGTGCCGTTGAGGTAGAATTGCCGGCCATCAACCCAGAACTCGCGGAAACCAAACGGCTGATTATACTGGTCGTCCAAACCCGCGCCGGACACGGTAAGCCGCAGCGTGTAACGGTTGGGCTGGCCCACGTCCCACAACCGCGGGTTTTCCCACGGCCAGGAGACGGCAACGGTCTGAACGTCCTTCACCTCCACCGAGGCGTCGGTGGTGAAGCTCTTCTCCACGTTGCCTTTTTCGTCCAGCATGTCCGCCACGAAATGAACCTGGCCGGCCTGCTTGACGCCGGTCAACTCCACGTCCAGCGAGATGTTCTGTTTACGGGTGGAAGTGTGAACGGCGACATCGGTGACGTGGGCGTCGGAAATCCGGCCTTCCAGATAGACGTTGCCGGTAAGGCCGCGCGACTTCAGTTCGGCGGCGGTGTAGGAAACGTTCATGAAGGCATTCTGCCAAAAGTGCCCGACCATCTCCGCATCAGGGATGGCGGCCACCAGCACGCGCACGTCGGCTGTCTGGCCGGGAGTGACGGCACTGGTGATGTCCACCGAGCCCCACGGCCACGGCACTTGGCCACATTCTTTGCCGTTGACGTAAATAATCGCGTCGGTGCAGAGGCGGTCGAAGCGCAAGCTGATGGCCCGGCCCTGCCAATCGGCGGGCATGGGCACCTGGCGCACATACCAGGCGTGGGCCACCCGCGCCCCATCAAAAAGATCCCACTGCGGGCCGCTGCCGACGGCCACGAAATCGGAGGAATTCTGCCAACTGCCGGGCACTTTGATATAGGCCCAGCCGATCTTGGGAGGTTCGCTGGCGCCTTCGGCCGCCGGAATGAAATGCCAGGCCCCATTCAGGGACGCCCGTGCCCGCCTGGCATTGACCGTTTCGACTTTGATCTGGTCCCAGTTCAGGATGCCCGCCGGCACCGCGGCGTCGCCCAACTCGGTCTGCTTGGCCAAGTGGGGCGTGACGGTAATGTCGGCGATTTCGAACACGCCGGTGCAACGGAACATGGCGGGCTGAAGGTTCAAGCGGGTCGCCCCGGGCGGCACTTTCAATTCAACCGTCTGGGTGACCCAATCGGAGTCGGCCGTTAGTCTGGGCACCGCTGGCGGATAGCCAAACGAACCACCTTCGAACAGCAACGCCAGTGCCGGGACGTGCCAGCCCTCCGTGCCCACTTTGAGGTTGGTGGCTTTCAAACGGGCCGAGATGGTCAGCGAGTCAATCTTCGGGGTGACTTTCACGAACGCATGCACGTAGTCGAGCTGACGCCCCGCATCGTGATTCTCGATGCGCAGCCAGGAATGGCCGTTTTCGGTGACGACCCGGAATTCGTCGTTCTGGGGAATATTGAAGCCTTCGGCCCAGCTTGTATTCACGCCTGGATTTTTAAAATCTCCCTGGGGCAGCAGGTTGACTTGGGCCGAAGCGCGGGTGCCGGCGGCGGCGAGACAAAGCAGGGGGAGAACCAGCCGTGAAACGGCGTTAAACCGCAGATAAAGATGCTTTATTTGATGCCCCGTGGACGAGGCCGGTGAAGCAGGATTAAGAGAGATGTGGTTATGGATGTTGAGGTTAGTTAGCATTGAATTTGGCGGAGACTGCCAGAGGGCGGAGCCGGCGTCAAAGAGCAAACCGAGAAATCCTGGGTTGTGGAATTGAGTTGTCTGCGGTTGAGTGCCGTTTGACATGGCACGAATGCTCCGGACGCGGAATGCCCGCGCCGACGCGCGCGCAGGTGCTGACGCCGTTCGAATCAATGGACGTGATGTCCTACAGCTACACGGCCCGGGACACGCTGGCGAAGATTTCGCGGGAATTGGGCAACGGGCAGGAGGAGTTCTGGCAGCAGCAGGCGCAAGACGTTCGCCAGCGCCTGATTGACAAATTGTGGGACCCGGCGCGCCATGCCTGTTTCGACCGGGACAAAAACGGCAAACCCATGCGCGAATTGATTCATAACAACATTCGCGCCATCTATTACGGCATTTTCACGCAGCGGATGGCCGATGAATTCGTGAAGCATCATCTGCTGAATCCCCATGAATTCTGGACGCCGTTCCCGTTGCCGTCCATTGCCGTCAAGGACCCGCTATTCCGGAACGATTCGGACAACAGTTGGGCCGGGCAACCCGAGGCGCTGACGTATCAACGCGCGATTCGGGCGCTGGAGAACTATGGTTACTATGCGGAAGTCACGGAGCTGGGCCAGAAGTTGATCCAAGCCGTCGAGCGCGGAGGAGACCGGTTTACGCAGCAATCCGATCCATTCACCGGGAAGCCGACCAGTCCGAAACAGGACGGTTACGGTCCCGCGATACTTTCGGTATTGGAGTATATATCGCGCCTGCATGGCGTGTACGTTGATTTGGCGAATGACCGGGTGTGGTGGTCTGCCTGCGATGGAGAAGATTTCACGTATGCGCAACGTTGGGGCGGCCACGAATGGCAGCTTTCGTGCGCGCAAGGCCGTATGCGCGGCTGCCTGAACGGTCGGGAGCTATTCACTTCGACGTCCAGCGTCCGGGTTGCCACCGATCTGGAGGGAAAAGTCGTGGCCGTCATCGGCATCAAACCCACATCGCAGCGAATCCTTCTGAACATCGGCCCCGTGCGCCGCCGATTGTTCGTGAAACCCAATCAAACCATTTTCATCGGCCCGTTAGGCCCCACGCCGGAAACCGAACACCGTCAGGGACAAAGCAGAAATTGGTTGCCACCCCCCAATTGAGGCTGGAGATTTTTCCGGTGTCGCCCGAATTTCCTGCAAAATGGCGTTTCTGATGAGAGCCTTGCGCGTGGCACGGAACCAGCGTAAAGTCTTTCATTGGTGAAATCTGGTGGATTGAATGGCACTGCCGGAAGGGAATGGAACTGGCCAATTATCCGCTTCAAACCGATGCGCGGTTTTCCCCAGGGCGCTGGCTCAAGCGGCTGCCAGGCGAGTCCGGGAACGGTTATGTTCGTGCCCGGCGCGCTTCGCTTTGCCAATTACTCGGACTCCTCCCGGCATGCCGCTATGAGCCCTGAGCGGAGTTCAAAGTTCCAGGCCCTTCGTTCCACCTGGGGTTGAAAAGTCCGACCGCCGGTATTCCGCTTGACGCTTTCACCTTTCGCGGCGACGTTGCCCATGCTTGGCGCAAAACGCGGCAGCGTCGGCGGCAGGCAATTTGTTCGCTGACATCGTGGAGTCTCCCGCTGTGCAGTCCCTCGCCCGGCGGTTGGAGAATGGCGAAGTGTCGTTTCTTCCCGGCGTCGCCACGTGCGCCCAGCCGTTTTTCGCCGCCCTGCTCCAAAAGCTGTTCCCGCAGCATCTCTTCGTGGTGGTCGCGGCGGACCTGAAGACTCAGGAAAGCATCCAATCAGATCTGGAAACGTGGCTCCGGAGTATCGAGCCCACTGTCCCCGCTCCCCAGCCTGAAGCCGGCTCGTGCTCGCCGCTGTTCTACCCTGCTTGGGGCACGCTTCCACATGAAGGCAGGCTCCCGCACGCGGATGTCATCAGCGACCGGCTGCAAACGCTGGTTTGTCTTTCCAGCCTCAAATCGGCCCGCTCAACGCTGCTGGTCACCAACGTCACAGCGCTGCTGCAAAAGACGTTCGCGCCTGCCGATTTGAGCGAGCGTACGCGCTATTACCGGCGCGGCGATAAAATTGACCCACTCGATCTGGTGGAATGGCTCGAAGCGCAAAGTTACGAGCCGGAGGCGCAGGTGACCCAAAAGGGTGAGCTGGCGTTGCGTGGCGGCATTCTCGATGTTTGGCCACCGACCAGCCAATGGCCGGTGCGGCTGGAATTCTTTGGTGACGAACTGGAATCGCTCCGCGGTTTCGATCCGCTGACGCAGATTTCGCGCGAGGTGCTTTCCGAGATTGCCATTCCACCCGCGGGCGAAGTGGGAATCCTGTTACGGCGCCAGCCTGGGGCCCGAAGCCCCGGCCCGGAAGGCGCGGAAGCGGCGCCGCTGGCGACCCTGCTGGACTATTTTCCGCGCAAAACCATTCTGGTCCTGTGCGAGCCGGAGCAACTGGCGTTGCACGCCGAGGCGTACGAGCACGAAGTTCCGCCGGGTGATCCATTTTTTGTTCCGTGGCGTGAAATCCTGGCGGAGGCGGGCCGGAGAGGATTCACTTTGATCGAGTTGGCTGAAAATGCTGAAAGCGGCAGTCGCGTCCAATTCCGCTCTCCAAAGTTTTCCTCGCTCGATGCATTCCGTCCACTGGCCGAACGCGCTCCGGAGTTGCAAATCGCCGAAGCCCAGCGCCGCGAATTCTTCAATCAGCTTCATCGTTGGCTGCGCCAAGGCTATGCGGTCCATGTTTTCTGCAACAATGACGGTGAACGGCAGCGGTTTGAGGAGATCTGGAATGACTTCGCAGGCCAGGCTTCCAGCCTGTCTCAATCTGAAGAGAATTCAAAAACGGGAATTAGAGAAAGGCGCGACGCCGGCCCTACCTTGCATCTGGGATCCCTGGCCCGTGGTTTTCTATGCGACGACGCCAGACTGGTTGTCGTCACGGACGCGGAGATTTTCGGGCGTTATCGGATCCAGCGTCCGCGCCGGCTCAAGTCGCCCCATGCACCGGCCGCGCGTTCGGCGCTGGAAATTGATTTTACCGAACTGGAGGAAGGCGACCTGGTCGTGCACCTGCAATACGGCATAGGCAAGTTTATCGGCCTGAATGATTTGCCGGCCAGTTCGCGGGCGGGAGCGGCCCACTTCGAGCAAGCCAGGCCAGCCGCCAAAACGGAATGTTTGGTGATCGAATATGCCCCGGCCAGCCCCGGCGACGAACCGCCCAAACTTTACGTGCCGGTCACCGAAGCGCATCTGGTGAGCAAATATGTGGGCGCCGGCCGGGCGCATCCGCCGCTCCACACGCTGGGCGGCACGCGTTGGAAAAAGGCGAAAGAACAGGCGGAGCGGGCCGTGCGCGACGTGGCCGCCGAACTTTTGCAAATTCAGGCCGCACGCGAAACGCAGGCCGGTCATGCCTTCAAACCAGATACGTCCTGGCAGCGCGAATTTGAAAGCGCTTTCATTTATGAAGAGACGCCGGACCAAATCCGGTCCATCGCCGAGACCAAGGCGGACATGGAGCGCGCCAAGCCGATGGACCGCTTGATTTGCGGCGACGCCGGCTTCGGCAAGACCGAAGTGGCCATCCGCGCGGCGTTCAAGGCGGTGCTGGGCGGCAAGCAGGTGGCGGTGCTGGTGCCCACGACGGTGCTGGCGCAACAGCATTTCAACACCTTCGGCGAGCGGATGGCGGATTACCCGGTGCGCGTGGAATTGCTCTCGCGGTTTCGCACCCACCGGGCGCAGCAACGGGTGGTCAAAGACCTGGCCAACGGCTCGGTGGATATCGTCATCGGCACGCACCGGCTGATCCAGGACGACATCAGCTTCAAAGACCTGGGCCTGGTGGTGATTGATGAGGAGCAACGCTTCGGGGTGCTGCACAAGGAGAAATTCAAACGCCTGCGCACGCTGGTGGACGTGCTCACGCTGAGCGCCACGCCGATCCCGCGCACGCTTTATCTGGCGCTGACCGGCGCGCGCGACATGAGCACCATCCAGACGCCGCCGCAGGACCGGCTGCCGGTGGAAACCATCGTGACCCAATTCGATGAACGGGTGGTGCGCGACGCCATTCAGCGCGAACTGAACCGCGGCGGGCAGGTCTTCTTTTTGCACAACCGGGTGATGACGATCCAGACCGTGGCCGACCGGTTGCAACGCCTGCTGCCAGAGGCCCGCATCGTGGTGGGCCACGGCCAGATGGACGCGGATGAACTGGAAACGGTGATGACCCGGTTTGTCAACGGCGAGGCCGACGTTTTGCTTTCCACAACCATCATCGAAAGCGGCCTCGATATTCCAAACGCAAACACCATTATCATTGACCGCGCCGACCGATTTGGCTTGAGCGATTTGTACCAGCTTCGCGGGCGGGTGGGGCGCTACAAACACCAGGCTTACGCCTATCTGCTCTTGCCGCGGCACGTGAGCCTGCTGGCCGATGTGCGCAAGCGCCTGGGCGCCCTCCGCCAATATTCCACGCTGGGCAGCGGCTTCAAAATCGCCATGCGCGACCTGGAAATCCGCGGCGCCGGCAACTTGCTGGGCGCCGAACAAAGCGGCCATATCACCGCGGTCGGTTTCGATCTGTACTGCCAATTGCTCAAGCAAAGCATCAGTGCGTTGAAAGGGGAAAAAGTGAAACCGCGGATCGAGGCAAGTGTGAAGCTCGATTTCCTGGAACTGACCGCGACTGGAGAACAATCGCCAGGCGTGTTGCGGGTTGCGTCTTCCGCCAAGCAGCGGGGAGCGAGTCCTGAAATGCCTGGCGCACCACACAACACGCAACAGGCCTTTCTCCCGCACGCCTACGTCACTGAACCGCGGCATCGCATCGAAATTTACCGCAAGCTGGCGGAGGCCGCGGAGGCGTCCGCCTTGAAAGGATTGCGCGAGGAAGTGCGCGATCGTTTTGGCCCCTTGCCGCCGGCGGTGGAGCTGCTGCTGCAAGTGGCCGAGTTGAAAATTTTGGCGGGCGAAAAATTCGTGACGGCCATCGAGGTGAGGGAGGACAAGCTGATGTTGACCCGCCAGGGCGATTTCATCACGCTGGCCGGGAAATTTCCGCGCCTTGCGGGCAGGGATGCCCGGGCGCGGCTGAAGGAAATCAAACGGCTGCTGCTGGCGATTTGAAGGGTTAGAACACTTCCGCCTTCAAGCCGGTGGTCTGGCGGACCAATTGCGCAATCTGGGAAAGCGTTTTCAACGGCAGATGTCCACATTCGTCGTGCGACATGGGCCGGGCCGCCGAGTAAATCTGCACCAGCGAAATCTGTGCGCCATCGGCTTTGAGTTCCTTCAGACGCTGGGCATATTGTTCGATCTCGCCCAGCGGCGGTTCCACGCCGTTGATGGCGGGGAAGAGGCTCTGGATGACCACGGGGCGCTGCCGTGCGAGCAAGAGGATGTTCCCCAACACTTTTTCCAGCACCACCTCGCCGCGGTTCACTTTGTTCAAATAGGCCTGCGTACCCCCGTCCAGTTTCGTCCAGATTTCATCGGAGCGCATGAGGTGCTTCAACCCCTCCTGCACTTCCGGCAGGTCCAGCCCGGTGGCGTTGGTAAGCAGCACGATTTTGAAAAACGGACAGCCGCCCAGCGCACGGACCCGGACGACCGCCTGCACGGCTTCAACAAAATTCGGAGCCAGGGTCGGCTCCCCGTCGCCGCTCAAGGCCACGTGGCGCAATTCCAGCAGTTCGTCGGGCAATCCCTGGTAAAAGGGCCGCTCGCGCAGCCTGCCTTCGTTCACAAAGGCCAGCGTGCGCCGCAATTCGTCGTCCATCACGTCCACATCCAACTGCATCTCGCGCGGCGGCGTGCGGCGGTCCACCTCGCAATAGACGCAGTCGAAATTGCAGCGTTTGTCGGGATTCATGTTCACGCCCAGCAACAGGCCGCGGGCGCGGGGCGAGATGACCGCATAGACAAAACGGTTGTTCAGGAGGTCGCGTGGCTGGTCAAACGCCGTTTCGCGGACGCTGGCATGATGCGGCACAGCATGCCGTTTTCGTTCCGGAACGGCTGGGGTGCTGCTTTTGCCATTAGCTTCTACCATGATGGTCACGGTCACAGGTTAGCCCCGCCCCCCGGCGGCGGACTACACGGTTCTTGTCATAAATGCGCCATGCCTTGCATGGCGGCGCGGCGAAAACAAACCGGAAATGGTCGGAAAAAGGCGGAAATCAGATGGTTAACATATTTTGGCAATTGAATGACATTTTTTGTCAAATGGCCTATCCGCCTTGGAGAGAAACGGCCAAGTAGCGTAGTTTGACGGGATGAATGTGAAAGACGGCGGCCTGATCGAGAAACGCGACCGAATGGCCTGGCTCAAGGGCGGGACGGTCCAGTGCAACCATCCGCCGGCCAAACCGGCCGGCCGGGTCTGGCGGCTGGTATTGCTGGGCGCGCCGGGCGTAGGCAAGGGCACGCAGGCCGACTTGCTGTCGGCGAGGCTGGGCGCCTGCCATTTGTCCACGGGCGACGTTTTCCGGGCGGCCAAGAGTCTTTGCTCCGGCGAGGTATCGCCGGCCATGCAAAACGCCCTGGCCTATATGCGCCGGGGCGACCTGGTGCCGGACGCCATTGTGCTGGCCATGATCGCGGAGCGGGCGCGCTGCCTGCATTGCGGCGGCGGATTTCTGCTGGACGGTTTTCCGCGCACGGTGGCGCAGGCGGAGGAACTGGAAAACATGCTGGGACAAGGCAAGGTGCCGTTGACCGCCGTGTTGAACTACGACCTGCCCACCGACCAGATCGTCGCGCGCCTGTCAGGCCGGCGCACGTGTCCGAAATGCAAGGCGGTTTTCCACGTGGACACGCGTCCACCGCGCGTGAAAGGAACGTGCGACCATTGCGGTGAGGAACTTTACCAGCGCGAGGACGACCGGCCCGAATCCATCCGCGTGCGCATGGCGGCGTACGAAAAGAGCACTCGTCCGCTGATTGATTTTTACCAGAAGCGGGGCGTGCTGGTGACGGTGCCGGCGGAAGGGTCGCCGGAGGAAATTTACCAGCGCACCCGGCTGGCGTTGTCGGCATAGACGATCCATTGGTTTTCGGATTTCGTGGCGGGGGCCATAATCGGGTCGGTCATCGGGCGGGTGGTCGGGTCAAGTTTCGGCCCAGACTCGCCATAAATAATTCACAATCAATGCCTTGTGACTTGCCTTTTCCGGGTTGATTTAACCGAATCATACCGTTAAACTTGGTGTCGCCGTACGGGCATGATGCACCGGCGGCCGAAATTTTATGGCTGAAGGATATTGCGTCAAATGCAAAGCCAAAAAGGAAATCGCTGATGGCGTTGAGGAAGTGATGAAGAACGGACGCAGGGCGATCAAGGGCAAATGCCCGACCTGCGGCACCGTCATGTTCAAAATCCTTGGGGGCAAGGCCACTCCCGGCAGTTCGAACCCAGTCCCGGTTCCAACCCCGCCGACGGCGGCGAGCTGACTATGCCTGTTCAGCTTGCCTACGTCATCATCACACCCTATTCGCTCTACAAATCGCGCACGGGTGGGGTCCTAAGCCGGCTCATCTCGCGCACGGGGCTGGACCTGGCCGCGGCGCGCATGTTTGCGCCCAGCGCCGCCTTGGCGAGCCAATACGCCGACAGCATCGTCTCGGCGCACGATTCGCAGGACCGCAAGATCCAGGAGCTTTTGCGGGAGTATGTGCTGAAGAATCTTTCGCCGGAGCCGAAGACGGGGCGCCGGCGGCGGGTCATGATGCTGCTGTTCAAGGGCGAGGATGCGGTGCGCAAAATTCGGGCGGTGGTGGGCAACCTCAGCCCGGAACGTCGCGTGGGTGAAACCATCCGCGATACGTACGGCGACTTGATTTTGGAAGACGACGGGCAGGTGCGTTATTTTGAGCCAGCGGTGCTGGCGGCGCCGAGCGCCGAGGAGGCCGTGGTAAAGCTCAAGATGTGGGCGAAACATTCCGATCAGGATGGCGGCGTTTTGGAAAACGTCATCGCCTACGCGCCGAGCCAAAACGGCCAGCGGACGCTGGTATTGATCAAGCCGGACAATTTTCGTTTTGCGACCGGGCGGCCCGGCAACGTGATAGACTTCTTTTCCCGCACCGGCCTGTTCATCGTGGGGATCAAAGTACTCCGCATGAGCGTGGCGCAAGCGATGGAGTTTTACGGGCCGGTCAAGGAGGTGCTGCGCACCAAGCTCAAGGACGTGGTGGGAGCCCGGGCCAAGGGGGCGCTGGAAAAGGAATTCGGCTTCAAGATTCCGCCGGCGGAAGAAAAGGAGTTGGGCGAAACCCTGTGCCCTGTGTTCGGCGAGAATCAATTCGAAAACATCGTCCGCTTCATGTCCGGCCATGCGCCGTCGGAGTTGCCGCAGGCGGAGTGGGCCAGGCCCGGCACGGAGAAATGCATTGCGCTGATTTACGAGGGCGTGAATGCCGTGACGAAAATCCGCGACGTGCTGGGACCAACGGACCCCTCGAAGGCGCCGCCCGGCTCCATCCGCCGCGAATTCGGTTCCAACATCATGGTGAACGCGGCGCACGCCAGCGATTCGCCGGAAAACGCCAAGCGCGAAATGGGCATCGTGAACGTGGGCGAGAACAATCTCCGGCAGGTCATCGAAGAGGTTTACGGGCCGATTTGATTCCCTGCAATTTGCCCAGCAGCCGGGCGTCCGCCGCCGGGAATTCGTAGCGGCCGAGTTCCGAGGGTCTCACCCACTGGATGGCCGCGCAATCCAAAGGTTTCGGTTCGCCGGCCAGCAGTTGGCACACGAAGAATTTAAGGTGGACGGTTTTTTCGGGGTACGTGTGCGAAAGCTCTTCGAATAGTCGGCCGACCTCTATTTCCACGCCCAGTTCCTCGCGGATTTCGCGGACCAAGCACGCCTCAAAGGTTTCGCCGGGCTTGCGTTTGCCGCCGGGAAATTCCCACCGCCCGCCCAAATGAGCCGCCGCGTGCCGCCGGGTGATGAGTACCCGGCCCTCGCGGAAAATCAAAGCCGCGGAAACCTCGATGCCTTCCTGATTGCCAATTACCAATGGCCGGTTTGTTCCGCGAGCGCCATCCGGCTGTTCTTCAATCGTCATTCGGCAATCGCAAACCGCAAATCATCGGCCCACGCTTTTGTAAATCCAGCCCAACTGCTCCATTTTCACCGGGTCAAACAAGTTGCGGCCGTCGAACATGATGGGGTGCGTCAACGATTTGCGGGCCCGTTCGAGGTCAAGTTGCTTGAACTCGTCCCACTCCGTGGCGATGACCAGCGCGTCGCAACCCTCGGCCACGGCGTTCATGTCGTCCAGGTAGGCCGCCTCCGGCAACACGGCCTTGGCCTTCTCCATGGCCTTGGGATCATGGACGCGGAGGGTGGCCCCTTCCTTTTGGAGGCGATGGCAAAGCTCGATGGCCGGCGAGCTGCGGATGTCGTCGGTGTTCTGCTTGAAGGCGAGACCGAGCACGCCGATTTTTTTGTCCTTGAGCACCCAGAGCGTGTCGGTGATTTTCTTTATGAAGCGGTCCATCTGCGCGGCGTTGATGCGTTGGACTTCCTTGAGCAGGTGGAAATCGTAACCGATCTGTTCGGCAATTTTGATGAAGGCGCTGAGGTCTTTGGGGAAGCAACTGCCGCCGAAACCGATGCCGGCGTTCAGGAAGCGGCGCCCGATGCGCTCGTCCAGCCCGATGCCGTGGGCGACTTCCTCCACGTTGGCGCCCGCCGCCTCGCAGACGGTGGCGATGGCGTTGATGTAGGAAATTTTCAGCGCGAGAAAGGAATTGGCCGCGTGCTTGATGAGTTCGGCCGAGGCGATGTCGGTGACGATGATGGGGGCGTTGAACGGCGCATAGATCTCCTTCATCGCCGCCACGGGCCGTTCGGAACGGACGCCGATGACAATGCGGTCTGGCTTCATCAAGTCACCGACAGCAAACCCTTCGCGCAGAAATTCGGGGTTGCTGACGACGTCAAAATCCACCTTGGCCGGGCAGTAGCGTTTGATGGTTTCGGCGACTTTCTCGCCGGTCTTGACCGGGACGGTGCTTTTGTCCACGACGATTTTGGGGGTGGTCATCGCCGCGGCGATGTCGCGCGCCACTCGTTCGATGAAACTGGAATCCACCGACCCGTCCGGCAGCGGCGGCGTGGGAACGGCAATGAAGATGACGCCGGATTTTCGGACACCTTCGGCGGTGCTGGTGGTAAAGGAGAGGCGCCCGGCTTGGGTGTTTTTCCTTACCAACGCTTCCAGGCCCGGCTCGTAAATGGGCACCCCGCCGGCTTGAAGGATTTTTACCTTGGCCGCGTCATTGTCCACGCAGATGACCTGATGGCCCACTTCTGCGAAGCAGGCGCCAGTGACCAGTCCGACGTAGCCAGTGCCGATGAGGGACAGTTGCATCGTCAGGATTTGGGGGCGGGTGTGGCCGGTTTGACGGACGCCAACCTGGTCTTCAGATCCACGGCGCGCATTTGCGCCTCTTGAGCGGCGGGGCTGTTGGGGATGAGGCGTGCGATTTCCACATACCATTGGAGGGCATCATTGAACTTGCCCTGCTCTTCGTCAATGCGGGCCAGCGCGAATTTGGCGCTGACGCCCGGATTAAGGTCGGCGAAGCCGTTCACGCGTTGATACGTATTGGCGGCCTCGTCCAACTTGCCCAGCGCTTCCTGGCAGGCCGCCACGCCGAGCGTGGCCGTGGCCGCAAAGGCGCCGTCGGGATGGGCATCGAGATACTTCTGGAACTGGGCTTGGGCGGCGGAAAACTGGTTGGCGACAAACAATGCCGTGGCGGCGCTTAACTGCGCGCGTTGGGCGGCCATGGTGTCCGCGTATTTGCCGGCCACGCTCAGAAACTCATCGGCCATCCCGTTGCCACCGGGAGAGGCGGGGGCGGATAATGCCACTTGGGTGAGGGCTTCCCCAGCCGCAATGTTCTGCTGCTCCCGCTGCCAGGAAAAATACGACGCCACCACAATCAGGGCGATGATGATGCCGGCGCCGGCAATCAGGCGTTTTCGGTTGGCTTCGGCCCAGGTCCAGCTTTTGAGCAGATAGGCGGTCAGTGCGTCTTGTGCTTGCATAAATAACGGGCGGCTAACCTTAAGGGTGGCCCCCGAAAAGGCAAGCATGAAATGGGGCGGCATGGGCCTGATTCGTGGGACCGCAGCCAGGAGACACCTGCGTTTTTCGTCATTCAGCCGTCGGTCCGGAAAATATTTGCTTGAGTGCGGGGCGATGGCAGGTTTCACTGAGCACCGACGGAGAGATGGCCGAGTGGCTGAAGGCGGCGGTTTGCTAAACCGTTATACGGTCAAAAGCCGTATCGGGGGTTCGAATCCCCCTCTCTCCGCCATTCGCAGTCGTCACATGCTCGTTTGCACCGCCCAAATCGCCGACGCGCCGCGGATTGCCTCCATTCACGTTGACACGTGGCGCGCTGCTTACCGTGGCCAGATCCCCGATGTCGTCCTGGATGCGCTGGATGTGGAGCGCCGCACGGCATTTTGGCGTCAGCGCCTCGCAGAAACGCGTGGTTCGGTTTTTGTGGCGGAAAACGATGGCGTTGTCGTCGGATTTTGCGACCTCATTCCATCGCGGGACAAGGACGCGGATCCGCAAACGGTCGCCGAAATTGTCGCAATTTATATTCATCCCGGACATTGGCGGGCGGGAGCGGGCCGGGGGCTTTGCGGCCACGCCCTAGATGAAGCCCGGCGGCGGGGTTACAAGGTGGTCACGCTTTGGGTTCTGGACTCGAATGCCGGCGCCAGAGGCTTTTATGAAGCGATGGGGTTCAGCCTCGACGGAGCCACGAAAACCGAGAAGACGACCGACAGGAGCGATTTGCACGAGGTCCGCTATCGTATCGCGATACGTTGAGCCGGTTTTGCAACGGTAGATTTCCTGCAAGATTCCACGGGCGCGAGGGTATAGTTCACTGAGGGCACGCTATCGTAGTGGGCAGTCGTGGGCAGTCGTGGGCTTTTTTGGTTTGGAGTTCCGCGTTTATCCACCCACCGTAGCAGAGCTACTGCGGAGGACGGGCGCGGTCCGCCTGAAGGCGGAAATCCAAACATTTTGCAAAGTAGCCCGCTACCTGGTAGGCTCATGAACGGCAGACCTTGAGAATTTTGGCATAATTATGAAAAGCAAACATCTGATCGCTGGAAAAACGGCGTTCAAAGCGCTCCTAGCCGGCATGCTCGCGGGCTGGCTTGGCTGCTGCGCCGGCAACCTGGGCCTGGCTCAAACTCCGTCCACCAACGCGTCCACTTTGTCGCCGGACTTGCAGGAAGTGGTGAAGCTGTCCCAGGCGCACATGGGCGACGACGTCATCATCAACTTCATCAACAACTCTGGAAAATCGTACAAGTTGAGCGCGGACGACATCATTTATCTGAACAGCCATGGCGTGTCCCAAGGCGTGATCAGCGCATTGCAGACGGCGGCTGCCGCTCCGGCGCCGTCGCCGATGCCGCCCCCTGCGCAAGCTGCAACGCCTCCGGCCCCGGCCGCGCCGCCATCCCCGGCCTCTACCGTCCCACCGGTGCCGATGCCATCATCCCCGGCTCCTCCCGTTGCCGGCAGCCTTCCTCCGCCTGCGCCGGGCGCCGGGGCGACTCCGCCACCAGCCTCGGAGGTGAATTTCGATTATTTCCATGCGCAACTGTCGCCCTTTGGCACCTGGCTTCAGGTGGCTCCTTACGGCTGGTGCTGGCATCCGGACCAGGCCATCGCGGTGAATCCCGATTGGCGTCCTTATTATGACATGGGGCAATGGGTCTATACCGAGGACGGCTGGTTCTGGCAATCGGATTACACGTGGGGTGACATACCGTTTCACTATGGGAACTGGGTGCTGGATCCCGGTTTGGGCTGGCTTTGGGTGCCGGGTTATACCTGGGGGCCGGCGTGGGTCTTCTGGCGCGAGGCGGACGCGGACGGCTGCATAGGCTGGGCGCCTTTGCCGTGGGGCGCGGTGTTCGTTGACGGCGGGTGGCTCTACCACGGCGTCCATTACGGGGTGGATTTCGATTTTGGTTTGGGGGCGAATTTCTTCGTGTTCGTCGGTTTCGATCATTTCCACGACGGCTTCTTTCGGATGCGCGGGCGTGAATATGCGTTTCACGTGCCACGCGCGCGAATCAATGGATTCTATGCCAGGTCGGAACTGAGGAATGATTTCCGGCGGGATGCGCATGGGCGGCTCGTCAATGACGGCATCGGCCGCGACCGGGTCGAACGCTTTACCGGCCACCGCGAGGAGCCGGCGCATTTCCAGGAGAGAAATCCGGTGGGCGACCGCGCAAAATTGGAGCGACCGGCCGCGGGAGCGGCGGGCCATCCGGCCGCGGGCAACGCCGGGAATGCCGGACACAACGAAGGCGTGAGCAAGGTTTACCGGCCACCGGCGAAGAAATAACCGGCCGCTGAATCTGGGTTCGAGGAACGACGCACATTTGAAACTGTCAAACGCCATTGGATGAGTGATGAAAAAGAGGTTGAGAACTTTGATAGTGACGGCTGCATCCGCAGGACTGCTGTTGACGACGGGTTGTACATCGCCAAACGGCCAACCAAACAATACAGGCACGGGTGCGTTGCTCGGCGGCGCCTTCGGTGCGCTGGTCGGCGCGGCCGCGGATCGCGGGCATCCGGGCGCGGGGGCATTGATTGGCGGCGCGGCCGGCGTGATTGCGGGCGGATTGATCGGCCATGCCATGGACGAGCAACAACGGGCGCGCTTGCAGCAAGAGTACCCCGAAACGTGGTACAAGGTCCAAAACAACGATGCCATTTACGCGGGCACACCGCCACCACCACCGCCGCCGGGCGTATATGTCGTCCCAGCGCCGCCACCGCCGCCACCACCGCCACCCCCGGCCAACGAATCGGTGTCAGCCGCCACGGCGCCTCCCGCGCCTCCGGCCCCGGCGCCTGCCGCCGCACCCGCCCCGGCCGCAAGCACACCTCAAATGCAACCGTTCACGGTGAAAGACATCGAGGCGCTGACCACGGCAGGGGTCAAGCCGGATGCCATCAAGCAGGAAATTGATATGTCGCAGTCCAAATTTACACCGCAAGACATAGCGGCAGCGCAACAAGCGAATCCGCCCATTGATCCGCAAGTGATTGCCTGCATGCAGAGCCATTCCAGTTAACCGTCCGAATTGCAGCGAGATCCGGCGAACCCCACATTAAGGGGACATTAACATGAGACTGGGTCTGAACGGGGACAGCGGGCGATACGTCCAATCCAATGGAGGGCGTTATGAATTGGGGATGGCCAAAACGAATGATGATCGGGGGTCCGATATTGGCGGCCGCGTTGGTCGTGTGCGGATGCGCCAGTATTTCGGAAAGCACCCATGCATACCTGGGAACGCCGCAGTTGGCGCCCTTCAATCCCAATACCGTTCAGGTTTTCGTTAAGAACCAATGAACTCATTTCATCAATACGGCCCCATGGCCCGAAAAAGAATCTGCCTGATGATTGATCAGCGGTAAGGAGAACAAATCTATGAAACACGTTGTTACTACGGCTTTTGTTATTGGAATCACCGCCTTGTTTGTTTGCTCCAGCGCCGTCAGCAACGACGCGCAAACGGCAGGTACCCAAGTCCCCTATATTCCCCCGGCCACGGCCGCTGACGGGCTGCCGGTGACGCCCTCCGGAACGTCGAATGACCCGTGGCCGATGACATTCACCGCCGGCGGGACCACCTACACGGTCTTCGAGCCCAAATGCGATTCCTGGGACGGGCATCAACTCACGGCCCGCAGCGCGGTGGCCGTCCAACCCCCCGGCCAATCGCAACCGATTTATGGCGTGATTAACTTCAGCGCCCTAACGCTTGTGGACAAGAACTCGCGCACCGCGACGCTGGCCGAATTCAAGCTGATCAGCGCCGATTTCCCGTCGGCTCGCAGCCAGACGGAGAATTATGTGCCGCCGGTGGTGCTCAATGTTTCGGAACACGCGCCGCCACTGCCTTTGGACCGGCTGGAGAGCAACATGAGCTTTGCCGGCACGCCGAAAACGGAGACGCTGGATAACACGCCACCCAAGGTTATCATTGCCACACGGGCGGCGGTGCTGGTTTATCTGGATGGGCCGCCGGCCTGGCGTCTTGTGCCGGGCACCGACCTGCAACGCGCCATTAATACGCGTGTGTTGTTGTTGAAAGACCCATCGGGCCATTATTACCTGCATTTGTTTGACGGCTACCTGACGGCGTCTTCGCTGCAGGGACCGTGGCAATCGGCGCAGCGGGGGCCCGCCGGGGCGGACGCGGCGGAGAAAGCGGCGCTGGCCACCGGGCAGGTGGACCTGATGCGCGGCGAGGCGGATGCGGTGACGCACGAGGAGCCATCGTTGAGCCGGTTACCCGTTCCGGACGTTTATGTGGCCACCAAGCCCGCCGAATTGATTTCCTTCAACGGTCCGCCGGAATACGTGGCCATTCCCGGCACGGACCTGCTTTACGCCGACAACACTTCCGGCGACGTCTTCAAGCTGCTGGCGAACCAGGAGAATTACATTTTGATCTCGGGGCGGTGGTATCGCGCTTCGACCCTGGACGGCCCATGGGAGTTTGTGCCGGGCGATAAATTGCCGCGGGATTTTTCGAACATTCCCGACGACAGTGCCAAGGAGAACGTCAAGGCCAGTGTGCCGGGCACCCAGCAGGCGGAGGAAGCGCTGATTGCCAACAGCATTCCGCAAAGCGCGGCGGTGGCGCGCTCCGTGCAAATGCCGGCGCCCGCGATGGACGGCAGCGCGCAGCTTGCGCCCATTGAAGGCACGCCGCTGCAGTACGTGGTCAACAGCGCCACACCGATCATCGAGGTGGATCCGCAATCCTGGTATGCCTGCCAGGACGGCATCTGGTATGTCGCCACGTCGGTCAACGGGCCGTGGACGGTGGCGGCTTCCGTGCCGGCGGTGATCTATACCATCCCGCCGGACTCGCCCTTGCACTACGTCACCTATGTCCAGGTTTATGGCTCAACACCGAACGTGGTTTATGAGGGCTACACGCCCGGATATTTTGGCACGGAAGTCTGCGATGACGGCACGGTGGTCTATGGCACCGGCTACGATTATGCGCCGTGGATTGGGACGATGTGGTACGGACCACCCATCACGTGGGGTTGCGGATTTGATTTGTGCTGGACGCCCTGGTGGGGCTGGGGCTTCAACTGCGGGTTTGGGTGGGGCTGCGGCTTCGGCTGGTTCGGCTGCTATCCGCCGTTCCCGTGGTGGGGCGGATTCGGTTGCTGGCGCGATTATCACGGCGACGGCTGGCGGGATGCCGACCGCGGCGACTTGGCCAACACGGGCGCCAATTTTTATCATCGCCACGATTCGTTTGGCGACCGGGGACGATTTGCCGACCGGGGATTCGGCGGTCATGGCTGGTCCGGCGATTTCGGGCGGTCTTACAATTCACGGAGCGGTGATCGGGCGGCTGGACAGCCCGGACGAGTGGGGCGGGTGACCGGCAGCGCCTGGAATCCCACGCGTGCATCAAGCAGGACGTTCGCATTTCGAAATCAAGGAACTTTCGGAGCACGTTCAATGAACCCGGCCGAATTCCGGCCCGGGAACGCCGGTTTCCAAGGTGGCGGGAACCTCGGATTCCGCGGCGGGAGTGTTGCTCCTCTGTTCCACGGCCCCGACCGTATCGTCAGTTCGCCTAGAGGCTACTCATTCGGTGGCCGAAGCAGCGCCGGCGCGTCTTATCACAACGTCGGTGGCGGCTTCCATGGCGGTGGGGGCGGTGGGGGCGGCGGTGGGGGCGGTGGGGGCGGCGGTGGGGGCGGTTTTCACGGCGGAGGCGGCGGTGGATTTCATGGTGGCGGAGGAGGGGGAGGAGGAGGACATGGCCGATAATCACCTCTCTAAAGGAAAGGATTACCTGTGGGTGGACGTGCCGGTGGTGATCGAAGCCGGCCGCACCACCCGGGTGCATTTGGATGACGCCTGGCAGTTGCCGCCGGACGCTCCCACCACGAAACTGGTCAGCTTGCCGGGCGGTCATCCAGTGGGGTGGCGGGCGGATTGAGCCCACAAACCGAAGTTGGCACAGTGCGTTTTGGGTCATTGCAGTACAACACGTGGTTGCGGTTCCGCCGCGCCGCGTCGTATCGCCGATTTCCCATCGGCAGGGCTTGAAACTTTATTGGGCTTCCGGATTGCGAACCGCCAGCAGGTTGGAAACCCGCGATACAGCAGACTGGAAGTCTGCGCTAGCAAGCGAGACGCCCGACCCGCTTCGGTTTTTGGCCTTCAGCAGCCCGCTTGCCGGGTTTTTGTCATTCGTTGGGGGTGTCCCGATTTGTTTTCGGAGCGCGGGGCTGTGACCCGCAGCGGCTTGGATTGCATGGGGATGTGCTGCGGCTCATAGAGCCGCGCTCGGGGAGCGCGGATTGTCCCAATCCGCAGCGCGTTGACAGCCAAACCAGCGTTGAAATAGGGTGATTCCCTTGTTGCACGCTTGCAGGGCGCCAATAGCCGGCAAAACCACAGGGCGACAGCATTCGGGCGTGCTGCGAGTTGAGACAACTCGCGCTCCTGAATTCAGGGCACTACCCATTCGTTCACTTGCTTTTCAGCATTCACTCTATTAATATCATCGAGGTTTTGAAGAAAAACGGACGGCTCATCATTCCACGCAAGACGATTTATCGTCTCTCCATCTATTTGCGCTGCCTGGCCCACGTGCGCGAGCACGGCATTGGCACCGTCTCCAGCGAAGCGCTGGCCCGGGCCGCCGGGGTCAAACCCACGCAATTGCGGAAGGACCTGGCCTGCTTCGGCACCTTTGGCACGCGCGGCCTGGGCTACGACGTGGCCGAACTCTCGCAACGCATCGCGGATGAACTGGGCACCTCGCGCCTGCAGCCGGTCATCCTGGTGGGCGTGGGGCACCTCGGTCTGGCCCTGCTGTCGTACCGCGGTTTTGAAAAGGAGGGATTTGAAATCGTGGCCGGGTTCGACCTGGAACCCGGGCGGAAGCGGGACAAGCAAACCAAGCAGCCGATCCACGGCATGGACGAACTGCCGGCGTTTGTGAACCGGCACAACATCAAGATGGCCATCCTCACCGTGCCCGCCGTGGCCGCCCAGGAAGTGGGCAACACCCTGGTGGCCGCGGGTATCCTGGGCATTCTGAATTTTTCGCCGCTGGTGCTTTCGGTGCCCGAAGAGGTCATGGTCAACCACGTGAACCTGGCCATCGAGTTGGAAAATCTGAGTTACTTCACGCAGGAATGAAGCGTGCGCTATTTGGGAACAAAGCAGAAATTGGGAAAGCAGAAAGCAGAAATCGCTGGAACAAAGGCGGAAGGTAGAAGGCAGAGGGCAGAAATGCTTTGTGGTCATGGAGCGAAAAAAGTGCTTTTACCTGGTGTTACCTGGTGTTACCGGGTGTTACCGGGTCCGGTTCCGACAGGCCAGTGGCGGGCACTTCCGGCGGTGTGTGACCGTCGCCAACCGCGCAAGATTTTTGGTTTGATTTGGTTTGATTCGGTTTGATTTGGTTTGATTCGGTTTGATTTGGTTTGATTTGGTTTGATTTGGTTTGATTCGGTTTGATTTAAGCGGGGTTTGGGACTCCGGGCACCGGGGGCTGAGCGGTTTAGCTGAGGCCGCCTGAAGGCGGAACTCCAAACCAGAGGCTTGGGTTCGTTTTTCCATCCGACAGGTGTCCAAACACAGGGGATCGGGCCGGATTTGTTGGTGAAATCGAAATTCACGTTTGGGTTCGTTTCGTAATTTTCATGGTTCAAGTCCTGGCGTTCGCCGTTTTCGGTCCGGTGGATTTTTGGGCGTTGCGCCGGTTGGCTTCAATTGTCCGGGCGTAAGAATCATTGGTTTTCTCATGGGAGTGTTTCTGGTTGGCGGCGAGGGCGAAGGCAGCGGTGGCAAACCTGAAAGGGGATGGAGGATAGAGGATGGAGGATGGCGGCGCCTTGATTGGGGCGACCGCCTTGGTCACGTTGAAATCCTGCCGATAGCGGCGGTAAACCGGCCGCACTGCTCCACACGCTTCGCGCGGAGCGGGGATTCCTGGTGGTCGCGCCAGCGTTTGGAGTCCTTTGCCGGTCCGGCCGTCGTCCATGCGGCGGTTCAGTTCGTCGCGGACAGCGCGTGGCAGGCGGGCGATTTTTCCATTTCTTGTTGTCATAAAGCCGATTGAAACACGGTTTGGGGTTTAGGAATAGGCGACGGTCGCGCATTATGCACCTTTTCAGCCGTCTTTTCGCCCGGCAGGGGAAATTAAACGGGAGGCAACGGAACGGAGGGAAAAATTAGCCACGGACCCCGACACCCGATGCCGGGGAAGCTGGACAAGGAAGGACACGGATTTGGGAAAGGCAGAAAGATGGAGGCAGGAAGATAAGGGGATGAATCCGCCAATTTCGCGAACGGACGCGAATACCGATCGTCGCCGACTGGCTTGTAACCGCGAAATACGAAAGGGATTTTTACAACGAGGTAGCCAGGCCGGCAGGTGAAATCTTCGTGGCGGTGGTTTTTCAACACTTCCGCAAGCCGCCGGATGAGGTCGCGCTGGTCGGTCTCTTGCCCCAAAGAGCTGCATACGAGGGCGTATGCAGCAACGCCCGAGGCGGGCGTGCTCCCCTGCGGGCATAAAAAAAGGGCGCCGAACTTCGGCGCCCTTCAAATTGAATCCTGAAAACCTGTTGATCGGTTAGCTGTGCTTGCGGAACCGGAACATTCCAAACAGCGCGGCTCCGATGCCGACCAGCGCCAAAGTGGCTGGCTCGGGAACCCCAGTGGGCGCGAAAACGAGGCCAGCCTCCGCCATTTTCGTGCTGCCGCCGGGTGTGTCGGCGGCCGTTATGGTGGTCGCGCCGCCACTGAGACCGAGTTCATAACCAAAATCTTGAGCCGTTAGCGCATTAAAATCTACCTGATTAAGCGTGCCACTGTCCGAAGTGGTATAAAGGAAAGTGGTGTAATTCCCACCATTGCCATAGCTGGCGGCCAGGGCTGCGAACTCGCCAGCCGGAGTAGCGGCCGATGTGGTAATGGAAAGGCTGTTGCCGCTAGCGAGATTGGCGGCGTAAGCCACGGGATTGACCGCCGTGTTCACGCCGGTCAAGTCGAAGATCGCCATCGCCATTGCGCCACCTTGGGGGGGAAATGCTGTGTCCGTGGCCGTGATGGTGGCCGTGCCCGGGGTGGGGTTGTAGAGATAAAAGATGTTAACCCACGAATATGAACTGGCACCGTTAGGCTCCCCGACGGCGTCGGTGAGGGTCTGAGGGGAGCCTCCATTCCAAGTCAAGCCAGCCGTAAACGGGTCGGTTGTATTCTGGCTATCCCGGTCAAACAGCTCAACCACCAGCGCGTTAGCTGACGCGCTAACGGTAAAAGTATCACTGACACTGGCACCCGCAGTCGAACCGGATTGCACCGGAGTCAGCGGCGTGCCATCAACCACTGAAATTTGGGCTTGGGCGGTGAGAGACAACAGGCCAGTAAGGGCCGCGCTAAGAGCCAGGATTTTAGTTGAGGTTTTCACAGGATTCAATTTGTTTTTCACGTTATGTTTTTTGTTGCAACTACTTCCGGCTGAAAAACGTTTTCACCGGAACAATACGACTTTCTCAAAAATGTTCAGCTTTGTCACGAAGTTTTTAGTCTAGTTTTTTTATACGCCTTTGGTATAGGTGCACTGCCCTGCGGACCACGGACTACGAGACCACAGACTACGAGACTACGGGACGTTCGGAAATGCTGACATGCTGAGAAGCTGAAAAACAGAGGTCGGAGGTCGGAGATCAAATCACAGCCCCGGACGGGGCGAAAGAGTCGGATTTTTGTGGCGTCATTATCTTCCGCCCCTGCCGGGGATTTTGAAATTCGCGGGCGACCAGACCCATAGCTGCCGCTATGGGCTACTGCCGCGCGCTGCTCCGCAGCGCGGAAGCGGAGAAAACTTCACGTTTCCCCCGACATCGGATGTCGGGTTTCACGCATCACGGTGGAAGCGATTGGAGCTTGGCGCTGATGGACTGGGCCAGCGTGACATTGCCTTGGGCCACGGCCAGGGCCAAGGCTTGTTGGAACCGCGGAATGGCTTCAGCGGCGTTGCCTTGGGCGGCCAGCGCCAGCCCCAAATTATTGCAGGCGTCGGCGAATTGGGGTTTGAGTTGGAGCGCCCGCTCAAATCGTTGGATCGCTTCGTCCAACTTCCCCTGTCTGGTCAACACGATGCCTGAATTATTGAGGAAAACCGGGTTGTCGGGGCTGACTTGGAGGGCCTGGGTGTAAGATTGCAGGGCTGCGTCCCACTGCCCCTGGGCGGCCAGCGCATTTCCCAGATAATTGAGAGCATCGGCATAATCCGGTTTGAGCTGAATGGCCCGCCGGTAACACGGGATGGCTTCGGCGAACTTTCCCTGGGTGGCCAGCGCGAGGCCCAAAGCATAGTGGATTTCGGCATCATCGGGCTTGAGTTGGAGCGTCCGCTGAAAATGCGGAATGGCTTCGGTCACATGCCCTTGTTTGGCCAGCTCCAACCCTAGATTATGGTGGGCCATCCAACAATCCGGATTCCCCGCCAGGGTGGCGCGCCAGAGGGTTTGCTTATCGGCAAACTGCCCGGCCTGGCGCCAGGTCAGCACGGCCAGCACCAGCAGGAGGAGATAGAAGAGGGAAGAGGGAAGAGGGAGGATGGCCGTCAACTGTTGCCGGCTGCGTTCCATAAATCCGGGAAGCGAGGACGGCCCCCTCACCCCATCCCACTCCGCCGAGGGGGAGAGGGTGCCCGTAGGGCGATGGGGGGTGCGGTTCATCGCCCCCATGCGCGCCCATTGTTGGAGGTGGAGGCTTTCCATGAGTGCTGCCGCCAGCACCAGGGGTCCCAAACCGGGCAGATAGACCCAGTGGTCCCACACAAAGGAGTAACGCATGGCATAAGTATTCAGAAATCCCAGCAGCGGAAACAGCGTGCCGACATAAAAGAACGCCGCAGTGACGGGCCCGCGCCCGAGGCGTTGGCGCACGAGCCACAGCGCCAGCAGCAACCCCACCGCCGCCGCCGGATACAACCATTGCCACCATACCGCCGAATCGGGTTGCCAACGCGGATAGACAAAACACAGATTGGCCGGCCAGAACAGTTTACCCAGGTAAAACCAGAAGGCGTGGCCGGCCACGATGCAACGCTGGGCAGAAGTCAGGGCGAAGTCGGGTCCCTGGGCGCCGACGTGATTCCTTTCGAGCCAAGCGGTCAGGGCAGAGAGTCCCAAGGACAGGGCAAAGAACGGCAGGGTGGGCAATACGTCGGTGCGCCAACGGAGGCGGCCCCGCCGCCACCAGGCCACCAGCAGAATGACCGCCGGGAGGGAAAAGACCGTGGTCTTGGCCAGCAATGCGCCCAGGAAGAGAACCAAGGACAAACAGTAGAAGCGTGATGCGTGATGCGTGATCCGTGAAACGTGATCCGTGAAACGTGAAAGGTCGGGCGCGGACTTCTCCCTCTCCCGCCGGAGCGGGAGAGGGTCGGGGTGAGGGTGCCGTATCCCTCCCTGTGGAGTCGAAACTTCTGGACGAAGGCCGCCGACGCTCTGCGCAAAGCGCAAGTATGCCAGCAGTGCGCTCAAATACAGCACCAGGGAAAGGACATTTTTGCGTTCGGTGATCCAGGCGACGGATTCGACCATGACGGGGTGGAGGGCGAAGAGGGCCGCGGCCAGGCCCGCGCCGGGCAATGGGAGCCGGAGCAGGAGCCGCCACAAGAGCAGCACGGCCAGGAGATGCAGCAGAACATTCTCCACGTGATAGGGCAGCGTCCAGAAGCCCCAGAGTTGATAATCCAACCAGAATGAAGTTCCCGTGAGGGGGTAATACTGCTGCAGCGTCGTGGGATGAATCCAGATGGCCCATAGCCCGGCAAGGTTCTGGAACTGTTCCGAAAGGTCCCTCGTCCACGAATTGTCGTCCCAGACGAAACCGCCGTTCAAGGCGGGCAGATAGGCCGCGAACGTGGCGGCCGCCAATGCCAATGCCAGCCACTTCGTGCGAGCTGTGGGAACGGTTTTATTCATGCCGGGTGGGTGTTAATCCGTGGTCCGTGGTCAGTGGTCAGTAGTCCCGGGTTCAGTGTCATGGAACGGGAGGCCGGCTTGATAGAGTTTCAACCGTGATCGAAGGCCATCGGCCAGCGCAGTGTTGGTCTGGGTCACAGCCAGTTGCAGGGCGTGCTGCGCGGTGGCCACCGCTTCGGGAAACCGCCCGGCTTCGGCGTAAGCGGCGGCCAGGGTGCCAAGAAAAAGCGGATTGCCATCACCCGCAAGCTGATTCGCCCGCTGCGCCAGCGCCACCGCCTGGTTGCCATTGCGCCGCGACGCCTGCGGACAGGTCGCCAGCACCCAGGCCAGGTTATTCCGGGGTTCCGCATAGTCGGTGGCGATTTCCAGCGCCCGTTGGTATTGAACGATCGCTTGCTCCACCTTGCCCTTTTGGAGCAGCGCGATGCCGAGGTTATTGTGGGCTTTCGCAAAGTCGGGATTGATTTGCAAAGCCCTTTGGTAATGAACCATCGCTTCGTCCACAGCGCCCTTTTGGAACAGCGCGTTGCCGAGGCTGAGGTGGGCTTCCGCGTAGTCGGGGGCGATTTCCAGCGCCTTGTGGTAATGAACAATCGCTTCGTCCACAGCGCCCTTTTTGAGCAGTGCGACGCCGAGGTTGTAGTGGGCTTCCGCGTAGTCAGGATTGAGCTGCAGCGCCCTCTGAAAATGGGAGATCGCTTCGTCCACAGCGCCCTTTTGGAACAGCGCGATGCCAAGGTTGAGGCGGGCGTCCGCGTAGTCGGGTGTGATTTCCAGCGCCTTTTGGTATTGAACCATCGCTTCGTCCACAGCGCCCTCTTGGAGCAGTACGTTGCCGAGGTTGTTGTGGGCAAGCCAGTTGTCAGACGTGCAGGACAGCGCGTGAGTCCACAGCGTTTCACTGTTCCGCCAATACCCAGTCTGGGCCCGCGCGCACCAAATCAAAGCCGTGAGGATGATCGCCGCGCCGCCGCCCAGCGCCACCCGGCGGTGACGCCAGCCGGCGCACAGGTCCGCCGCCGCCCAGGTCAGCAACAGATACAAGCCGATCTGCGGCAGGTAGGTGTACCGGTCCGCCCGCGCCTGCGCTCCCACCTGAACCAATCCAATCACCGGCACCAACATGATGAGATACCACAGCCAGCCGGTCAGAAGATAGGGGCGCTGGCGGCGCAGGACGAAAACGCCCACCGAAATGCCGGCCAACACAACCAGTGACAGTGCCATGCTGGCAACCCCAACGTCCGCGGCCATAAACGGGTATAAAGCCGCCAAACCCGACGGCCAGAACATCCGGCCCAAATACGCCGCATACGAGATGAGGGCATTGCCCAGGCGCAAGGGAAGGGAAAGATTCTCGAACGGCTGGATGGCGTGAGACTGGGCAAAAAGCGTGGCCGCGCACGCGGCGCCGGAAAGTGCCAGCAGCGGAACTTTTTCGAGCAGCAGACGTGGCAGCGTTGAAGCGTTAAAGCGTTGAAGCGTTGTAGCGTTAAACCGTTGAAGCGTCGAAGGGTTAAGGCGTTGAAGCGGCCAGTAGTCCAGCAGCAACAGCACGCAGGGCAGCGTCACCAGCATCGGTTTGGACATCAGGCCCAAGGCGAAAAACACCAGGGCGAGCCAGTAGTAGCGTGAAACGTGAAACGTGAAACGTGAAGGACGGACGCTCTCGGGATGAAGCGTTGAAGCGGAGACAGGGGCGGCGGGCTGGTGGACGTAACGGACATAGGCCCAGAGGGTGAGCATGAAGAACACGCCGCTGAGCACGTCCTTGCGTTCCGACACCCACGCCACGGATTCGGCCCGCAACGGATGAATCGCAAACACCGCCGCCACAAACGCGCTGCGCCACAGGCAGCCGGTCATGCGCCGCAGCACCAGGAAGAGCAGGATGGCCGTCGCCGTGTGGAGCAGGACGTTGGTCAGATGATGGCCGGCGGGATTCAATCCATAAAACTGGCAATCCAGCATGTGGGAAATCCAGGTCAGCGGGTGCCAGTTGTTGGAATGGACGTGAGTGAAGGCCCAGACGATCCCTTGGAGCGTCAGACCCCGGGCGACTTCCGGATTTTCATACACATATTCGTTGTCGTCGTAATTGAGGAACTGGTAATGCAGCGTCTGGCCGAAAACCGCCCAGGTGATTGCCGCCAGGAAAAGGCAGACGCCGGGGACCGCCCAGCGGCCGGGCAGACGCGCCGGACCCGTGTCAGGTGCTTTTATGTTCGTACTTCGGCTCACGGGGTTGAACGCATCATCAAGGAAAGCCGCGCGGGGTGGCAAATGCTTTCCTAATTTCTGCTTTGGTTTTCATGGAACGGCAGGCCGGCTTGGTAGAGCTTCAATTGTGATCGAATGGCCCCAGCCAGCGCGGGGTTGGAATGCGACTCGGCCAGTTGCAGAGCGCGCTGCGCGGTGGCCACCGCTTCGGGAAACCGCCCGGCTTCGGCGTAAGCGGCGGCCAGGGTGCAAAGGAGAACCGGATTTCCGTCGCCCGTAAGCTGATTTGCCCGTTGCGCCAGTGTCACCGCCTGGTTGCCGTTGCGCAGCGAAGCCTGCGGACAGGTGGCCAGCGCCCAGGCCAGATTGTTCAGGGCTTCCGCATAGTCGGGATTGATTTGCAACGCCCTTTGGTAGTGAGCCATGCCCTCGTCCACCCTGCCCTGTTTGCGCAGCGCGTTGCCGAGGTTGTTTTGGGCTTCCGCGTTGCCGGGATTTATTTCCAGCGCCTTTTGGAAATGAACCATCGCTTCGTCCAGCGCGCCCTTTTTGAGCAGTGCGAGGCCGAGGTTGTTGTGGGCGCCCGCGAAATCGGGATTGATTTGCAGCGCCTTTTGGAAGTGAAAGATCGCGTCGTCCACCGCGCCCTTGGTGAGCAGAACGTTGCCGAGGTTGTAGTGGGCTTCCGCGTAGCCGGGATTTATTTCCAGCGCCTTTTGGTACTGAACCATCGCTTCGTCCAGCGCGCCCTTTTGGAACAGCGCCAGGCCAAGGTCGTTGTGTGCGGCTGCGTAGCCAGGTGAGATTTCCAGCGCCTTTTGGTACTGAACCATCGCTTCGTCCACGCTTCCCTTTCGGAGCAGGGCGTTGCCGAGGTTGTTGCGGGCTTCCGCGTAGGTGGGTCTGATTTGCAGCGCCTCTTGAAACTGGGAGATCGCTTGCTCCACCGCACCGTCTTGGAGCAGTACAGTGCCGAGGTTGTTGTGGGCCACCCAGTTGCCAGACGTGCAGGCCAGCGCGTGCTTCCACAGCGTTTCACTGTTCCGCCAATACCCAGTCTGGGCCCGCGCGCACAAAATCAAAGCCGTCAGAATGATCGCCGCGCCGCCGCCCAGGGCCACCCGGCGGTGACGCCAGCCGGCGCACAGGTCCGCCGCTGCCCAGGTCAGCAGCACATACAAGCCGATCTGCGGCAGATAGGTGTAGCGGTCCGCCCGCGCCTGGTCTCCCACCTGAATCAATCCAATCACCGGCAACAGCATGATCAGATACCACAGCCAGCCGGTCACAAGATAGGGGCGCTGGCGGCGCAAGACGAAAACGCCCGCCGAAATGCCAGCCAACGCGATCAATGACAGCGCCACGCTGGCAGTTCCGACATGACCAGCCGCAAAGGGGTAGAAAACCGCCAAGCCCGACGGCCAGAGCATCTGGTCCAAATACGCCACATAGGAGATCAAGGCATTGCCCACGCGCACGGGAAGGGACAGGGCCTCGAACGACCGGATGGCCCCTGTCTGGGCAAAAAGCGTGGCCAGGCAGGCTGCGCCGGAGAGCGCCAGCAGCGGAACCTTTTCGACCAGCAGACGTGGCAGCGTTGAAGCGTTAAAGCGTTGAAGCGTCGAAGGGTTAAGGCGTTGAAGCGGCCAGTAGTCCAGCAGCATCAGTATGCAGGGCAGCGTCACCAGCATGGGCTTGGACATCAGGCCCAGGGCGAAAAACACAACCGCCAGCCAGTAGCAACGTGAAGCGTGAAGCGCGAAGCGTTGAAGCGGAGAAGCGGAGGGCAAAGCGGTGGACTTTTGGACGTAACGGATATAGGCCCAGAGTGTGAGCATGAAGAAGACCCCGCTGAGCACATCCTTGCGCTCGGCGATCCACGCCACCGATTCCACCCGCAACGGATGAATGGCAAACACCGCCGCCACGAAGGCGCTCCGCCAGAGCGTACCGGTCATCTCCTTTAACACCACAAACAACAGCATCACCGCGCCGGTGTGCAGCAAAACATTCGTCAGATGATACCCGCCCGGCTTCAGCCCGTACAAACTGGCATCCACCATATAAGACATAACCGTCAGCGGATGCCAGTTCGCCACCAGGTTGTGGGTAAAGGCCCAGCGAATCCCCTCCAGCGTGAGTCCTTTTGCGACCACCGGATTTTCAGACACATATTCGTTGTCGTCGAAATTGACGAAGTCGTAATGCAGCGTCTGGCCGAAAACGGCCCAGATGATGGCCGCCAGGAAAAGGCAGACGGCCAGTGACAGCCGACGTTGGCGCCGTTGAACTTGCGGGGCGAGGCGGTTGCTGCCCGCGCGCGCCGGCGGAACGGAACACGGCGAGGCGCCGGGATTGCCGGAAAGTTCGTGGTTTGAACGTTGGTCCATCGTTTGGATCTGCGAAGCTATGGTAAGGCGCGGCCAGCGGGTTGCCACGGCCAAAAACCTGCCGGATTTACGATTTACGATATACGAATTACGAGGTGATCTCGATTCATAGAGGGTTGCGTAAATCGTAAATGAGTCACGGCGATGGGAAGGAGGGCGGCGGATGGGACTGGAGCCGGGCGCGGATGGAATTGGCGAGGGCGGTGTCACCATGGGCGGTGGCGAGGTGCAGGGCTTGCTGGAACTGGGGAATGGCTTCATTCGATTTCCCCTGGGCGGCCAGCGCCAGGGCCAAATAATAATGGGGATCGGGGAAAACCGGGTTGAGTTCGATGGCCCGTTGGTAATGTTGAATGGCATCCGCCCAGTCCGCCCGGTCGGCCAAGGCATTGCCCAAGTTAAAGTGGGCTTGGGCGAAGTCCGGGTTGAGCTGGATGGCGCGTTCGTAATGTTGAATGGCCTGGTCGGACTTTCCCAAAGTGGCGAGCGCGACCCCCAGATTGGCGTGAAAGCCGGGATCGTTCGGTTGGAGTTGCAGGGCGTGCTCGAACCAGCGAACGGCCTCGTCCCAATGTCCCTGGGCGGCGAGCGCATAACCGATGTTACTGCAGGCCTTGGCGCAGTACGGATCCAATTCGAGGGCGCGGTGACACTCTTGGATGGCTTCGGCGAAATGTCCCTGCCGGGCCAGGGCGCCGCCCAAATTGGAGAGGGCTTCGGCATCATTTGGGTCGAGTTGAACCGCCCGCGTCAAGTGCCCAACGGCCTCGGTGATCCTCCCTTGCTCGAGGAGCAGGTTGCCGAGATCAATGTGGGCCATCTGGCAATCGGGATTTTGGGCGAGGGTGACGTGCCAGAGGGTCTCGCTGTTGGCATACATGCCACACTGCCGCCAGGTCAGCACGCCCAGCACGGCTGGAAGCAGATAGAAGGCGGAAGCTGGGAGATGGAAGATGGCGGCCACCTGCCGCCTGCCCGTTTCGATCAACGCCGCAACCAGCGCCAGCGGCCCGATGCAGGCGACATACTGGTAATGGTTGGCCACAAAGGTATAGCGAAACGTGTAGAGCATGATGAAACCCATTACCGGACCGAGTGTCACCACGAAGAAGATGAGCGCGGCGGCCACACCCCGCCCCAGGAATCGGCGCGCCGAATAAACCACCCAGCCCAGGGCAGCGGCGGCGGCGAGCCACGAGTAGGAGGCGGCACTGGCGGCGTCAATCGTCCAGTGGGAATAAATGAAGGTGAGATTGATGGGCCAGACGAGTTTGCCGAGGTAGAACCAGAAGGCATGGGCGGCCACCAACAGGCGCTGCAACCAAGTCATGGCAAACAACGCTCCGTGGGTGCCCTGATGGTACCGCTCCCACCAGATGGTCAGCAGCCCCATGCCCAGGCTTAAGACGAAAAAGGGCGCCGTTTGCGCCAGCCACACCCAATTGATCGGCTTGCGCTTCAGCCACAGAATCAACAGCAACGTCACCGGCAGGGTGCAGGCGGTGGTCTTGGCGCACAAGGCCAGCGCCGCCAGTCCCAAGGCCAGCAGGTAATACGACTGACCGCGCCCGGCCGGCTGCTCGATGAATCCCACCCACGCCCACACCGCCAGCAGATAAAAGAACAGCATCAGCACATTCTTGAGTTCGCTCACCCAGGCCACTGATTCGACCTGCACCGGGTGCAGGGCAAACAGGGCGGCGGCCAGCCACGAGCCAGGAATGTCAAGGCGCTTTAACAATCGCCACAGCAACAGGGCGTTGGCGGCGTGCAGCAACAGATTCATCGCGTGATAACCCACCGGCTGCAATCCCCACAAATCGCGTTCGAAGCGAAACCAGGTGTAGGTGAGGGGGAAATACTGCGAAGGCGAATCCCAGGAGAACCAAATGCGGTACAATCCATCCGGCGCGGTGAGCAGACGATTGGCCGTTACATAATAATCGTCGTCCCAAATAAAGCCGGCGTGCCAGACCGGCAGATAGGCCAGGAAAACCGCGAGAACCAGCAGGATGCCGGGAAAGGCCAGTCGCGCCCGTGGATGCATGGACAATCGTCCAAGAATGCTTTGACGTGGCATTCCGGTGTTATAATTGGAGAGGGGATGCGGAGGCAAGAGCGGAGGCAAACGCTGAAATGCTGAAATGCTGAAACGCTGAAACGCTGAAAAGCTAAAATCAAAACCAAGAGTCAAACTGTCCCTCTCCCATCAGAATGGGCGGCGGAATTTGCGACGCCGGTCCTTCTGGACAGACAGCGGTACAACGGGCGCAGAAAAACGTCAGGAACCGCCGGGACTATCCAACTCGAAAGCGCCGATATCGCTACCGTCGCCGCCCGGAGCGATGGGGATGGTTGAAAAAACATGCGGACGATAATGTCCCCGCTGGTCTCTATGAATTCCGAAGCAATTGCCCTGATCAATCGCCGGGCTTCCCCAAAGCAGCGCGTGCGTTGGCGTAAGGCCGCCGTTCATTTGCAGCGGCCCCAAAAGCGGGTCAATCGGACTGGTATCGCTGCCGACTTGATCGGCGTTGACGCCATTGGTGAAGCCGGTGCTGGCGTCGCTCATGCCGATCAAATTGAATCTTTGCGAAGTAAAGTCACCCGCGACATCAAAGCCTACGCCATCGGCGCCGATATCACCTACTTGCACTTGTTGCGTCAGTGGCTGCCCATCGGTAACTGTCGTCACATTATTTGTCCCGCCCGCTCCTCCGATGTTTACCAAATTTTGCGCAATCAAGGTGTTGCGCAGGACGGCATTGGTGGTGCTTGCATCATTCAAAATGCCGCCGCCGCCGCCACCTTGTCCTCCGCTTGCGGCGGACGAACCATTGACACTATTGCCCCCATTGCCGCCAACTCCGGTTTGATTTAATACGATGGTGCATGAAGTCAATTCCAGCGAGCCATCATTGTAAATGCCACCGCCACTGCCGCCCGCGCCGCCGACAGCGCCAGCAAGTCCAAATGCGTTGCCACCTGTTCCGCCATTGCCGCACAAATTTCCACTAATCGTGGAGGTATTCAGGCTTAACTCACCCGCATTAAAAATGCCCGCCCCATTGCCACCCACGCCGGCGCTGCCACCTTCTGCATCCAGGCCAATGCCTCTGCCGCCGCCGCCGCCGTTGCCGGTGCTATTATAATAAACCGATGAGAAATTTATTTCCATTTGTCCGACGTTGTAAATGCCGCCGCCGCTGCCGCCATTTCCGCCCCATCCACCGGGCACACCGGGTTCCAGCAGACCTGACGGTTCACCGCCGCCGGCGCCTGGACCGGCGGCATTTGCACCAATACTGCACCCGCCCAAAACCATCGTCCCAGCATTGAAAATTCCTCCCCCATTTCCCGCGCTGCCGCCGAATCCAACTAAATTTCCCGCCGGGCCGCCACCGCCGCCACTTTGATTGCCGCTGATAATGCAATTCGTTAAAAAGCAGAAGCCGTCGTTCCTTAAACCGCCGCCATTGCCGCCGAAAGCACCGTCCACACCCGCCCCCGAAGAATTTCCAACAATGTCACATTCACTCGCCCACAAAGTGCCGGCGTTGTAAATGCCGCCGCCGTCGCCCCCGCCAGTACCGCCGATGTTGCCTTCGACATATTGGCCGCCTCCACTGGTGTTGCTGGTGATGACGCAATGTTCCAAAATCAAGGTTCCCGCGTTGTAAATCGCTCCGCCGGGTTCCCCGTCGGCAAAAATACCGGGACCATTCGGCGCCGTGCCGCCCTTGAGGACCAGGTTTTCGAGCGTCAAATGAGCATTGGAAGACACTTCAAACACCCGGTCGCCCAACCCCGTTGCGTCAATCGTTACGTTTGAGGTCGCGCCCATAATGGTCAGGCTGCCGCGCGTAACGTCCAAATCGCCAGTCCGTCCGGCAACTTCGTTTGCACCGGAGATCGTCAGCCGGTAAGTCCATTGCCGTGGTTGGCGGTCAAACAGGCCGGGCGCCATGCCGAGGATGATCGTGCTCTTTTCCCCATGGCGCTCGGCGGCGATGATGGCTCCACGCAGGCTTGTAACCCTGGTAGTATCATTGGTGTCGGTGACGAGGAAAACGGCCGCCCTCATTGGGGAAGCGAACAAAAACAGAAGTCCCCAGCACAAAGGAACAATCTTGCGCCTGAAAATGCATAAGGCGTTCATCTGAAAAATCCGGCGAAAAACTGGCCCTAATCCCTGGGCGAGTCAACATTAATCCGCGACACACAATAACAAGTGACTGGGCGGCGGATTGCGTCTATCTTAAAGCAGCGCAAAGAAAGCGAAGAATATGGCACAGGCTATCATGGATCCCGAGAAGGTGCGTCGCTTTGCCGACGAACTGCAACGATTCAACAGCGACCTGGAGAACCGGATGATTTTGTTGCAGGCGCGGTTCGGCGCGCTGAGTGACACGTGGCAGGACCAGGAGCACGAGAAATTTGCCGAGGAATTCAGGACGGCGATGAAAGCGCTGAAGCGATTCGTCGAGCTGTCCAAGGAACATACGCCCTTCCTGCTGCGCAAAGCCCAACGCATCGAGGAATACCTGCACCAACGGTGACCGACAAATGTCATCCCGGTCCTGCTCCCGGTAATGATGATACGCGAGGCGGGGACGGGAACGAGGACGAGGACGAAAGAAACTTATGGCCGACCGCGCCCATGTTACGTCCGTGGATGCCGTGGAAGCATTCCGTGCGGACCTGATTGTTTACCTGAGCCGCACGCGCGCCGTGCTGGAAGAGGCCACCGACGAAGTGGTGCGCACGCGGCTGTGGGTGCAAAACGACCAGCGGCGGGTGTGGGAGGAAGAATTGCGCCGCCGGCACCGGAAGCTGGAGGAAGCCAAAGCGGAGATGTTTAACTCCCGGCTGTCCCAATTTCACGGCTCGTCCAGCCTGCAACTGATGGCCCTGCAACGCGCCGAGCGGGCTTACCGCGAGGCCGAGGCCAAGCTCATGCTCCTGAAAAAATGGGGGCGCGAACTCGAGAACCTGTCCGACCCGATGGTGAAGCAAGTGGGCCAATTCCACGGTTTCCTGACCACCAACATGGGGCGGGCCGTCGCTTATCTGGCGCTGGTGGTAAAGGCGTTGGAGGCCTACACCGACGTGCCGTCGCCGGATGCGGCCGGCCCCGTCGCCGGCGACAGCCACCCGGCGGGAGAGGAGACGCCACTGCCATGAATCTTACTGCCAGCAAAAACCGGCTCGTTGGCCTGAACAAGGAATTGACCAGCCGCTGGGAGGAAACGCGGAATTTCTGGCGGGACACCAAGAGCCTGGAATTCGAACAGCGCTATATGTCCGAACTTTTCGCCAATGTGGACCGGACCGTCACCGTGCTGGACAAGTTGAACGAGCTGTTGACCAAAGTCAGAAACGACTGCGAGTAACGATCCGAATGGGCGAGGGAATAGATACCCTCACCCTGTCCCTCTCCCATCAGAATGGGCGAGGGAATAGGGGAGGGAACAGCACGTGGCGGGAACTCAGGGCAGGAACAAACGGTAGAATTCCTGCCTGCCGGTCATGCTGTTGGTCACGGTGTTTTGTCCATTGACGACGACCGGCGTGGAAGCCACCGCGCTCCAGACGGCTGAGGGAGTGACGTTGCTGCTGGATTGCAACAGGAAGCCGGTGGCGTTGGTGGGCCACGTTAAGACAAGATTGGTACCGGAATGAAGGGCGGCCAGTTGCGGGACGCTGAAGACATCCGCGCCCGCATTGAAGTTGGTAGCCGTGTCCGAGCCGCTCGTAAGGCTGATATCTTGGGAGGCGCCAAAGACGTAGAGGGTGAGCGCCGGATTGGTTCCCCAACCGGAGATTGCGTACTCGCCGACCGGAAAGCCATCGGCATATCCCGTCACAGTCTTCGTGGAAGGATCGTAACTGAGCGTCACCATGCCCATGACGGCATCCACGGACTCCGTGGCCGCCGAGGCGTTGGTGCCGCCCGAGAGCGGGAGGATGCTGTCGCCATCGGCGAGCACGCTGTCGCCCAAGGGCGTCGTGACCTCGCTGGCTCCGCCAATCCGGGCGAGAAAGTGCGCCCCCGTTCCATAGACGTTGGCCGGAAAGTCGGGAGCGGCGTTTCCGGTATTATTGACCTGGCCCCCAATAATGCTGACGTAGTATTCTGTCAAACCCACCAAGTGAACGACCGAAATGCCCATCCCGTTCTCAGGCGACAGGCTGGCCGTAGCGGTCATTGATCGGGCGGCCACGTTGCCGGTGAGCGAAACGTGCCAGGCATTCGTGGACGTGATAAGCGTCGCCGCGGCGCTGGTCAGGGGAACACTGGCCTCGTCGAGGGAGGCATTGGCAGCGTCGGTGTATTCGAACTGGCCGGTTCCCGAATTGTAGGTAATGCTCGCCGTGTTCGTGGTCTGCACTTGCGAGCCGAACGTATAGGCCTGCGCCTCCATCCGGTCGCACGGCAGGACACCAGCGCCAGTAATCAGCATGGACAGAATGAGCAGTTTATTGATCGGTTTTCTCATAAAACACTTCAGGTCCTTTTTCCCCCTGCTTAAACATTGCCAGCGTCCGTTAAAAAATCAACTGAAACTTGGGTTGTGTCCTGATTTGTTTTCGGAGCGCGGGTCTGCGACCCGCAGCGGCTCGGATTGCGTGGGGATGTGCTGCGGCTCATAGAGCCGCGCTCCTGAAGTTAGGACACTACTGAAACTTGGGACGCCGGTTCCACGCCCAGGATGGATTCATCGGGCAAGTGGATGAGGCGCTGGCCGGGTTCGACGATTTGAAAGCGGCCGGCGTCCCAGTTGCCCCAGAGCAGGTCGCGCAACAATCGGGTGTCGCCGCGGAGACGCTCAAATTTCCAGCCGAGCCAGTCGGCGCAATGCCGGGCGTAATCCGCTTCCGCCTCCGCGTCGTCCGTTCCCAGGTCCAGGTAGGTGGCAGTGTCGTATGACTTCCACAGCATGCGTTCGCTTTCGAGCAGGAATTCGACGTCGTCCGGACTGAATTTTTTTGCCAATTCCGCTTTCACGGAATCCAGCCGTTCGGGGCCGGGCACGCGCCGGCAACGGTTCCAACCGGGTGTGTAATAAAAACAAGTGGGGCAGCGTTCGTGATGCGCGGCATAGGCTTCCCGGCCGCCCATGAAGACCGTGATGCAGTCATGGGCGCGCGGGATGACCACTTTATGGTGCGACGCGCAGAGTCCCGCCGCGCCGCGGCCGCACAGGCCGTAGGCGAGAATCACGGCCTCAATGTCGTCGCGCGCCCGAAGGGAATCCAATTCCGACTGGAGCATGGCGCGAAGCTGGTCGGGCCGGTCATGCAGGCCCACCTCGAAAAAACGGGTGGCCACGATGTGTTGGGCGCCGGCCGCGTGGAGCGCGATTTCGGACTCGAAGACCTGGCAGGCCAGGAGCATGACCCGCGGCGGACGGCCGCTGGAATTGGGCAATGCCGGCTGGCTCATGCGCCGCGAATCAGCCCCGGGCGCTGTCCTTGATGGCCTGGAACATGGCCAGAACATTCTCCATCGGCGAATTGCCCTGAACATTGTGGACGGCGTTGCAGACATAGCCGCCGTCCCGATTGAAGAGGTCAATGCGCTCGCGCACCTCGCGATAAACCGCCTCGGGCGATTGATACATGGTGTGCTGGGTGTTCACGCAGCCGCCCCAGAAGGTGAGGTCCCGGCCAAAGTTCCGTTTCAACTCCCCGGCCTCCATGCCGGCGGCCGAGCATTGCACCGGATTGAGGATGTCGAAGCCGGCCTCGATGAAGTCGGGGATCAACTTGACCACCGAGCCGCAGGAATGGATGAAAATTTTCCAATTCGATTTGCGGTGGATGAAGTCGTTGAGCCGGCGATGATACGGCTTGAACAGGTTCCGGTAGGCCGCCTGGGAAATGAACAGGCCGTTTTGGGTTCCGAAGTCGGTGCCGGTCGTCATGATCGCCTGCACGCGGTCGCCGAACAGGCCGATGAGCGTCTCCAAATTCTTCAGGGCGTACTCGGCCTGCTTTTCGAAGATGGCATGCACGTAATCCGGGCGCGCGGCGGTGGTCATGTACCATTCGCTGATGTCGCGGACGCCTTTGGGGCGTTTGAGAAACGGGGCCGGCACCAGCGCGATGTCGCCAAAAGCGGTGCCCGGACCCATGAGAATGACGCCGGTGTCCCTGGCATTTTGATCCAGCCAATCCGCTTGCCGCCGGTAATAGGCCATGTCCTCTGCGGAAAGCAGTCCGAATTCCTCCAGATTGTCCTCCGGGTTCAAGCGCGCCTCGTCCAGCGGTTCCTGCCGGACAATGGTGTCGAAGAAGTAAGCGTCCTTGGGCATGTGCCCGCTGGGCGGGGCGCTGGTGTCGCCTTCGGGATACATCAGCCAGCCGCCGTCGTCCGCGGGGGAGACGATAAACTGGCCGGGCACCTGGCAGGGCGTGCCGTCGAACAGGGTGAACGGTTTCCAGCCCTTCGCCTCGTAACCAAACATATTCTTGCGCGGCCAGACGCCGATGACATCAATTCCCAGGGCGGCGCGGAGTTGGTCGTCCACCTCGGCCAGCATCTGGTACGGTTCGTGAACGCGGGTTGGCCGGGCGGCGGGGCCAATGAACCGTTGCTGGAGTTGATGGACCACCGTTGCATGGATGCCGGTGACCCCGGTGGCGCCGAAGTCCACACACACACGGTCGGGCTGGCGGTGGTTCACAGTGGCGATCAGACGTTCGCGTGAGGTCATGGTTTTTGTGCGACCATTTTGGCCGCAGTGCCTAATGTGGCTGACGGAGCGCACCGCCGGAATTGGCGGGCAATTTCCCGGCCACAACGAAAGCCAAGCGAATCCCCAAGCCCGTGTCAATCGGTATTTCCCCTTTTGGTTGCCGCCCACCGATGTCCATCCTGTCCATCCGTGATGAACCGTGCGATTTACCTATACGGCGGTAGACGCCGGTAGGGCGGACCTGCCGGTCCGCCTCCGCCAAATTGTATTCGTGCCCAAAAAAGGTGTCAGACCAGAATGGCCCTTAGTTAAGGTTTCGATAATTGCGGGGTCTGTCCTTCCAGTATTTGCTGCGGTGGGAGATCTCCACGAACCGACGGCGTGGTTGATTGAGCAATGGATAAGGTTTGGGTCGGCGTTTGACGGC
>JBEKMW010000017.1:0-55047 GCA_049523455.1 Verrucomicrobiota bacterium | reverse complement strand
ATCGCCGAGACGCTGCGCGTGCTGTTCTTCATGACACTGGCGATTCTGATCTTTAATTTTTATCCATTGACGGCGGTGATGATTGTGATGCTGGCGTTGCTCAACGACGGCGCCATCCTGTCCATTGCCTATGACAATGTTCATTACAAGGATAAGCCCGAGGCCTGGAATATGCGGATGGTACTGGGGATCTCCACGGTGCTGGGCGTCATCGGGGTCGTCGCCGCATTCGGCTTGTTTTATCTCGGCGAGCGCGTCTTTCATCTCGACCGGGCGCACATCCAGACGCTGATGTATTTGAAGCTGTCCGTGGCCGGACATCTGACGATTTTCCTCACGCGCACGCGTGGCCCGTTCTGGTCCATACGGCCCGCAAAGATTTTGTGGATAGCGGTGTTAGGAACGCAAATCGTGGCGACGTTGATCGCGGTTTACGGGTTATTTATGACACCCTTGGGCTGGGGTTGGGCCGGGTTCGTGTGGGGCTATGCACTGCTGTGGTTCCTCGTGAACGACCGCGTGAAACTGCTGGCGTATCGGATTTTTGATCCTGTCAAGAAAGCCGGGGCGAAACCCGAAATCAAAGTTGCATCTCTGCCCGATGCCAAAGGTGATACGAAAACTTCGGTTAAACCCGAAGCCAAAGCCGAACCGCAATCTGGCGCTAAAGACGAGCCGAAGCCCGAGGTTAAACCTGAGGCCAAGACCGAGCCTAAGCCAGATGAAAAGGCGGAGCCTAATCCTGAAGCAAAGGTTGAGCCGAAGTCCGGCACCAAAGATGAACCTAAGCCGGAAGCGAAGGCCGAGCCGCAGCCTGATGCCAAAGTCGAGGCCAAGCCCGAAGTAAAAGACGAGAGTAAGCCCGACGCCCAAGCTGAGGCCAAGCCTGGTGCCAAGGACGAACCTAAACCTCAAGCCAAAGCTGAGGTTGAAGCCAAACCCGCAATCGAGCCGAAACCGGAAGCCAAAGCCAGGACAACTGCCGATTTGACGCCGCAGATCGCGGCCAGGGCTTATGAACTCTACGAACGTGAAGGCCATCGGGACGGTCAATCGGCGCAGAACTGGGACAAGGCCGAACAGGAAATTCGCGCAATTCAAGCCAAGGCTGAACCCAAAGCTGAAGCCAAGCCAGCGGCCAAAGCCGGGGCAGCGACGGAAGCAAAAGTTCAACCGAATCCTGATGCCAATTCAAAACTTGCGGCCAAGGTTGAGCCAACGCCGGCAGCAAAGGTCGAGCCTAAACCTGAAACCAAACCTGCCACCAAACCAGAGGCAACCCCCGAACCTAAATCGGAGACCAAGACCGGGCCGGCTGCTGAAGTCAAAGCTCCAGCCACACCGGATTCCACAGCCGTGCCGCCGTCCGCCGTCAAATCAGAACCGAAACCGAACACCAAAACCGACATCAAACCAACTGACAAAGTTGAGCCGGAGCCTGATGACAAAGCGGAAACCAAACCGGAACCGAACGTGAAGCCAGCGGCCGAGGTGTCACCGCAGCTCGTCAAAAAAGTCCATAAATTTTACGAGCAATTAGGCCGCGAGGACGTTCGCGCGGTTGAGGAATCGGATCAGGCGAAGCAAAAGATTCCAGAAGCGGAAACCAAAAAATAAGCCGGCGCGAACCACATGGCTGACACGGCTGAAAGAATAAAGATGAAAATCAATTCAAAAGATTTCCGGGTGCGGCCCGGAGCCAGGGTCAAACTTAAAGAGTGGCCGACGATGGTGAAGCCCTTTTGCAAGTCGAAGAAGCGGTATCAAAAACTCCTGGAAGAACACGTTGAGGCGTTGAGTTCGCTGCAACGCCTTCACTATGCCTCCAATCGCTATGCGTTGCTGCTGATTTTTCAGGGGATGGACGCTGGCGGCAAGGACGGAGCCATCCGGCACGTTATGTCCGGGGTCAATCCGCAAGGCTGCGAAGTGTTCAGTTTCAAACAGCCAAGCGCCGAGGAGCTGGAACATGATTTTCTCTGGCGCACGACCCGTCATCTGCCGGAACGCGGGCGGATCGGCATTTTCAATCGTTCCTATTATGAGGAAGTGCTCGTCGTTCGAGTGCATCCGGAGATTCTCCGCAGCCAAGGGCTTGAGGAAGAGTTGCACGACGAGAAAACCCTCTGGAAGGAGCGGTATCGTTCCATCGTGGATTTGGAGCAGCACGTCCACCGCAACGGCACCCGGGTCATCAAATTTTTCCTTCACCTGTCGAAAAACGAACAACGGAATCGTTTCCTCGCGCGTATTGATGAGCCGGAGAAAAACTGGAAATTCAGTTTCGCAGACATTCACGAGCGGAAATACTGGAAGCATTACATGCAGGCTTATGAGGCTTGCCTGACTGCGACCAGCACCGCTCACGCGCCCTGGTATGTCGTCCCCGCCGATGACAAGGAAAATGCTTGTTTGATTGTTTCCCAAATCATCATGGATGCGCTCGATGATCTTAAGATGGCCTATCCCAAGACCACCGCGAAACGCCGGCGGGAATTGGAAGCGATCCGCAAACGGCTCTAAAGGCACACACGCGACATTGAACCATGAATCAACTCGAACGATTTCCGACCTGACCGTTGCCAGTCGCGCCGATAGGCTACTGCGGACGGAACCGCAGGTTTGCTTTTCTCTCAAGGAGGTTTCATAACAAACAACTGCATTGGCCGTGATGGTCACCACCGGAAAGGCCCGGCGACCAAATTTGCACCTGACCTTGGGCACAAGTTTTGAACAAACTCCTCACCTCCAAAGCTCCCTCGCCGTGCCAGCAGAAGTGCCAGCAGACCTCACTGGTGAAGAGTAAAATAGAGTTAGAAGAAGTCGGCCGAAGTTATCCTTGACATAATGCAGGAACCTTTTTATTTTCAGGGCGTCAGTGATGATATAGGTAGTTGATTTCGAGTGGCTTGTGGAAGGCGGGTTGCGTCCGATTCCGACCCTCGCCTCCAGTCTAATCCACCGCACGCCCGCAACGGCTTACCAGTTGATCGCTCTTATTCCCGAACGGGAATGAAAGTACCTCGTATTGTCTTTCAGGAAGTGTTTGTTCCCGTTCGGGAATAATCCGCTTGATTTAGACGATGTTTGATCGTAATATTACCGCACGGTAACATTTAATTTGAGCTATGAAATACACACCTGAAAAAATTGGCGAATTGGTCAGCAGCACCCGCAAAAGCATGGGTGTGACGCAAAAAAATTTGGCCATGACATCCGGCACAGGCTTGCGCTTCATCATCGATCTGGAGAAGGGGAAACCCACTTGCCAGCTTGGTAAAGTGCTTACCGTTCTGCATACGCTGGGCATCAAAATCGAGATGATTCCGCCCGCCGGGAGCGGCGAGAGAGGAATTTAAGATATGCCACGGATGTTAGACGTTTATTTGCGGCGGGACTTGGCGGGCCAGCTCATTCAGGATGAGAATGGTCAGATGGCATATCATTATGCCGAAAGCTGGTTGAACCACGCAGGCGCGATTCCGCTGTCCCATTCGTTGCCGCTCAGAAAAGGCCGGTTCAACCGCAACGAGTGCCGGGGATTTTTTGCCGGTATCCTGCCGGATGAAAGTAAAAGGGAGATTATCGCGAAGAACCTCGGAATCAGCGCCAGAAACGATTTCGCCATGCTGGAACAAATGGGGGGCGAATGTGCCGGAGCCGTGACCTTTATACCGGCGGGGGGAAAACTGCGGGAGCGCAATTATAGCTACCGCCCGTTGACCGGAGAAAAACTAGCGGAAATGCTCAGGCTGTTGCCACGCCGTCCGCTGATGGCTGGCGAGGATGGCATTCGGCTTTCGTTGGCTGGTGCGCAGGACAAAATTGCCGTGCATGTCGCCAACAATCAAATTTCCATCCCGCTTGGCGGAGCACCCAGCACGCATATTCTAAAACCGGCCATTGAGCGTTTTGAAGGTATCGTGTTCGATGAAGCGTTTTGCATGAAACTGGCCCATGCGATTGGCCTGCACACGGCCAATGCCGAAGTGAGCAAGGTGGAGGACATTGATTATCTCCTCATTCAGCGTTACGACCGGATCGCGTTGCGGGATGCTCCAGACGGTTCCGAATATTTGGAACGGGAACATCAGGAGGATTTTTGCCAGGCGCTTGGCATCAGTCCTGACAATAAATACCAGAACGAAGGCGGGCCTTCGCTCAAACAGTGTTTCGCGTTGCTGCGTGAATTGTCCAGCGCACCGGTGATTGACCTCCAACGATTGTTGGATGCCGTCATTTTCAATTTTCTGGTCGGAAACCATGATGCTCATGGAAAGAATTTTTCATTGCTTTACGGTCGCGAGACGCGGCTCGCGCCGCTTTACGATGTTCTCAGCACGGCCTATTACCCGGAACTTGCCCCAAAAATGGCGATGAAGATCGGCGGCGAATATGCCTCCGACAAGATGTTGCCGAAACACTTTGATCAACTGGCGGAGGAAGCAGGACTTGCCAAGCCAATGGTAAAACGGCGTGTGCAGGAAATGGCTGAAACAGTCCTGTCAAAATCGCCTGACCTGATTACGGAGCATCCCACTACAAAGGCTGTCGCTGCGCTCATTCAAAGCCGCTGTGCAAAGACATTGGAGAAATTCAAATAAAATTGCGGATTGCTGGGACCGAAAGCCCCCATGCTGGCGCAAATAAAAAATTCAACGTGAAAATCCATCGCGGGGTCGAATCAAACGTATCCAGCGTCCTTTCAGGACGATTCGGGCTTGTGCATTCAGACCAGACACTTGCGTGTCTGGCGAATTTCCCGGGGTCGCTCAGTGACCTAAAGCGCATTTTGATTTTCAACGTGACCACATGCTTCGTGTCCGGCTAATCTCGCGTGTCGGTCTGCCGAAAATTTGCCGTATGCTGCCGTCGAGATACATTCCGCCGCTGGGGCCGGGCAAAATCTCCGCCCGCCAGCGGGTGCTCGCGCAATGGCGCGGCGTGGATCTGGCGCCGCTGGAAACCGCGCGTAAAGTCCCCGCTCGATCCGCCGGTGACGTGCTCCAACGTGTCCTGAAAGACCTGCGCATGGACGCGCGGCACGCGGAGGCGGAAGTCGTGAAGGTCTGGAATTCGTTGCTGGACCCGAACATTGTGGCGCACGCGCAGCCGGCCGGGCTGCACAAGGGCACGTTGTTTGTAAACGTGGACAGCAACGTGTGGCTGGCCGAGATCGTCCGCTACCGCCGCAAGGAAATTCTCGACCGTTTGCAGTACAGTTTCGGCAAGAATTTGATCCGGAAGATTTCGTTTCGCGTGGGATAGGTTCAGTCCATCAATTCCATTTGGGAGGGAGTGAGCAGCCAGGCGAGGCGGGCGCAGTGGCCCAGGCGCAGGTTTTCCACCTCCAGTTTGCACAGGCCGCCTTTTTTCATTTCAATCGTGGCATCGGCGCCGCCGGAGACCAGCAGGCTGATGAATCGGCTGAGAAATGGTTCGTGGCCCACCAGCAAAACGTCCCCGGGCGCGGGTCTCATTCCGCGCAACTCGTCAATCAAGGCCCCGAAATCACCGTCCGGGACGAGGGCGTCGGAAAATTTGAGGCGTTTTTTGAGCTTCAATTCCTGGGCGGCGATTTCCGCGGTCTGGCGGGCGCGGACGAAGGGGCTGGAGAGGATCAGGTCGAAAGATAATTCCATTTTCTTGATGGCGGCGGCGGCCGCGCGCAGGCGGCGCTCGCCTTTGGGAATGAGCGGGCGTTGGGAATCGTCGTCGTAACCGGACGTGCCGGGTTCCACGGCGATGCCGTGCCGCAAAACAAACAGGTTCAGATTCATGGCCAAAATTTAGCGTGGGGCCGGGCAAAGTAAAATGGTGATTGTGGGGACGCGAAACGTGAGGCGAATTGGGAATTACTGGATATGAGACGTTTAGTGCTCGCTGCCGGCTTGCGGCTTCTCGCGTTCGATCATTTGTGCCAGGCCCGCTTTCAGCTTGGGCAATTCCTTTTCCACCGCCGCCCAGACGATTTCCGTGTCGATCCCGAAATAGTGATGCACCAGAATGTTTCTCATCCCATTGATTTTTTCCCACGGAATGTCCGGCTGCTTGGCCTTGCACTCGCTGCTCAATGAACGCGCCGCTTCGCCGATGATCTGCAAATGATGCAGCACCCACGTTTGCACCAATTCGTTGCGGTAAAATTCCTGCCGGCCGCCGGCGGTGTATTTCTCAATCCGCTCGATGCCCTCACGAATATCCAGCAGCCGTTGGTAATCGTCTCTCATACCGGCACGGCTTCCGCCAGCACCTGTGCCCGGATGCGCTCGCGCAATCCTCCGGCCGTCACCACGTCCACCGCGCAACCCAGCAATCGCTCCAAGTCGGACTGCAAGCCGCCCAAGTCCAGCAAGCTGCGGCCCGGCTCCAGTTCAACCACAAAATCCAGGTCACTTGACTCCACCGCCTCGCCGCGTGCGGTCGAGCCGAATAATTTCACGGATACCGCCCCGTGTTTGCGGGCAAGGCTCAAAATCTGCTCCCGTTTGGATTTCACCAACTGCTGCTGCTTGCTCATGCCCGAAATATCGCTGATTTCAAACGAAATTAGAAGCCCAATCCTGTCTTGCGCCCCACGGGGAAAATGTAACATTTTTTGGCTTGGGTTGGGACGAGGCGGACTCGTAAATTTACGGCTTCATGGAGAGCATATGCCACGCTGCGGTCACCGAAGCCGGTTCATTCCCGGCCAGGACGGGGGTTCCGTTCCATCGGCGTGCGGTGGTGGACGTGGGCACCAACTCGATAAAATTATTGGTGGCGGACGTGGCGGGGAATGAAGTGCGGCCGGTGGTTGAGGAGAGCCGGCAAACGCGCCTGGGCAAGGGTTTTTATGAGACGCGCCGCTTGCAGCCCGCGAATATCGCCTGCACCGCCGAGGCGGTTTGGGATTTCGCCCAGACAGCGCGCGAAAAAAACGCCGATACCATCCGGGTAATCGCCACCAGTGCGGCGCGGGATGCGCTTAATCCAGGCGATCTGACCTTGGCCATCGAGCGGGCGGCGGGACTGAAGGTGGAAATCATTTCCGGCGAACAAGAGGCCGAGTGGGTGTTTCGCGGCGTGACCACCGACGCGGAGCTGGCGAAACAGCCGTTGTTCCTTTTGGACGTGGGCGGCGGCAGCACGGAATTCATCCTGGGCCACGGCAAGCGCAAGCAGTTTGCGCGGAGTTTTCCGCTGGGCACCGTGCGGCTCATGGAACGATTTCCGCACAGCGATCCGCCGACGCGGCGGGAATATATTTCCTGCCGTGACTGGATCAAGAATTTCCTGCGCCACGAGGTGCGCCCGGAATTGGAACCGGTTTTGCAGCGCCAAAAGCGGGTGGGCGAAGTCTTGCTGGTAGGCACCGGCGGCACCACGACCATCCTGGCGCGCATCGAGTCGCGCCTCGGCCAATTCGACCGTGAACGGATTGAGGGCACGCGGCTGGGTTTGGACCGGATCAAGGCGCAACGGCGGCGGTTGTGGAGTTTGCCGCTGGCCGAGCGCAAGGAAATCGTGGGCCTGCCGAGATTGCGGGCGGACGTGATCCTGATGGGCGTGGCGATTTACGAAGCGGTGATGGACGAGTTCGGGTTCCGGCAACTGCGGGTGAGCACGCGCGGCCTGCGCTTTGCGGCGGTGATGGGGTGAGGGATTTACGAATGACGAATGACGAATGACGAATGACGAAATAGCCGATGGCCGATAGCCAATAGCAAATGAAGTGTTTGATCGTGGGATGTGGGTACGTGGGCGTGCCGTTGGGGGTGGAACTGGCGCGGCTGGGGCACGAGGTTTATGGAGTGCGCCGCAACGCAGCGGCGGCAACGGAGCTGGCAGCGGCCGGCATCCGGGCGCTCACCGGAGACGTTACCCGTTCGGAAACACTGGCGGCGCTGCCGCGTGAATATGACTGGGTGATCAACTGTGTTGCGGCGGGCGGCGACGCGGAGAGTTACCGCCGGGTTTATCGGCAAGGGATGCGCCATTTGCTCGAGTGGCTGGCGCCCGCCCCGCCGAAAAAATTCGTTTATACGAGCAGCACGAGCGTTTATGGCCAGACGGATGGCTCGCAGGTCAAGGAAACCAGCCCCACCGAGCCGGTGGCGGAAACGGCCCGGGTGCTGGTGGAGACGGAGAAGCTGTTGCTGGAGGCCGCAACGCGAAACAAATTCCCGGCGATCATTCTGCGCGTGGCGGGGATTTATGGGCCGGAACGCGGCCACTGGTTCAAACAATTTTTGAAGAACGAGGCGCGGATTGAAGGCGACGGGTCGCGCTGGCTGAACATGATTCACCGTGACGACGTGGTGGGTTGCATCGTGGCGGCGTTAAAGAGCGGGCGGCCTGGCGAAATCTACAATGCGGTGGACGACGAGCCGGTGAGCCAGGCAAACTTTTTCCAATGGCTGGCGGCGACGGTGGGCAAATACCCGCCGCCATCGGTGCCGGAAGATACAGCGGAAGCCGCCAAACGGGGCGCGACCAACAAGCGCGTCTTGAACCGGAAATTGAAAATGGAGCTGGGATATCAATTCAGGCATCCGAATTTCCGGAAGGGCTACAACGCGGAGATTCTGCGGCTGGAACGCGCAGGGGAGTTGCACGTGGCGCCGGATGAACGGTGATGGGAGTGATTACACGGCGCTTTCGCCTTCTTCGTCGGTGCGGATGCGCCAGGCGTCGTCAATGGTGGAGACGAAGACTTTGCCGTCGCCGATCTTGCCGGTCTTGGCCGTCTTGAGAATGGCTTCGACGGCCGGCTTGACCAGCGCGTCGGGCAGCACCGTCTCAATTTTGATTTTAGGCAGGAAATCCACGGTGTATTCGCTGCCACGATAGATTTCGGTGTGCCCTTTCTGGCGGCCGAATCCCTTGACTTCCATGACGGTCATGCCGAGGATGCCGATGCCGTTGAGGGCTTCCTTCACGTCATTCAGTTTGAACGGCTTGATGATGGCTTCGATTTTTTTCATGTTCGTCTCCTTTTATTCGTTGTAGGCGCGTTCGCCATGTTGCGAGAGGTCCAGCCCCAGGCTTTCGTCCTCCTGGTCCACGCGCAAACCGATGACCGCGTCAACCAGCTTCAGCAAGACCCACGTGGCGATGGCCGCCAGCGCCACGGTAAATACCACGGCCTGGAGTTGATTGTAAAACTGGTGCATGCCGCCGGTGATGGTGGTGGCCACGCCATTGACCTTGAAGGTGCCGGCCAGGGCGGGGTTCACCGCGGGACTGGCAAGGAAGCCGAGCATCAGCATGCCCGTGGCGCTGCCCACGCCATGCACGCCGAAGACGTCCAGTGAATCGTCGTAGCCAAAACGCTGCTTGATCTTGGTGACTGCGAGATAACACACCACGCCCGCCACGAGCCCGATGCAGAAGGCCGAAGGAATAGAAACGAAACCGGAGGCCGGGGTGACGGTGGCCAGACCCGCCACCATGCCGGAAGCGGCGCCCAGCACGCTGGGTTTGCCCTTGAGCCGCCATTCGGTGACGGTCCAGCTCAGGGCGGCGGCGGCGGCGGCGAAATGCGTGGCGGCAAACGCGCTGGTGGCCAAGCCACCGGCGCTCAAGGCGCTGCCGGCGTTGAACCCGAACCAGCCCACCCACAGCAGACCGGCGCCGATGAGCGAAAACACCACGTTGTGCGGCAGCATGGGTTCGTGGGGATAACCGTCGCGCCGGCCCAGCACCAGCGCACAGACGAGAGCGGACACGCCCGAACTAATGTGCACCACGGTGCCGCCCGCAAAGTCGAGCGCAGGCACTTTTCCGCCGAGTGCCCAATTGAACAGGCCGCCCTTGCCCCACATCATGTGGCACAGGGGGAAATAGACCACCGTGGTCCACAGCACGATAAAGGTGAGATAAGCCTTGAACCGGATGCGTTCGGCGACCGCGCCGCTGATGAGCGCCGGCGTGATGATGGCGAACATCATTTGAAACAGCATGAACGTTTCGCTCGGAACCGTGGCCGAGTAATCCGGATCTGGCGCCGCGCCGACGCCTTGCAGAAACAAATGTTTGAAAGGATTGCCGAAAAACGCGTTGCCCTCGCTGAATGCCATGCTGTAGCCGAAAACCATCCAGAGGGTGGATACGACCGCCATGAGGATGAGGCTGTGCATCATGGTGGACAGCACGTTCTTGGTGCGGACCAGGCCGCCGTAGAAGAGAATGAGGCCCGGCGCGGTCATCATGAGCACCAGCGCCGAACTGGCGAGCACCCAGGCGTTGTCGCCTGAATTGATGGCCGAGGCGCCATCAGCAGCGGGCGCCGGCGCCAATTGCGCGGCGGAGCCGGGGGCGGCAACCAGATCGGCGGCGATCGCGGTGCCGGCAAAACCGAGCACCAACAACAGCAGGCACACAGCCAGAGTTATGCGGCGGCACGAACGGATTGGCATGGTCATGGCGGCCATGCTACTCCGCCCCCCGCAACATGGCCAAACACATTTTGAAAAAGTGTAGCCAAAATTTGGCCGGAGTTGGGGGTTTAGCGATTTGCGAAGTCAGAAATATCCAAGCTCTCCATGAACCGGGGGAACATCGAATGAAGGGGGAAGACAGAAAACGAGCCCCTCACCCCGGCCCTCCCCATGAACCTGTGGAGCGAGAACGGCCCCCTCACCCCATCCCTCTCCCCCAAGGGGGAGAGGGAGAAGACGAGCCGGAACCTCCATCGGGTTCAGGGGTTCAATGCGCGAAGTTTTCCGGGAAATCTCTCCCCGTTTGGCGGGGAGAGGGAGAAGCGGGCAGCGCGTCCCTGCCGGGTTCATGCCGAAAGGGAGATTGCGAACGTGACGGAGGAGGGCGAGCATGGTCTAACTGGTGGTGAAGCGATCACTGATCCTATGGGCAGGTTGCCAACGTGAGCCAAGGCCATGAGCCTGCATCTGCATACGGCCGCCGAAATCATCCCGCTCGCAATCGTTGTGGGCGTCGGCATCTGGTTGTTTATTCGCACGCTGGACCGGAGCGACGAACGGCGGAAACTGATCTTTAAATGGGTATTCACCGCGGCAGTAATTTGGTTTGTGTTCGCGATGCTCCTTCCGTCCCACCGGGAAGGCGGATTCAACCCACTTGGCACCTTCGTCTTGATCCTGGTTTGCGCCATTGCCATGACGGTTACGTGGAGGCACAGCATCCTTGATATCATTGCCAAACCTTTCAGCGGGCTTTACGACGGCGGCAACCTGGCCCCCGAGCCCAAGCCGTTTTACTCCGTCGCGTTGAGCAAGCGCGCGCTTGGCAGGCCGGTGGAGGCCATCGCCGAAGTTCGCAGCCAACTGGCGCGGTTCCCCAACGATTATCAGGGCGTGATGCTGCTGGCGTGCATCCAGGCGGAAGATATGCAGGATTTGCCCGGTGCGGAAATCACCCTGGACCACTTTTGCGCTGCGGCAGGCGCGCCGCCCAAGCAGGTGGCCGCCGTCAGGAACCAAGTGGCCGATTGGCACCTCAAGTTCCACCAGGACGCGGACGCGGCGCGCGCGGCGCTGGAGAAAATCATTGAGCGGTACCCGGAAACCGATTTGGCGTTGCAAGCCGCGCAACGAATCGCGCACCTGGGTGGAACGGGAAAAATTCTGCTGGAGGCGCGCGATCGCCAGCCGATGGCCCTGCCAGAAGGCGTCAAGAGCGTCGGTTTGCTGGCCTCAACGGAATTTCTGCGGCCCGAGGAAACCGATCCGGGCCAACAGGCGGCCACGTACGTGAAACATCTGGAACAGCATCCGCTGGACTCCGAAATCCGGGAGAAACTGGCGGTGATTTACGCGGACCATTTTCACCGGCTGGACATGGCAACGATGGAGTTGCGGCAACTGATTGAATATCCGGGCCAGCCGGCCAGGCAGGTGGCGCATTGGTTGAACCTGCTGGCGGATTTGCAAATCCGCCATGGCGCCGCTTTTGACACGGTGCGCCACACGCTGGAAATCATCCGCGACCAATTTCCGAAATCGGCAGTGGCGTCGGTGGCCCAGACGCGTTTGGCGCATTTGAAGCTGGAAATCAAGGCGCATCAAGAGACGCCGGACGTGCGGCTGGGCACTTACGAACAGAACCTGGGATTGAAGCACGGGCCGCCGCGGCCATGGTGAGGGGGCGCATCCCAGTTTTTGACAGCTCCGAAGCGCCGCTCCCGGTGCCGCTGGCTGAGAAACAGGGCGAATGACGAATGCCTAAACCTTAATGACTAAAGAATTCCGAATGACGAATGACGAATGGAGTTTGGCTCCGAACCGCCATTCGTCATTCGGGCTTCGTCATTCCTTGGTCAATCGTGCTTAGGCCATTAGTCATTCATCCGGCACCCGGCCAAAGCAGACTCATCCCACGCCTGCCGAAGATCTCCCAAGAAGTGAGATGCGCCCGTGGTGAGGGGAACTACGGGGCGTGACAGGGGCGGGGCAATGTTGTCTAATAGGCGATGGAATCGCTCATGAACCAGGCAACCATCGAACCAGGTGCGCCGCCGCTGCTTGAGGAAGTGGGTCCGCCCGGATTTGCCGGGGCGTACCGGGCGCACAGCCGCGAGATTTATTATCTCACGCTGCGGTTGCTGGGCGATCCCGACCAGGCCCAGGACGCCACCCATGATGTGTTTCTCCGGGCCTATCGCAAGTGGGAGGCGTTCCGCGGCGAGGCCTCGCGCCGGACGTGGCTCTATCGCATCGCCATCAATCATTGCACCAACCTGCGGCAGAGCTGGCACCATCGCCATATCGTCACCAGCGCCGACGAGGCGCTCTGGGAGACCACGGCGGCGCCGACGGATTCGCCGTTGCGCGTGCTGGAAACGAAGGAGCTGGGCGAGCGCATCCAAAAAACGCTGGACCGGTTGCCGGAGGAATACCGGCTGCTGCTGCTGCTGGTGGCCAACGAAGAATTAAGTTACGAGCAAATCGGGGCGCTGACCGAACAATCGCCCGACGCGGTGCGGGGCAAGTTGCACCGGGCGCGCCGGGCTTTCGCCGCGGTTTTCCCCAAATCCGCCTGAAACATATGAAATACGAAAAGAAACTTTCATCGCAGGAACAGCAAAAGCTCTCCGAGGTCCAAGCGCAGCAAACCCAGTCCACGGCCCGCGAATTCGCGTCCGCGGACGAACTGCTGCGCTTTGACGCCAAGCAAACCCTGGTGCCGCCGGAGATCGCGCAACGACTGGGCCGGACGCTGCAAAACGAGCCGCGTCCCGAGCGCCCCTGGTGGCGGCGATGGCTGGGAGGTTGAAGCATGAACTTCCCAACCGAACTCGAAACGCTCATCCGGGCGCGTTATCCCATCCTCTACATCTTAAGCAGCGAGGAGATGCGGGTGCAAAGCCTGGTGATGGAGATCGCGCAAAAGCGCCAGAAGAAAGTCTTCGAATGGAGCTGCTGCACGGGCATCGTGCCGGCGGGAACGTCCATCCAGTCACAAAAACTCCGGAATGCGGCGACCAAGGACCCCCTGGCCGCGCTGGACCAGGTGATCGAACAGGTCGAACCGGCGATCTTCCTGTTCAAGGATTTCCATCCGTTCCTGACCCGGAGCAATTTTGCGGTCACGCGCAAGCTCAAGGAGATCGCGCTGCACCTGAAGAACAGTTTCAAGACCATCGTGCTGGTTTCGCCGGTGCTGGAAATCCCCATCGAATTGGAAAAGGAAATCACGCTGTTGAACCATCCGCTGCCGGGGCGTGACGATTTGTCGGCGTTGCTCGACAGGATCATGGGTGAGCTACGGCAGTTCCAGCAGGTGAAGATCGAACTGGACGAGGCGGGGCGCGGACAGTTGTTGCAGGCGGCGCTGGGCTTGACGCTGGGCGAGGCGGAAAACGTGTTCGCCAAAATAATCGTGAAGGACCAACGGCTGAGCGCCGACGACGTGAACGAGGTTTTCGCCGAGAAACAGCAGATCATCCGCAAAAGCGGTTTGCTGGAATATTACACCACGGACGAGACGTTTGGGAATGTTGGCGGACTGGCGGTATTGAAGGACTGGCTGGCCAAGCGTGCGATGGCGTTCACGGATGAGGCGCGCGCCTTCGGCCTGCCGTTTCCCAGGGGCATTCTGATGCTGGGGGTGCAGGGTTGCGGCAAAAGCCTTTGCGCCAAGGCGGTTTCCAACTTGTGGCAACTGCCCCTGCTGCGCTTCGACATGGGGCGGATGTTTGGCAGCCTGGTCGGGTCGTCCGAGGAAAACGTCCGGCGCGCCATTGCGGTGGCGGAGTCGGTGGCGCCGGCGATTCTGTGGGTGGACGAAATTGACAAGGCGTTTGCCGGTTCGCAAGGCTCGGGCGTGACGGATGGGGGCACCACGGCGCGCGTGTTCGGGACGTTTTTGACGTGGCTCTCGGAGAAGACGGCGCCGGTGTTTGTGGTGGCCACGGCCAATGACATTTCGCAGTTGCCGCCGGAGTTGCTGCGCAAGGGGCGGTTGGACGAGATTTTCTTTGTGGATTTGCCCAGCCCGGACGAGCGGAAGGAAATTTTCAAAATTCACATCAGCAAACGCAAACGCGACCCCGCGAAATTCGATTTGAAGGCGCTGGCGGCCGGCAGCGCGGAATTCAGCGGCGCGGAAATCGAGGAAGCCGTCAACAGCGCGCTCTATGACGCGTTTTATGCCAGGCAGGAGCTGACCACGGAAAACATCCGGACCGGTTTGGCGCAAACCGTGCCGCTGGCCAAAACCATGGACAAACAAATTGACGATCTGCGCAACTGGGCGGAAGGGCGCGCGCGCAACGCGAGCGTGCGGCCGGACGCCAAAATAGGAACCGGCCCGCGCGGACTGGGCGCGTGAGGAATAAATCCGCCGCCACCCGCAAACAGATGGAATTGCGGGTGGTGGGTCATGCTGTTTCCCTGTTCAGCAGCTTGGCGAAACCATTTCGCCGCTTCCTCATTGTCTTTACCAACGCCGTTTCCTTGCATGTAACAATGGCCGAGTTTGGCTTGAGCAAATGCCTCTCCTTGATCCGCAGCCTTCCGATACCATCTCGCCGCTTCGGTATAATCTTCAGGGATCCCAATGCCTCGCTCGAAACACTGACCAAGCATGGTTTCGGCGGGCGGGTAACCTTGTTCGCCGGCTTTGCGAAACCATTTGACCGCTTCAGCAACATCTTGATGAACGTACTGGCCGTTGTAATAACAAACTCCCAGATTGTATTGATCTTGCGCAATCCCCCTGTCTGCGTTCTTGCGATACTGGCCAGTAGGATTAGCAGAATCTCCTCTCATCTGAGCCTGTTGTTCAGATCTATTTGGAGTGGCTGTTGCTCCTTGCTTATTGCAGCCGACAAGCAAAAACATTAAACCCACCATCGCCACGACTTGGAAATAAGAATTCATTCGGTTTCGGGTAGTGGGAAAATCCTTGCAGGTGGGATAATAAACTGCCCAATTCCAGCTTCCAATCCCTGCAATGGATCGCGGCCTTGCCGTTCGGCATGCGCTAGGTAGGCAACCTCTGAAACCTTCGCGGCTAAAAATGCCAGACGATCCTCGGGGCGATCCTCCTCCCGATCAGCGGCGAAAAGGTCAAGACGAAACCATGACCGGTTTTTTTATCGCCACCTAAAAACCAAAATCCTTTTTCAACTATGCAAATGGCTGACACGACGCCTCTCAGGGGACGGGAGCAATTCATTTCCTTCAAAACCTCACGAAAACGATTATATTCGTAATCCCAATCTTCATTTGAGGAATCGCTTTTGAACCCTACGAGAATGCTATATGGGTACGTGAATTTAGTCTTACAATTCGGATGCCTGGTAAACGCCATGCTCGTTATCTCCGATGAGGAATCGATGAATTCACGAAGCCCTTCTCGCGTTATCTGCGATTTTACCTCAATACGGAGAAGAACACTGTTCAGAAGGAATACTCCATCCGGACCGGCAGCATTGGCCAATATCGGCGGCGCAAGAGTTGTATCAATGACGAGAATATCGTCTTGAGTTGATTTGCGAGGTTTGTTTGTCGCTTCGATTATCATGCCCGTGGCACATTTGCAAAATGGAGGGAGCCAAGGAGCAAGGAGGTTTGCGATTAAAATTTCTCGGTGCCGACCACGCTGGCCAGCGTGTTGTATTGCGGCTTCACATTCGGCAACCGCAATTGTGTGGGCAGCATCCGCTCGCAGGCGTTCAAGGATGTAATTGTCAATTTTCACGCGAACAAATTGAAACGCCGTTCGCCCCTGTCGTCCACCCCAAAATGAATTCAGGAAAAGAGCCATGACAATTTCGAATTGTGAATTTCGAATTGCGGAGGGCGGAAAACAAGGCTGAAGGCTAAAGGCTGAAGGCTGAAGGCAGGAAATCGGAAAAGGGAAATTCGACCGAGACAACGTCGCCGACCTTAAAGGGAGTCATCTGGGTTCATCCGGGCCATCGGCGGTTAATATCTTTGGTCGCGCTTTTACGCCGCAGCCAACTCGACACGCGCCAAGGCCGCTTCAAAGGCGCGAAGCAGTTTTTCCTTTTGCCGGACAACGGCGTCCGCCGGGGCCAGTTTCTTTTCCAAAGTCAGGCCGGATTGCGGGTCGGTGAGGCGCAAGAGGCGCCCGCCCCCGGCCAGCTTGATGAGGTCGAACTGAATTTTATCGCGGTCAACCATAATTTCATTCTCCACGAAATCCGTGGAATTGCAACAGGGGATGGTCTTGATAATAAATCCGCCATGCAGCCGGAGGTTTTTGAATTGTTTGAGGCTGATCACGGTGAAATCAAAACATCGCTTGCCCCCATCGTCCATCCCAAAATGAATTCAGGAAAAGAGCCGTTTCAAGTGCGGAATTCGGAATGCGGAGTGCGGAAAACAGGGCTGAAGGCTGAAAGATTATTTAAACCGCGAAATACCCGAAATACCCGAAAGAAAACGCTTTTTTACGTGGTTGGCATATTTCGCGGTTCAGGAAACGAATTCCCATCCGTCGCGCCTTGGGGGTGGGCCTGTTCCGCCCGCTTCGCACTGCGGCAGCGAACCGCCTACCGAAGCGTGACGAATTAGCCGGGGCCTGGTCAAAATCTGATAACTATGCCGGCAAAACGTCCACGACGACGGGGCTGGAGTATGATGGAACTCCTGTGTGTGATCGCCATTATTTCCATCCTCGCGGCACTGTATCTGGGAGCGATAGCCAAAGCCTTTCTCCACGTGACAGGATTTCTTAAGGGGAATTGACGGTTTTATTCCATTGCACGGAGGCGGACTGCAATTGGCTGGAACTGCCGCCGATGCGGATGATGAATTTTCCCGGCTCCCAGTCGTATTTCAGATCGGCGTTGTAAAATTTCAGGTCCTCGGGAGTGATCCGGAACGAGACTTCCCTGGATTCGCCCGGCTGCAAGAGCACTTTTTGGAATCCCTTCAAATCCTCCACGCTGCGGGTCAAGCTGGCGACCGGCTGGCTGAGGTACAGTTGCACGGTTTCCTCGCCCACGCGGCTGCCGGTGTTCGTGACGGTGACCGAAGCCAGCAGCGTGGCGTTGCCGGTGAGTTGGGTCTGGCTCAACGTGACGGGGCTGTAGGAAAAAGTGGTGTAGCTCAGGCCGAAGCCGAACGGATACAAGGGGCTGTTCGGCATATCCAGATAACGGGAGGTAAACTTATCGCGCGGGTTGTCCGCCGCGCCGATGTCCGGATGATTGTAATAAATGGGGATTTGGCCAACGTCACGCGGGAAAGTGGTGGTGAGTTTCCCTGAGGGGTTATCATCGCCGAACAGGACGTCGGCGATGGCGTTGCCGGCTTCGGTGCCGCCAAACCAGGTTTCCAGGATGGCATCGCAATGCCCGGCTTCCCAGGTCAAAGTCATGGGCCGGCCATTCATCAACACCAACACAAGCGGTTTGCCGGTTGCCGCCAGCGCCTGCAACAGGTTCTCCTGGCAGTCCGGCAGTCCAAGGTGGGTGCGACTGGCGGCCTCGCCGCTCATGCCGGAGGTTTCGCCCAGCACGGCCACCACCACGTCCGCGCGGTTGGCCGCGGCGACTGCCTCCGCCACCATCTCTTCCGGCGAACGGCGGTCCACCGGCAGGGCTTCACCAAACGACTGGAGCGTTGCCAGCAAAGCACCATCGGCCAGGTTCGCGCCCTTCGCGGCACAGACCGTCACGGCGGAGCCAGCCACATTGCTGATGCCTGCCGAGACGCTGACGACCGCCTGCGCGTTGCCCCGGGCGCGCGAGCAGCCCAGCAATTCGTATTGGTTATCCGCCAGCGGACCGATCAACGCAATGGTTCCGGATTTCTTCAGCGGCAAAATCTGCCGGTCGTTTTTCAACAGCACGAACGATTGCTCCGCCAATTCCCGCGCGGCTTTCCGGTTTTCCACCGGGAGCGCCACTCCGCGCTCCCCGGATTGCAGGCAACCCCGATAAGGATTGGCAAACAAGCCGAGCTGGTATTTGGCCTCGAGGATTCGCCGGCAGGCTTGATTGATTAATGATACCGGGATTTTGCGGTCCGCGACCAACTGGGGCAGGTATTTGACGTAGGTCTCACTGTGCAGGTCCATGTCCACTCCCGCCTTCAGGGCTAATTGGGCATCGGCCGGCAAATCGCCCATGCCCCGGCCTTTGAGCTCGCTGATGGCTTTGTCATCGGTGACGGTAAAGCCCTTGAAACCCCACTGATCTCTGAGCACGTCCGTGACGAGCCAACGATTGGCCGTGGCCGGCAGGGAGTTGATGTCATTGAAGGAAGTCATGACGCTGCCGACTCCGGCCTCCACCGCCGCCCGGTACGGGGGCAGATAAAAGTTATACATCCGGTAGCGGCTCATATCCGCGGTGTTGTATTCGCGGCCTGCCTCCACGGCGCCATACATGGCATAATGCTTCACGCAGGCCATGAGGACGTTGCTCCGGCCCAGGTCGTCCCCCTGGTAGCCCCGCACCATCGCCCGGGCAACCTGCGCACCCAGATACGGATCTTCCCCGGCGCCTTCGGCGATTCTTCCCCAGCGCGGGTCCCGGCAAATGTCCACCATGGGCGAGAACGTCCAGTTTACGCCATCCGCACTGGCTTCCGCGGCCGCGATGCGCGCGCTGCGCTCGATGGCCGCCGGGTTCCAGGTGCAAGACAGTGCCAGCGGGATGGGGAAAATGGTTTTCTCTCCGTGGATAACATCGAAGCCAAACAGCAGCGGGATGCCCAGGCGGCCTTCGTTTACGGCCAGCGACTGGAGCTTCCGCGCCGCCTCCGGCGTAAAGACATAGAGCCCGCCTAACTGGCCATGCCGAATCTCTGCCGCCACGTTGGTGCTGGTCTCAGGCCGGCCGCCATTGAAAAAATTCATCTGCCCGATTTTTTCCTCCAAGGTCATTCGTCGCATCAAATGGCCAACGAATGCATTCTCAGAAGGATCGTTGGCCGGCGCTCCGGCAAACTGGCCTTCCGCGGCCAGGGCTCCGATCAAACCAATGAACAATATGCGGGTGGTTGCGGTTGAAAGTTTCATAATTTCACGAGTCGTTTCCCCAGTCCTTGAGTGCTTGCGTAGTTGTTGTTCTTGTTGTTGTTGTGCTCCATCAGCATGTCCCTGCGGGTGCTAAATCGAGTGGGGCCTTAAGCGCCCGGCTTGCTCCAGTGGACCGTGGCCGATTGCAACTGGCTGGAGTTGCCGCCGATGCGGATGATGAATTCCCCCGGTTCCCAATCGTATTTCAGTCGGGCGTTGTAAAATTTCAGGTCTTCGGGGGTGATGCGAAAGGTGACTTCTTTGGATTCGCTTGGTTGCAAAACCACTTTTTGAAATCCCCGTAGGTCCTCCACACTGCGGGTCACGCTGGCGGCCGGCTGGCTGAGGTACCATTGCACGGTTTCCTCACCCGCGCGGCTGCCGGTGTTCGTGACGGTGACCGAAGCCAGCAGCGTCGCGTTGCCGGTGAGTTGGGTTTGGCTCAACTTGACGGGGCTGTAGGAAAAGGTGGTGTAGCTCAAGCCGTAGCCGAACGGATACAGCGGATCGTTGGGCACGTCCAGGTAACGGGAAACGAATTTGGATCGCGGGTCGCCCTGGTAAGGACGCCCGGTATTCTTGTGATTGTAATAGATGGGGATTTGGCCGACGGTGCGCGGGAAGGTCGCGGTAAGTTTCCCCGAGGGGTTGTAATCGCCAAACAGCACGTCCGCGATGGCGTTGCCGGCTTCGGTGCCGCCAAACCAGGTTTCCAGGATCGCCGCGCAATGCCCTGCTTCCCAAGTCAAAGTCATGGGCCGGCCATTCATGAGCACCAGCACGACGGGTTTCCCGGTGGCGACCAACGCCTGCAACAATTCCTCCTGCCCGTGGGGAAGTCCGATATCGCCAAGGCTGCCGGCCTCACCGCACATGCCGGAGGCTTCGCCCAGAACGGCCACCACCACGTCCGCCTGCCTGGCGGCCTCGACCGCCTCCGACACCATGGCTTGGGGCGAACGACCGTCCACCGAAACCTGCTCGCCATACGACTTCAGCGTAGCCCGCAGTTCAGGATCGCTGATCAGGTCCGCACCCCGCGCGTGCAAGACCGTTACTGCCGAACCGGCAATGTTGCTGATGCCCGTTTGGACGCTGACCGCCTGATGCCAGTCGCCCGCGGCGCGCCAACACCCCAGCAGGTTGTACTGGTCGTCCGCCAGCGGGCCGATCAGAGCAATGGTCCCGGATTTTTTCAGGGGCAAAATCTGCTGGTCGTTCTTCAGGAGCACGAACGATTGCGCCGCCAGTTCCCGCGCGGCTTTCCGGTTTTCCGGCGTGAGCAGTTCCGCCCGCGCCCTTTCCTCCGAGCAGCCGCGATAGGGATCATCGAACAACCCCAGTTTGTACTTGGCCTCCAGGACTCGGCCGCAGGACTGAGCGACTAATGACTTGGGGACGGCCTGTTGCGCAACCAACTCCAGCAACTCTTTGACGTAAGCCTCGTCCACCATGTCCATATCCATGCCCGCAGTCAGCGCCAATTCGACGTCCTGGCGCAAATCGCCCATACCGTGGTGGGTCATTTCACTCACCGCGTCGTAGTCGCTGACCACCAAGCCCCCGAAACCCCACTGTGTTCTCAAGAGGTCCGTGAGCAGCCAGCGATTGCCGGTGGCCGGCACCCCGTCAATTTCGTTGAACGAAGTCATCACGCTGCCCACGCCGGCGTCCACGGCCGCTTGGTACGGCGGCAGGTAATATTGGTACATCTTGAGGCGGCTCATATCCACCGTGTTGTATTCGCGGCCGGCCTCGGCTGCGCCGTAAAGGGCGAAATGCTTGACGCACGCCATCACGGTATCCTGCCGGCGCAAATCATCGCCCTGGTAGCCGCGCACCATCGCCCGCGCGACCAGCGCGCCCAGATAGGGGTCTTCGCCCGCCCCTTCGGCGATTCTGCCCCAGCGCGGGTCGCGCGCGATGTCCACCATCGGCGAATAAACCCAGTCCAAGCCGTCGGCGCTGGCTTCCGTGGCCGCAATACGTGCGCTCCGCTCAATCGCCTCCGGGTTCCAAGTGCAGGAAAGCGCCAGCGGGATGGGGAAAGTTGTTCGATGTCCATGAATGACGTCGAAACCAAACAACAGCGGAATATGCAAGCGGTTGTCGTTGACGGCCAGCGATTGCAATTTCCGCACGGCCTGCGGGGTATAGACATTCATGACTCCGCCGGCCATGCCGGCGCGAATCCGGGTCTCCACGTCCCCGTTCAGTTGCGGGCCGGTGACGTCGAAGCCTGCGGTCAACAGATTAAGCTGCCCGATTTTTTCCTCGAGCGTCATCCGGCTCATCAACTTGGCGACAAAAGCATTCATGGGGACATGGTTGGTTGAGGCCCGGGCGAACAGGCAGCCCGCGGCCATGGTCCCGATCAATCCCAGGAATAATTTGCCGGTGGTTGACGTTGAAGTGTTCATGTAGGGCGGCAGTGTGCAGCCATTATCGTGCACATTCAAGTTTCAAGCGATGCCTGAAAAATCATTGGTTCATGGAATGGGTTCTGTTATGAGTAACGGTAAACCGCCGGCGCACGCAACCACGCGGCGGCGATGTCATGAGCCATGAGCCGGTTTGGCAATCTTGAATTGGGTGGCGAGTCTGAAGACCAGTCGCAATCGCAGCAAAAGCCGCTGGTCAAGGACGAAACCTACTATCTGGCCGGGGCCCAGACGGCGTTCGAGAATGGCGACTTCGAGCAGGCGCTGCGCTTTTACTCCAAGGTGCTCGAATTTAACCCGCAAAATGCCACCGCTTGGACGGCCCAGGTGCGGATGTTGATTGAACTGGAAGAGTTTCGGGAAGCCAGGTTGTGGGCGGACAAGGCGCTGGAACGGTTTCCCCAATCGGCGGAATTGCTGGCGGCCAAGGCCGTGGCGCTGGCGCGGAGCGGTGATTTGCAGGGCGCGCTGGCGTTTTCAGACTCCTCGATTGAAGAGCGCGGCGACACGCCTTATGTTTGGCTGGCGCGGGGCGACGTCTTGCTGGCGCGCAAGGAGGCGCGCGCCGATTACTGCTTCGAGAAGGCGCAGATGCTGGCGCCGCGGGACTGGCTGGTGGCCTGGCTGGCGGCGCGCATCCGGTTTTATTACGAGCAATTTGCGCTGGCGCTGAAATTGTTGCAGCAGGCCGTGGAATGGAACGCGGGCCATTTTCGCTTATGGCTGGAGCTGGGCGAATGCCAGCAGGCGCTGGGACTGATAGGGCCGGCGAAATTGTCCTTCGCCCAGGCCCGGCAGTTGGACCCGAATTGTCAGGAGGCCGGCCTGGCGCTCATCCGGGTTTCCCACACCGGCATGAGCGCGCGAGTCCGCGGATGGTGGCGGCGGGCTCTTAGACGGTAAGATGGGACTTTGTGCGAGGGCAAATCACTAATGACTAAGCACTAATGACTACGGAATGACGAATGACAAATGACGAATGGCACGCCGGGCGATATTCGATTGGACATTCGGGATTGGGATTTCTTTAGTCATTCGGATTTGGTCATTAGTCATTTGCCAATGCACGCATTTTAAGATCGAAACGGCCTGAAAAATCATGAGCAACGCGACTCTCGACCGGCTGTTGTCAGCAGTCAATGAATTTGACGCTTCGGACCTCCACCTGGTGGCGGGGGTGCCGCCCGCGTTCCGGGTGAACGGCGAAATCATCATCGCCGACGAGGACGCGTTATCCGAGGAGGAAATCACGCGGATGACCGACAGCCTGCTGAACGAGCAGCAAAAGCGGAAGTTCGAGCAGGAATGGGAGCTTTGCATCTCGCTGCTGCACAGCGTGGCCGGCCGGGTGCGGGCCACGTTTTACCGGCGCAACGGCCATCCGGAAATGAGCCTGCGCTTTTGCGGCGAGCGCATTGCCTCGCGCGAGGAACTGGGCCTGCCCGCGAAGTTGGACGACCTGGCCCGCAAGCCAAACGGTCTGGCGCTGATCACCGGTCCCACCGGCGCGGGCAAGACGACGACGCTCAATTACCTGGTGGACCTGATCAACAGCGAGCGCCGGTGCAAAATTGTCACCATCGAGGACCCGATTGAGTTCGTCCACAAAAACAAACGCGCCATCGTCGTGCAGCAGGAGGTGCTCACCGACGTACACTCCTTCAACCGCGCCTTGATCCACGTGCTGCGGCAGGACCCGGACGTGATCGTGGTGGGCGAGATGCGCGACCCGGAGGCGATAGCCACGGCGCTGACGGCGGCGGAAACGGGCCATCTGGTCCTGGCCACCATGCATTCGCCGAGCGTGGCGCACGCCATCGAGCGCATCGTGGGCGTGTTCGAAGGCAGCGCGCAACGCCAGGTTATCCTGCAATTGGCCAACGCCTTACAAGGCATCATCGCGCAGGACTTGCTGCCGGCGGCGGACCGCACGCGGCGGGTTTTGGCCTATGAATTCCTCGTGGCCAATGGCGCGGTGCGGAACATGATCCGGGAAAATCAACTGCACCAGTTCGAAAACACCCTGCAAACCGGGCGCAAAGACGGCATGGTGCTCATGGACAACTGCCTGTACGACTTGTATTGCAAGTGCCTCATCACCTACGACACCGCCCTCAGCCGCGCGCGCAATCCCGACCGCATTCAACCGCAAAAGGGGCGGACGGCGTAGAGGCCAGGAAATATCCGGCTCAGTACGCGGGCGACGTTTGGGCCAGCTTCAGCGCGATTTCTTTTTCCAATTCATGCACCAGGTCGAGGTCTTTCCCGCCCATCTTGGTGCGGGCCTGAACGTCCACCTGGGTGATGCGCGGGTCCACCTGTTCCACGCGCACCCAGACCTTGCGGTCGTTCACCCGGCCAAGCAGGGATCGGACCGTGTTGGTAGTGTCGTGCGGGATGTATTCGGTGACCACCACGCCATTGCTTTGAACGACTTGCATGGCGGCTTGATAGACTTGGTCCACGGACCGTTGGTAGCGGCCTTCAACGGTGTCCTGGCCCCAGGAATAGGCGGGCGCATGGGTGTCGCTGACGGTTTTGACGCAACCGGTCGCCACTACTGCCGCGGCCACGGCGGCCGTGACCGCCACTGCTGAGAGGATTTTTGCATTCATCTTGTCTTTAGAACAATCAAAACCGCCACCGGCGTCAAGCACTTTTGCGACCACTTTTTTGGTAGTGTCCGAATTTGCAGTGGAGCGCGGGATCCAGCTCGATTCCAGGGGCGAAATGCTTTGGCCGTTGAAGCGGCATGAATGCCGCGTGCCGGAATTTAGGACACTACCGCATTTTCACGCGGCTCGACAACCGGGCCGAAAAATGCGAATTTACCCTGTGTCGGCTGATAAATTGGAAAAATTGCGCCAAACGTTGCGCGGCTACGGATCGTGCCTGCTGGCTTACTCGGGCGGCGTGGACTCGGTGTTTCTGGCGCGGGTGGCGCACGAAACGCTCGGCAAAAAGTTTCTGGCCGTCATCGCCGATTCGCCCAGCCTGCCCCGGCGCGAGCTGGCTGACGCGCTGGCCATCGCCGAAAAATTCTCCTTCCCGGTGCGCGTAATCCGCACCCGGGAATTTGAAAATGCCGACTACACGGCCAATCCGGCCAATCGCTGCTATTTTTGCAAGCACGAGCTGTTTGAGGAACTGGCGCCGATTGCCCGCGCCGAAGGGTTCGCCGTGATCGCCTATGGCGAAAACGCCAGTGACGTGGGCGATTTCCGCCCCGGCGCGAAGGCGGCGGCTGAATTTCAGGTGCGCGCGCCATTGAAAGAAGCCGGCCTGACGAAGGCGGAAATCCGCGAATGGTCCGCGCAATTCGGGCTGCCCACGGCGGACAAGCCGCAGATGGCCTGTTTGAGCTCGCGCGTGCCCCACGGCGAGGCGGTAACACCGGAGAAGTTGCGGATGATCGAACAGGCCGAAAATGTCCTGCGCGACCTCGGTTTCCATGACGTGCGCGTCAGACACCATGAACTTGGTTCCAGGTTCCAGGTTCCAGGTTCCAAGTCAGAGCAGTCCTTTGCGCCGGCCGCAGCAAACCTTCAACCTGCAGCCTCGAACCTGGAACCTCAATACCTGGCCCGCATCGAGTTGGGAGCGTCCGAGATTCCGCGGTTTTTGTCGGACGGCCTGACGGCGCGCGTGTCGGCGGCGCTGAAGCAGATCGGTTACACGCACGTGACGCTGGATTTGGAAGGTTACCGCCGGGGAAGCCTGAACGAAGCTTCAAATTCACGCTCCCCATTTCAAACTTCACGCGCGAAACGTGAATAATGGCGCGGGAAATTTGAAACTTTCACGGGTTTCCGGTTTTTAATCCTGAGTTTATGCCGCAATTTTCCTACAGGGCCAAGCGCCGTTCGGGCGAGTTGGTGGAAGGGGTATTGGAGGTGACCGACCGTCCGGCCGCGCTGCTCCAAATCCAGCGGCTCGGACTTTTTCCCATTGCGGTGGATGCCGCGACGGCGGGGGCGGTGGCCAGCGATCAGCACGAGAAGAAGAGCGTGGACTTTCTGGCCTATCTGCCGCCGGCGGTGCGCGCGCAGTTGCAACAAAAACGCAAGCCGCGTTTGCAGGAACTGGCGACCTTCACCCAGCAATTGGCCAACCTGCTCAAATCCGGCATGCCGCTCACCGTGGCGCTCAATAGCATGACGCATTTGGGGTCCAAAGGCATCCCGGCCGAAGTCAGCCGCGACTTGAAACAGGAGGTCAGCGAAGGCCGCAGCTTGTCCGACGCGATGGCCCGGCAGCCGCGCATTTTTTCCGACCTGTTTGTCAATATGGTCCGCGCCGGCGAGCAAAGCGGTTCGCTCGTGGAAGTGCTGAGGCGCATGGCCGATCATTTCCAGCAGTTCGCGGAAGTGCAGGCCAAGTTTACCTCGGCCCTGATCTATCCGGCGCTGGTTTGCTGCGTGGGCGTGGCCATCATCGCGTTCTTCATGACCGTGGTCCTGCCGCAATTCATCGTCATTTTCGGCGGCTTCAGCGTCGAGCTGCCCTTGCCCACGCGCATCTTGATCAAAATAAGCCATATTCTGCAGGGCTATTGGTGGTTGCTCGGCTTGGTGGCCATCCTGCTGGTCATCCTCTTCAAACGCTTTCAAACCACCGCGGCCGGCGCGCGCAAACTGGACGAGTGGAAGTTGCAGGCGCCGGTGTTCGGCAAGGTGATCAAGCTGAATCTGTTCGGCCAATTTGCGCGCACGCTGGGAACGCTCCTGCAAAACGGCGTGCCGGTGTTGACGGCGCTCAAAATCACCGAACAGGTCCTCTCCAACCGGCTCATCAAGGAAGCCATCGCCCAGGCGCGTGACGCCGTGACGGACGGCAAAACGCTGGCGCAGCCGCTGGCGCACAGCAAACTCTTTCCGCAGTTGATGGTGGATTTGGTGCGCATCGGCGAGGAAACCGGCGACGTGCCCGGCGCGTTGAACAATCTCGCCGACACTTACGAAGGCGAACTCGAAATCGCCCTGCGGGTGATGACCAATCTCATCGAGCCGGCGCTCATCATTGTGATGGCCATCATCGTCGTCTTCCTGCTCATCAGCATTTTGCTGCCGTTGTTCAAACTGGTCTCGCAGATCCACGCCTAGGTATGAACGACGGGACCGGTGACAAGTGGCGTCTGGCGGCTGGCCAGAAAGAAGCGGCGCGTTCGCCTCACGCTTCACGCTTCACGCCTCGCGTTGCCCGTTTCCTTCGCCGCGCCCCCGGCTTCTCGCTGATTGAAATCATGATCGTCGTGGCCATCATCGGCCTCATGGCCGCCATGAGCGTGCCGTCCATTCTCCAGATGTATCGCAAGGAGGGCATGCGCAAAGCGGTGGGCGATATCACGGATGTTTTCAGCGAGGCGCGGGCGCGGGCCATTCTGCAGAATCAGACGGTCTCGGTTGTTTTTTTTAATAACGACAATCATTTCGAGGTGCATGGCGGCCAAAGCACCGGCGGCGGCCGGATTGCCTCGTCGGCGTTGCCACCCGGCGTGTTCATCGCCATGCTCGACATCAACTTGCAGGATTGCGGCGATTTGCCGTCGGCCAGCGTGTCGTTTTATCCCGACGGGACCAGCGACGAGCTGACGCTGGTGCTGCACTCCAGCGACGAATGGCGAAAAATCACGCTGGAATTCGCCACGGCCATCGCCACGGTCAGCGACGTGGACCAATGAAAATGAACAGAGACAACACGCAACACGCAACACGCAACACTCAGCCTGCCTTGCGCGTTCCCCGTATCTCCTCTCAGGTCCGGCATCACGTCCGCGCCTTTACCCTCCTGGAGGTCATGCTCGCCGTCGGCATTTTCTTTGCCGGCGTGTTTACAGTTTTGTCACTGGTTTCCGCTTCGCTTGCCAACGCCCGCCGGCTCCAACGCCCGCTGGTGGACGCCGGCGCGCTGGCGGCCCAATTGTCGCTGACCAACCAACTGGTGGAAGGCGTGGATTCCGGCAACCTGGGCGACGTGCTGGGTGACGCCTACAAGAATTACACCTGGACCAGCGACATTTACGAGGTACAGACGGACAAATTGTTCCAGGTGGTCTTTGAAATACAGGACGCCTACGGCAATCACGACGCCGTGGACAAAATCAGCGTGCTGTTTTTCCGCCCGCAATCACCGGCCGGCAGCCTTGATGGAGCGACGGTCATCCGATGAAAGTGAGCCGTGACAACGTCCGAAGAGGCGGCGGATGCCGGGCAGCCATTAACCTGGAAAACCCGGTGCCGGCTGGTCACGCAACATTCAACACGCAACACGCTTCGCTCGTCATTCGTCACTCGTCACTCGTCACTCGCGGCGCCTTCACCCTCATCGAAATCATGGTGGCCATGGCCATCTTCGCCATCGTCGTGGCGGCGATTTACTCGACGTGGCTGCTGGTGGTGCGTGCGTCGCTGGTCGGCCAGCAAACCGCCGCGCGCACGCAACGCCAGCGCGTCGCCTTGCGCACCATCGAAGATTCGCTCTCCTGCATCCAGTCGTACCAGGCATCCATCCAGTATTATTATTTCGAGGTTGAAAATGGCGACCAGCCATTCCTGAGTTTCACCGCGCAGTTGCCGGACGTTTTCCCGCGCAACGCCCGCTTCGGCGGCGTCAACCTGCGCCGGCTCACCTTCAACGTGCAGCCGGGGAAGGATTTGGCAAACGATTTGGTATTGCGCCAAAACCCGGTGCTCATGGACATGGACCTGGACGAACAGCAAACTCCGCTGGTGCTGGCGCACGACGTGAAGACGTTCGCCGTTGAATGCTGGGATCCGACGCAGGGCGAATGGGTAACCGAGTGGGACAACACCAATACCATCCCGCCGGCGTTGCTCGTTACCATCGCCCTCAATAACGGCCACGATCCAGGTTCATCTGTTACGTCGGTGACGCGCCTGATTGCGATTCCGTCCACCACGCTGCCCTCCGGGCTGCAGGGCAGCGCTTCCGGGGCTGGCGCCGCGCCGCCGGGCCCCGGGGTCCCGTTCAATCCCAGAAATCTTTTCCAAACCAGATGAAACTTCGTCACGGCCGGCATACTCAAGGCATGGCGCTCATCGTCGCGGTGATTGCCGTCCTCGTGCTGTCGCTGCTGGCGGCGGGCTTCGCGCTGTCCATGAAGGTGGAGACCCGGCTGGCGATCAACGCCAATTCGGAAACGCAATTATATTGGCTCGGCCGCTCCGGAGTGGAACTGGCCCGCTGGGTGCTCGCCGAGCAATCGCGTGTGGCCAACGAGCCTTACGACGCGCTGAACCAGATCTGGGCCGGCGGCCCCGGCGGTGGCGGCGAAACCAACGGCCCCCTCGCCGGGTTTTCCCTCCAGAATTACCCCATCGGCGACGGAACCGTTTCACTGAAAATCATTGACCGCGAGCGCTACGCCAACATCAACAGCGCCACGCCCCAGGAGATTCAACAGACGCTCAACCTCATGGGCGTGGATGCCAATGATATCTCCGTCGTTTCCGATTCCATCCAGGATTGGATTCAACCGGGGGACAGTCCGCGGGTGGCCGGGGCGAAGGACGATTATTACATGGGACTGGACCCGCCGTATCATTGCAAGGAAGCGCCTATTGATGACCTATCTGAGTTGCTGCTTATCCGCGGTATCACCCCGGCCATGTATGACCCGGAGCACTTCAATGCCACCAACCAAACCGGCACGGTCTTCCACCACCGGTTGGGCCTGAACAGCGCGCCCGGCGAAGCGCCCAACTACCCGTTTGGCCTCAAGGACGTATTCACCGCCATTTCCAACGGCAAAATCAATGTTAACACCGCCGACGCGAACGTCCTGCAACTGATTCCCGGGGTAGATGCCCCCACCGCCGACGCCATCATCAAACTGCGCGCCGGCCCCGACGGCGTGGACGGCACGGATGACGACACGCCAATCCAGAACCTGGGCCAACTGGCGGCCGCCGGGATCAACCCGCAGATCATCGGCCAAATGGGCAACCTTTGCGGTACGCGCAGCAGCACCTTTGAAGTCCACGTCACCGCGCGCCTCGGCCCCATCAGCCGTGAATACGTGGCCCTGCTCTGGCGCGCTTCCGGAGGTGACATCCGGGTGGTGAGCTTCTACTGGGTAACGCAAAAACAAGGTTGAGTTTGCTGTGGCCGCGGTTATTGTTGCCCCATGCGACGGTTCTTGATGGCTTTGCTGTTGCTCCTGCCGCTCCTGGCTTTCGCCGATGGGCCCGAAAAAGGCCGCCTCGTCAAAATGCTTCCGCTGCTCCTGGACACCAACGGTGTGGTCGCGCTTTCCCCCAGCCTTTACGACCGCGACGCTTATCAGGCCGTCCTTCGGCAGCATCCCGCCTACGTTTCCGGCATTCGTTTCGATTTCCTGTGGCAGGTGGCCAATCCCACGGCTGCGAAATATACGCTGCGCCTCGAAATCCGCGGCATCGGCCCGGACTCCCTTCCCACGCAGAGGACGCTTGAGCTGGAAGCGGCTCCGCCGCTGTTCCGGCGCTGGGATTCTTTGAAATTCGCCGGCGCGGACTACAAGAAATTCGGCGCAATGGTCGCGTGGCGGGCCACGCTCTGGCGCGGCGACCAGCTCCTGAGTGAACAAAAATCGTTTCTATGGTGAAATTCCCTTTGACACGCTGTCTCTTCTGGGCTTGCGTGATAGGTTGCCTGCCCGCGTTGCGCGCCAAAGATCTGGCCGATTATCACGTGGGCGACACGGCGGAGGAGGATATCACCACGCCGGTGGCGCTCGACGTGATTGATCCGGAAGCCACTCCGGCACGCCGGGCGGCGGTGGCGCTGGCCACGCCGGCTATTTTCCGCAGCTTTCCCGAAGCCGCCACCAACGCAATCGTGGCCGATTTCCAAGCCACCTTCACCATCACGCGCTCGAATTTTCTCGCGGCAGTGCGCGAGAACTTTCCGCCGCCAGACGAGGCGGACAGCATGGTTGGCTCGCCCGGCTTTGCGGAGATGGTCGCGGCCTTCAACAACCGGAACAAATATTTCCCAGTGCCGGAGGATCTGGCCGCCGATTGGGCGCGCGGCGACGCGGGCCTTGACGTTCAGGCACGCCTGCTCAATTCCCTGTTGCAAATGATGCGCCGGACCGTGAGCCCCGACCAGTTGCCGGCGGGTTTCACCGTGGGCGAGACCTTGCGGCTCGTGCCCGTGGGTGAGCCCAATACGGCGCTTTCCCTCAACGCGGCGGAACGCAACGGCCGGCTCATCACGTCGGCGAATCTCACGGCGATTTCCCACCTGCGCGCGCTGTGGCTCCGGACGTTTCCGGAGAATCAGCAGGCGCTCGCGCGGGCGCTGGGCGCATTCCTTATACCGAATTGCGTGCCCGACGCCGGGTTGACGCAGCAGGCCCGCGACCAGGCGGTCAGCCGCCTGGTGGCGGTGGACCACTATGACGCCGGGCAAATCGTCGCGCAGCGTGGGGCGGTAATTGACGCCAAAATCGAGGCTGCGCTCGGCCAGTTGCGCGAAAAGACCATGCCCGGGCTGTTGGCCCGGCAGATTGACGCCGAACGCGCCTTGTCGCAACGGATGCAGGAGCAGGCGCAGCAGGATCGTGACCGGGCGCAACGCGAGGAGCAGGCGGCGCAGCAGGCGCGCGACCAGGAGCAAAACGCGCGGGCCCAGGCCGCCCAAATGCGCGAGCAGGCCGCGAGCGCGGAGGCCCTGGCTGCGGCCGCCCGCCAACGCAACCAATGGTTTGACGTCGCCCTGGAGTGCGCGGCCAGCCTCGCCCTCTGGGCGCTGTGGTACCGGTTACGCCGGCAGCGGGAACAAAGAGCGCTGGTGCCGGCGGTCCCGGCGGACTTGCGCCCCCAATCCCTGCAAGCCGAACTGGCGCCCTATCTGGCACAGACCATCAAGGACGTGTTGGTCCAGGAACTGGCCGTGCAGCGCAACGAATTGCTCAAGGCCCAGCAAAGCGCCGCCCTGGAAATTGCCGGTCTCGTGCGCCGGTTGGACGATTTGCAGGTACCCTTGCAGGAACGCCTGCAAACGTACGAAGCGCACATACAGAAGCTCGAAAAGGAACTCGCCGTTCGCACCGAGGAGAATCGCGAGTTGCTCAAGCTCAAAATCGAAATGATGCGCCGCCAGCTCGAAACCGAGCGCGCGCGCAACCAGATGGCGGCTGGCTGGGGAATGGAAATGACGGAGTAACGGATGATGGCAAACCCTCACGCCGCCGCCTTTTCCCCCGCCCCCTTTTTCTCCTGCGCCTGCAGCGCGCGTTCGTAGCATTGCAACGCTTCCTCGTAACGCGCCAGCCGGTTGAACAGCCCGCCCTTGTGCAGATACGCGATGGTCGTGGTGCCGTCCACTTCAATCGCCCGGTCATAGCAGGCGATGGCTTCGTCGAACCGGCCCAGCTTTTCCAACGCGCCGCCCTTCTCGATCAGCGCGCCCGCGTGTTTGGGTTCCAATTGCAGGGCCGTTTCAAAACACACCAGCGCCTTGGCCGGTTCGTTGGCGTTCAGCAGCGACTGGCCTTCGCTCACCAGATTGGCTACGCATTCGTCGCGGTCGCCGGCCTCCGGCGGCGTCCCGTTCTTTCCTGGCGGCGTGGCGGTCACCCTCTCGGCCAGCGGCGTGCGCGCCCCCTGTTCCATTTCCAGAATGCGTTGCTCCAGCCGCTCCACCGCGCCCAGCAAACGCGCGTTCGACGATTCCACGGCAGCGCGCGCGGGCGCGCTCAGTTCATTGGCCGCCTCCACCACCGACAACCCCCGGCGCTGGCCGGGTCCGGACAAGGACGCCGCACGCGCGGAGATTTCCACGAGTTGGGTGAAGGCGCGCCACTGGAAGTAAAGCATGAGCAGCATGATGCCCAGCGCGGCCAGCCCAAATCCGCCTGCCGCAATGAGCGTGAGTTGCTGGGCCTTGGCTTCTTCGGTTCGCTGAGAGGCGATGGATTGTTCCAGAACCTGGATGCGCGCGGTCAACTCATCGGCCGTGCGTTTGGCGGCCGCCTCGGCTGCCTGGCGTTCCTCTTGGATGGCCAATTGCGTGGCGTGAAGCTGCTCCTGGATTTGCAGATAACCATTGGCCGCGGCCTGATTGGTCGTGTCGGCTGCAGGCGGCTGGCTCACTGACGAAATGGAGTTCGTATCATCGGCGAACACCCGCGCGTTGAAAACCACGCAGGCGATAACCAAAGGAAGACACAAGCGCGACGTGATATTCATACCCTGCCTGAGCCTGTGGTGGAGACCCACCGGTGTCAAGCGCCCGGCCGGCCAACTTATTCGCAATCTATTCACCACCCAGGTGAAATTCCAACTGCGTCCGCGAACCGGTTAGCACGTTGTCAATTCGCATGCTCCCCACTTGCCACTGCCCCTTCACCTTCTTGAAGTCCTTGGGCAAGAACTCCTTAAGCAATTTGCCGCCGGCGTCGTAGGCGTCGGCCTGGACAATGCCGAGTGTTTCCTCGTCAATCCACGACACCACGCGGGAATAGCCGCCCGGCGACGGCATGGGATTCGTGCTTTCCAGAACGGTGCAGCCGCGGCTGCGTTTGAGTTCCTTTTTGAGGATTTTTTGCGCCGGCCAATGGAAAAATTCCAGGCCCAAATCGGCAATCCAGAAATCCGACCCGGCAAAAGGAGCGAATAATTCATCGCCGCGCACGGCTCCCGGTTTTGCATCCGACGGCCCCGAAGCCTTTGTCTCGGTCACATAATAACGGTTTGGCGCGCCCGGCGCGTGAATGACCTCCAAGGTCGCCGAATTGCCGGCCGCGTCTGTGCTTTCATAGATGCTCCGCCAGTTCGTCGCGGTGACCACGACCTCGCATTTCACCGGAATCTGGAAATGTTTGCCTTGCGCGTTGTGGATTTGCAACACGCCGGTGTTGGTGGCACTTTCCGGCCATCCCTCACACAGTTGTTGCGCGAGTTGGCGGCCTTGAATCTCCGCGTCAGAAAGGCTGTCCGTGGTTTGGGCCCACGCGCAAAATGAAAAAAACATTATTGCTGCGGAAAACACAAACAGTGCCGCAAGACGCCTGGCCGCTTGGGAGTGCGCGGACATGTCCGCGCTTTGCAACGGCGCGACATGTCGCGCCGAGGAAAAGCGGCAACCTGTTGCCGCACTCCAAATTCGGAACGAGCACGAGGACGAAAGGGTCATTTCGGCTCCAGCGCGATTTGGAGGGCTTCGGCAATTTGCCGCACGAAATGAACTTTGATTCTCGCCCGCGCTTCTGCCGGCACTTCCAGCCAGTCGTTTTTGTTCTGCTCCGGCAGTATGACTTCCTTGATTTTAAAGCGCACGGCCGCCAGCACCTTTTCCTTGATGCCGCCGACGCGCAACACGCGGCCACGCAGGCTGATTTCGCCGGTCATCGCCAGGGCCGTGCGCACCCGGCGCTTGGACAGCAGCGACGCCATCGCCGCCACCAGGGCCACGCCCGCGCTCGGACCGTCCTTGGGTGTCGCCCCGGCCGGCACGTGAATGTGCAGGTCCAGCTTGTTGTAATCGCTCAGGTCAATGCCCAATTTCTTGGACTGGCTGCGCAAATAGCTCAACGCCGCCTGCGCGCTCTCCTTCATCACCTCGCCCAGCGAGCCGGTCAGCATCAGGTGGCCGCGTCCCCGCATCCGCGTGGCTTCGATGAACAGGATTTCGCCGCCCACCGGTGTCCAAGCCAGGCCGGTGGCGATGCCATATTCGGTGATCTTCTCCGCAGTTTCGGAGACAAACTTGGGCGCGCCCAGAAAATCCCGCACCGCCGCGCGCGCAATGACCACCGGCTTGGCGTGGGTGCCGTCGGCCACGATTTTGCGCGTGGCCTTGCGCGCCAGCGCCGCGATTTCGCGCTCCAACTGGCGCACGCCGGCTTCGCGCGTGTAATCCTGGATCAACTCGCGCAATGCCGCCTCGGTGAATTTCACGTCCTGCCGCGTCAGCCCGTGCTCCTCGATCTGGCGCGGCACGAGGTATCGTCGCGCAATCTGCAGCTTTTCGGAGTCGGTATAGCCGGGCAGTTCGATCACTTCCAGCCGGTCCCGCAACGCCGGATGCACCGGGTCAAGCCAGTTCGCCGTGGTGATGAACAAAACGCGGGACAGGTCGAAGGGCAGGTCGAGAAAATGGTCGGTGAACGTGTTGTTTTGCGCCGGGTCGAGCACTTCCAGCAGCGCCGCCGCCGGATCGCCCCGAAAGTCCGAGCCCACCTTGTCCAACTCATCCAGCAGGATCACCGGGTTGCGGCTTTCGCAGCGTCGCAGCGTTTCAATGATGCGTCCGGGCAAGGCGCCCACGTAGGTGCGCCGGTGGCCGCGGATTTCCGCCTCGTCCCGCATGCCGCCCAGGGCGATGCGCGCAAACTTGCGGCCCAGGGCATCCGCCACGCTCTTGCCCAGGGAGGTCTTGCCCACACCCGGCGGTCCCACGAGGCACAGAATCGGGCCCTTGATCTGCTTGCGGCGTTTGATGACGGCGATGAATTCCAACAGCCGGTCCTTGACCTTCTCCAAGCCATAGTGCTGCTCGTTGAGAATGCGCGCGGCGGCCTTTAAATCCAGCTTGTCCTCCGTCTCTTTCTCCCACGGCAGGCTCAAAATCCAGTCGAGGTAATTGCGCGAAACCGCGTACTCGGCGGCGGCTGGCGGAGTCTGTTGGAGCCGCTCCAACTCCTGCAACGCCGCCTTGCGCGCCTCTTCAGGCATGGGCGTCTGCTCGACCCGGCCGCGCAGGGTCTTGATTTCGTTCGCGCCGGGGTCGGACTCGCCCAGTTCGCGCTGGATGGCCCGCAGTTGCTCGCGCAGGAAGAAATCGCGCTGGGTCTTGGCGATGGAAGACGCCACGTCGTTCTGTATTTTGGAACTGAGCGTGAGCACCTCCTGCTCGCGATTGAGCAACGGCAACAGCTTTTGCAACCGTTCCATGACGGACACTGTCTCGAGCAATTTCTGGCGGTCAACCAAATCCAGATTGAGGTTGGCGGCCACCAAATCGGCGAAGTGGCCGGGCGCCTCCACGTTCATGACAGCCACCTTCACGTTGTCGGACAAAGCGGAGGAAAGCCGGGCGATTTCCTGGAATTGTTTTTGCCCATTGCGGAACAGTGCCTGCAACTCGATGGAATCCTCCAGCACGTCGTGCAGCAGTTCAAAGCGGGCGCGCAGGTACGGCGCCGCGGGCGTATATTCCTTCACGCGGATGCGCCACAGTCCCTCCACCAGCACCCGCGCGGTGCCGTCGGGAAATTTTACCATCTTGGCCAGCCGCACCACGCAGCCCACTTCATAGAGGTCCTCGGGCAGCGGTTCGGCCACTTCGGATTTACGCTGGAGCACCGCGCCGATGAGCCGGTCGCCGGCCACCGCGTCGTCAATCAACCGCAGGCTCGGTCCGGTTTCCACCAGCAACGGCACCACTGCACCGGGAAAAATCACAATGTCGGACAGGCCGAGAATGGGCAGACTCTCCGGCAGCGAATGCGAAGAGATTCGCGGAGGCGCGGATCCTTCCGGCGCGCCCAGAATGCTGACAAACTCCGTTTCAGGCGCTGTCATCGTCTGCTGTTTCAGTTTGATGCCGCCGAGCCTGAAAAACTCAGGTGAGATTATTCCCCTTCGGCGATTGGCACCTTGGTTGTCTTGGGGTGTTGCGGGTGTGCCAGGGGCACATCAATCCGCAAAAAGCCGTTCACGTACGCCGCCTTGGCCTGGTTGAGGTCGTAGCCGGGCGGCAATTCCAGCACGCTTTCAAACGGACCGTAACTGATTTCCATCACTAAAAAACTGCATTTCGGCGCCCGGCACCCGTCCGGACGATTGCCGCTGATGCGCAGACATCGGCCCTCGACGGTTATTTCCAGGCTGTCGCTTTTCATGCCCGACAGCTCCACCTTGACCACCAAGCCGGTGTCCGTGATGTAAACGTCGGTGTTCGGAACCCAATGTCCGCTGACCGAGTCTTCGCGCCCGCGCACCCCAGCCGCCCGGGAGATGAAATGAACCGCAGAACTCACTTTCGTTACGGCCATGATGAGAGATTATAGCGGCTTATCCGCCAATAAGCAAGCAAAACCGATTCACTTTATTTTAACCACCACCGCGCTCCGGCCGCCCTTTCGCGCGTGAAATAATATCGAGCTTTTTTCCGCGGCGGAGCCCGCGTGACTCGCGCAGCCGCAATGCGTGTCTCGTTCAAAACTGAATCGCCGCCGGCGGAATTGCCCGCGCACTAACAGCGTGGCCGCCGCGGCCACAATCGCCAGCGAAGAGATTTGCTCCCAGCTCATAGTACACCAACATAACCGCATTCGGCGTTCGTGCAACGTGATTTTGCCACTTCCTGTTCACCGGGGCGCATCCGCACACCGCCCCCGGCGCGCGGCCTTCAGGCCGCTTCAGTGTCCGAGCGGGAATTAACCAACGATTGGGCTATGGGCTCTCGAACGATGAAGCGGCGTAAACGCCGCGTTCCGGCGTTGTTGTAATCGGGGGCAATCTCAAGATGCGCCCTGTTCACCGTACCGGCGTCTCGGCAGAGCGCCGCCGACATTCACCGCTTAACTAATTCAACGCTCCGCAACCTGCAACCTGCAACCTGCAACTTGAAACCCACGCCCCGCTTCACAAATCCATCCCTTCCCCATGGCGCAAGGTCCGGAATCGCTGGCCGAGCCGGCGGCATTCCGTTTCAAACTCGTCCGGGGCGGCGGTATTAAACTCGAACAGGTCGAAATGATGCGGAATGGCCAGGGCCGCGCCGATGGCGCGCGACACCTGCGCCGCCTCGCGCCCGTCCAGATTGCCCGCCACCCGGCGCTCGGGCCGGTTGCCGTTGATGGGCACGAGCGCCAGGTCGGGTTTGAACGGAATCAGCGCGGGAATCAAACCGTTGTGCAACAATGTGTCGCCGCTGTGGTAAATCGTCCTGCCGCCCAGACGCGCCACGTAGCCCAAGAACCGGCAATGGCCTTGTTCATCGCGCTCCACCGTAATATGCGCCGCGGGGATGCCATGAAATGTCACACCCGCCACGCTCACGTGGTCACCCGCATCCGTTTCCACGAGGCGGTCTTCCACTCTCCCCAGCCGCTCCAAAACAAACGCCCGGTTCGCGCGCGGAATGAGAAGCTTGGCTTGGGGATTCACCTGCAGCAACGGCAGCAGCGTTTCGGCATCCAGATGGTCCGTGTGATGGTGCGAACTGGTGATGACATCAATCCCGGTCAGCCACACCGGCGCAATCACCCGCTCGGTGATGCGCGTGTGCGGCTTGTCCGTGGCGGCATATTTTTTCGTCAGCGAATCGGAGAGATACGGGTCAAACAGCACGGTGGCCGTTGGCGTGTGAACCAGGAAGCCGCTCTGGCCGAGCCACCAAATCCGGGCTCGGCCCGCCGCCCGGGCCTGCGCGATGTCCGCCAGCAGGGCTTCGTCTTTTTGGAACGCCGCTTTCATTTTATTCAGCCAGGCCCAACTCCTTTTTCACCAGCCGCACTCCGGCGACCAGGTTCGTAAGCTTCTCCCGCGCCGCCCAGCGCGCCGTCTGGCTCAACCCGCAATCCGGCGCGAACACCAGCCGGTCCGCCGGCGCATGTTTCAGGCACAGGCGCACCCGGTCGGCGATGTCGCGCGGGGTTTCGATGTAATAGCTCTTCACGTCCACGATGCCCACCGCCGCGTCCCTGCGCTTGGCGATTGGCGCGATGAGTTCAATTTCGGCGAACTCGCGGCTGGCCATCTCCACGTGCATTTCGTCGCACTGGAAGTTCAGGAAGGCCGGAAACATGGGCGCGATCCGGCGCAGCCCCACGGCCCGGGCCTTGTAATTGCCGAAACAAAGATGGCTGCAAACGCGCGTTCGCCCCACGATCGGCTCGACCGTTCGGTTGAAAATGTCCACGAAGCGCCGCGGGTCCTCCCGGTAGGCGTAGCAGCTCATCGAGGGTTCATCCACGCTGATCTCCGTACAACCGGCGGCCGTGAGGTCTTCCAGTTCCTTCCGCACGATCGGCAATAGCGCCTCGGTGAGCGCCCAGCGGTCGGGATATTGCCGGTTTGGCGCCAAACGACCGCTCATGGTGTAAGGACCGGGCACGCTCGCTTTGAGCGTAACCGACCCCGCGCGCTTCTCCGCATGGAACAAGCGGTGCAGGCGTTTGAATTCCTCCACCACCCCCAGTCCGCGGGGTGCCAGCAGCTCGCCCGTCACCTGATGTTTGCCCCGCTGGTCGTGCGCCGGCGGACCGAAACGGCGCGACGACGAGGATTCCAACGAGATACCTTCGAGATAACCGTAAAAGGACAAGTTGAAATCCAGCCGCGTTTGCTCGCCGTCGGTGATCACATCCAATCCCGCCGCCAACTGGTCGTGCAACGCGGCGATGACCGCGTCGTCCTGCACCTCGGCCCGGTCGGCGGCGCCGAACTCATCAAGATGTTGCGTCGCGAATTCCAGCCAACCCGGAAACGGATAGCTGCCAATAACCGAAGTACGGAGCGGGCAGGTTTTCATGGGTAAATTTTCATCAAGCGGTTCAAGGAATCGTACATTTTGGTCGTCATCATGGCGGTATGGCCCTCGTTGGCGGGTAATCTGTCCCACCAAGACCAAATTTTCAATCCGAAAACCGGAGTTGAAATGGTGGGGACGAAATCCGATATCGGGGTTCATGCTTCCGGGTGCCGCGCAGGAAGGTGTAATAGTGTGTAATAGTGTTGCGGATTTTTGTTCCGACATTGGATGTGGGGGCTCACGCTTCGGGGTTCGTGGAAGGCCTCCTGTCGTGACCTTTAGCGCCCATGATTGCCCTTGATTGCCCTGATTTCGGTAGGGCGCGTCACTCCCCCGACATCGGATGTCGGAGTCCGTGCGCGCCGTCGTCTCGTGGCTGTTTGGTAGCGTCCGAGGCCGACCGGCAGGTCGGCCCTACCGGGGTTCAGGGGGGAAGGGGGGTAAATACACCCCCCCACTGCCGGGCCGTAGCCCAGGCGAAGGCCGGACCCCCTTGCCGAGCCGACCCTTTTCACCGGTTCCTCCGGACCATGCATAAACTCTCCCACGCAACCCCTGAAATAAAAGGCTGTAAGCCGCTGATTTCAACACTATTCAACGCTATTCAACGCTATTCCCGGTTTATCCTCTTGATCGCTGAAGCCGTGTTTGTCCCACTTCGGGTCGAGGCCGAGGTCTTTGAGCATCTGCAGGTCTTTTTCCACGGGCTGATTCAACGTGGTGAGATAGTTGCCGACCATCAGCGCGCTGGCGCCGGCCATGAAAATGAGGCTCTGGGCGTCGCGCAGGTTCGCTACGCGGCCGCCGGCAATCATGATCTCCTGGCGCGGCAGGATGAAGCGGAAGCAGGCGATGGTCTTGAGAATCTCCAGGACAGGCAGGGGCGGGGTGGTGGCCATGGGCGTGCCGGGGATGGGGTTGAGGATGTTGATGGGCACGACGTTCGCGCCGATTTCCTTGAGCGAAAACGCGAGGTCGCAACGGTCTTCGCGCGTTTCGCCCAGACCGATGATGCCGCCGGAACAAATCTTGATGCCGGCTTGTTTCAGGTGCCGGACGGTTTGCAATCGCTCGTCGTAGGTATGCGAGGTGCAGACCTGGGGAAAGAACCGCCGCGAAGATTCAAGGTTGTGGTTATAGCATTCGACACCGGCGTCTTTGAGGCGGTCGGCGACGCGCTGGTTTGAGATGATGCCCAGCGACGCGTCCGGGCGTGCCTGGCCGCTGTGCTTCAATTCCTCGAAGCGCGCGCAAAGCTCGTCCAGCACGGGCCCTTCCTCGAGTCCGCGCCAGGCGGCGACGAGTCCCAAGCCGGTGACGCCGTTGGCCTGCGCCTCGGCGGCCGCGGCGAGAATGGCGTTCGATTCCACGAGGCCGTAACGCGGAGCATCGGTCTGGTAAAGCGCCGACTGGGCGCAGAACCTGCAATTTTCAGGGCAGCCGCCGGCCTTGATGTTGACGATGGAGCAGAGGTGAATTTTGTTGCCTTTGAAATGTTCGCGGACGCGGTTGGCCCAGGAGAGCAAATCAAAGATGTCCGCCGAATATTCAAGGTGGAAGAGCCACCAGGCCTCGTCGCGGGAAATGCTTCCGCCAGCCAGAACCTGTTCGCCCAGGGCGGCTATCCGCTGATGATTGGTTGCGTCAACCAGTTTTGCTGTCATGGTTGACAGCATAGCGAGCGGGCAGGATTCCGCAAGTCAGGGTGGTGGCTTAATCTGCAGAATGTTTGGGGGTCCGCCTTCAGGCGGACCGCGTAAACGCGGAACTCCAAACCAAAATGGCCCACTACCCAAGCGGGGATCATTTGGCCGGCGCATTGGCAGGCGGCGGAGGCGGCACGGGCGAGCCATTGGCATCCGGTTGCGCTATCAGCGGCAGCGCAGGCGCATTCGTCACCGGCGGAGGCGGCACGTGCGAGTCAGGACCACCAAAGAACCGGCGAAGAACGCCTGTCGGCGCATTTGTCAGCGGCGGGGCTGGCGCTGGCACGTGCGAGGGGATGGTGGCATTGAGGTAGCTGACCAGGGTGGCGATTTGCATATCATTGAGCGGGCCGCCCTGGGCGCTGGCAAACGCGGGCATCAATGAGCCGGGTTTGCCGGAAGTAATCCAAGTATGCCAGAACTCCGCGCTGGTGGGGGTCTTGAGCGAGTGCAAGTCCGGCACCACGGCGGCGCGATTGGTGGCGTCATGACAGATGGCGCACACCGCCTGGTACAGAGGCAGGCCGTATTTGCCGGTGACGTTTTTGACGTGGCATTTGGCGCAATCGCCGCGGAAGACCGCCTGCCGGTCAACCGTGGCCGCCGCGAGGTCGCGGGCGCGTTCTTCCTCCGACAGCGTGGGGATGACCGGCGGCAAGAGGTTGACGCGCAGCACGAGCGTCACGGATCCCTTGTCCGTCGAAACTTTGACGGTTTTGAACTGCGTGCCGGCCTGGCCTGGGACAATGTCCACGGTAAGGTGGATTTGGCCATTGGTGCCGGGCGCAAGGGTCCACGGCAACGGCGGCAATTGCGCCGTGGTGCAATGGCAGGAAGGCTGAACGGTGCCGATGGTGACGGAAATGGGCGTGGTATTCGTGGCCCAACCGGTATTCGTTACGGTCGTAAAATTGGTTGCGAACGAGACCTTTTGGCGCCAGAGAAACGAATTGGTAACGGCCCTGACCCTGGCAAGGGTGGCAACATTGGTGTTCCAGGCCTTTTCAACCGCGCTGGCAATATTGGTGAAACTGAAGACGAATTGAACCTTGTCCTGGCCGTCGGGGACGTCAACGGCTTTGCTGGTCTCATCCCAGGCCAGCACGCCGGGCGGCATCGGATCATTGGAGTGGGAGAAGTCCGCCACATAAACCGGGGGGGTACTGACAACCGGGTTCGGCGATGGGACGCCGGCCAGCAACGTGCGGCCGGCAAAAAAAATTCCGGCAAGCCCACAAAACACGAGGCGGCTTGTGTCCATAACGAATCCAAGACTAAAGAGTCGCCGCCGGTTTGACGAGGAAGAATTGAGACGGGAAGCCAACTTCCTGCTTTACCGGCGACATTCAAGTCAGGGCTTCGCGAGCAGCTCGCAATAGGCGCGCCAGATCTGGTCGGTCAGCGGCGAGGAGGCGACGGGCTCGTTGTCCCAGGCAGCCACCGTGACAATGCCCAGCGCGCTTTGCGTGATGAAAATACCGTCGGCGTTGCGGAGCGACTCGGGTTTGACGACCCGCTTGTTGGTGGGCAAGCCAAGGGCCTGGCAGATTTCCAACACGACGGCGCGGGTGATGCCCGGCAAAACGCCGCGGCCCGTTGGCACCGTGCAGATTTTGTCGCGATAAACCCAGAACAGATTGCCGCCTGCGGTCTCGGCCACTTCGCCGTTGGTGTTGATCAAGAGCGCCTCGTCGGCGCCTTTTTCGACGGCTTCCATCCGCGCCACCACGTGGACCAACTTGTTGGTGGTTTTGAACGCGGCCAGGGGGTCGGCTGCGGGAAGGCGAAGGGACGACGTGACCAGGCTCCAGCGCGCCGGATTTGCGGGGACCACGGGAGAGGCTGCGTGCAGGGTCATGACAGTGGTTGGCCGGGGATCGCCGCCGGGGGTATAACCGCGTTCGCCGGGTCCACGGCTCAGCGCCACGCGCAGAACGGCTTCGGGCATGCGATTTTGCTCGATGAGTTGTCCGGCGAATTTTTCCAATTCCCTGGGTGTGAAGGGCGGTTTGATTTTCAAGAATTCGGCCCCGCGCATGAGCCGTTCCAGGTGCTGTGCCAGCCGGAACGGGTGGCCTTGGACGACGCGCATGGTTTCGAACAAGCCGTCGCCATAGGTAAAGCCGCGATCGTTCACGGGAACGACCGCCTCCGTTTCGGTCACAAATTGACCGTTTAGAAAAACCAGCATGGGAAGATTTTAAGGCGGAAATCTGCATGAGTCGAGGGTCGGGAGCCGGGTTCTCTGCTTTGCTTAAAATTGGCATTGCCACTCCGCGTTTTTTTGCTATAGTAAGTGTCCCTTTCACCAAGGTTGGCGGAAGGGGAAACGGTCTTTTCGCATGGAGTACATGCGGCCTGGGGCGCCGAGAGATCCGGCCAATACCGGACGAAGAACCAAAGGGCCGGGGCAGACCACAACAACATCGAACATTAATCCCGTGTTCCGCGGGATGCCCCGCTCTTTCTGGAGCTTTTGCCAAGAGCGTAGTTGAGCGCAGATACCGCCATGCCTGAAGGCCGGCGTCGCTGCGAAGCTTTAGAAAGAGCGGGGTGGCAACCAAAGGAAATACTGTGTTAAGCATTGGCATCAAAGAATTGCTCGATTCGGGCGTCCACTTCGGGCATCAAACGCGGCGTTGGAATCCCAAGATGAAGCCGTTCATTTTCGACGCGCGGAACGGCATCCACATCATTGACCTGAGCAAAACCCTGGCCCAGCTTGAGACGGCGTGCGATTTTCTGGCCACGACGGTGCGCAAGGGGGGCAGGGTGCTGTTCGTGGGCACCAAGAAACAGGCGCAACAGGCCATCAAGGAATGCGCGAAGGAATGCGGGCAGTTTTACGTGACGGAACGGTGGCTAGGCGGCACGCTGACCAATTTCAACACGCTCAAACGCTCCATTGCGCGGCTCAAGGAAATCGAGAAGATGGACGCGGACGGCACGCTGGCCAAATATGGCAAACAAGAGCAGGCGATGATCCGCCGCGAGGCGGCGCGGCTGCATAAATATTTTGACGGCATCCGCGGCATGGACCGGATTCCCGCCGCGATGTTCGTGGTGGACATCAAGCGGGAGCACAACGCCGTGGCTGAAGCGCGCAAGCTGAAGGTCCCGGTGGTGGCCATCGTGGACACCAATTGCGACCCCGATCTGGTGGACTATCCGATGGCGGGCAACGACGACGCCATCCGCTCGGTGCGGATGATTCTGGCGACCATCGGCCAGACGGTGATGCTGGCGCAGGCGGAGTTTGAATCGAAACACGCGCGCAAGCCCGCGGCCGCGGAAGGCGAGAAGGTGGAGACGGCGCAGGCGGTGGAACCGGTCGCGGCCGATAATCCGCCCACGCCGGCAAGCGCGCCGGCCAACGCGACTGCGTAAAGGCGCAGGGACACACTACGCGAGGATGGGCGAGTCCCGACCTGGCACGTACCTCCAAACCTTGAACTTTGAACACTGAACTTTGAACTGTAACTATGGCTGATTTTACTGCTGCTGACGTGGCCCGGCTCCGGGAGATGACCGGCGCGGGCATGATGGATTGCAAAAAGGCGCTCACCGAGGCGAAAGGCAACGCCGAGGAAGCGATCAACATCCTTCGGAAAAAAGGCCAAGCGACGGCATCCATGAAGGCTGCGCGCGAAGCCAAGGAGGGCGTTATAGCCCAGTACCTGGCGCCCGGCGGCAAGCTGGGGGTGCTGGTGGAGGTGAACAGCGAGACGGATTTCGTGGCGCGCAATGACACGTTCCGCGCGTTCTGTGACGACGTGGCGAAGCGGCTCGCCGCCGATCCCAAGGCGGATTTTGAGGCTGAGCGCGCGGCGCTGGTGGGCAAAATCCGGGAGAACATCAAAATTGCGCGAAATGCGCGCATGGAAGTGAATGGCAATGGGCTGATTGCCGGCTACATCCACACCGGCGCGAAAGTGGGCGTGCTGGTGGAAGTCGGCGCGGGCAAGGCGGAGACCGTGGGCCGGGAAGATTTCAAGCAACTGGTCAAGGACATCACCCTGCAGATTGCGGCGGGCAGCCCGCAGGCGGTGGCGCGCGAGCAGGTGCCGGCGAACGTCATCGCACGTGAACGCGAAATTGCGGCGCAATCCGACCGGCTCAAGGGCAAACCGCCGCAGGCGATGGAAAAAATCCTGCAAGGGGTCCTGGAAAAGTTTTACCAGACCTACTGTCTGGTGGACCAGGGTTTCGTAAAGCGGAACTCCGAGGTGAGCGTGAAGGAGCACGTGGCGCAAATCGCCCGGCAGTTGGGAGACGAGATTACCATCCGCCGGTTCGTGCGCTTCCAAGTGGGCGAAAGCGCGGCGAACGCGTGAAGTGCATACGGGCTCGTAGGCAGCTCTTGTGGGCCAGAGGTATCCCCACCTGCAAAACTTTTCGGTGCGTCTGAGGTTTTCCGCGAGGGCGCGGAAAACTGCGCCCGGGGCGGGCGCGCTCCCCATTTGAAGTTCGGTTTTCGGGATTAAACCACTGCCGGAGCGCGGGCTCAGCCCGCTTGACGCCACGAAGTGCTTTGGCCGATGAAGCGGCATAAATGCCGCGCTCCTGAAATTCGGACACCAACGGAGCGCGGATTCATTTGACGTGGCGCACGGCGGTTGCTAAAAGAGCGGCGTGATTGCTCACGCGCCCCAAGTCGCATGACCGCCAAAAAAAGTCCAAAGTATTCCAGGGTCCTGCTCAAGCTCAGCGGCGAGGCGCTGGGCGGAGAAAGCGGTGTGGGCATTTCTCCGCAGGCGGTGCATGGCATGGCCGAACAAATCCGCGAAGTGCGCGAGTTGGAGGTCCAGGTGGTGGTGGTCGTGGGCGGCGGCAACATCTTTCGCGGCCTGGCGGGCAGCGAACGCGGCATCGAGCGCGCCACGGGTGATTACATGGGCATGCTCGCCACCATCATCAATGCGCTGGCCTTGCAGGATGCGTTGGAAAAAATCGGCGTGCCCACCCGCGTCCAAAGCGCCATCGTGATGTCGCAGATCGCCGAGCCGTTCATCCGCCGCCGGGCGGTGCGGCACCTGGAAAAAGGGCGCGTGGTCATCTTTGGCGGTGGCACCGGCAATCCCTATTTTTCCACCGACACCGCCGCCGCGCTGCGCGCGAACGAAATCGGCGCCGAAGTGATTTTGAAAGCGACGAAGGTGGATGGGATTTACGACCGGGACCCGCAGTTGAATCCCAGAGCCAAACGGTTCGCGCAAATTACCTATCTGGAAGCCCTGCAGCGGCAGCTCAAGGTGATGGATTCGACGGCGTTTTCACTGTGCATGGACAACAAGATGCCCATCATCGTCTTCGATTCGTTCAAACCGCACAATCTCCGGCGCGTCATCCTGGGCGAGAAAGTCGGCACGCTGGTCACGGGATGACGGGGGTCTATGAAATTCGCTTCGCGCGAGGAAGCGGGACGACAACTCGGGCGGCACTTGCGGCGACTGAAGCTGGCCGTTGACGTGGTGCTGGGCCTGCCCCGCGGCGGGGTGGTGGTGGCCGCCCAAGTGGCCGCACTGCTGGAACGGCCATTGGACGTGCTGATCGTCCGCAAAATCGGGCATCCTTTGCATCGCGAATTCGCCGTGGGCGCGCTCGCCGAATCGAATGTGGTCATCCTCGACGAAGCATCCATAGGGAAAAATCCGCTGGTGCGCATGCAATTGGAGAATGTGATCGCCGAGGAAACCGAGCGCCTGCAATCCTATCGGGCGCGGTTCCACAGCGCGCCGCCGCCCGCGCTGGAGGGAAAGGCCGTGTTGCTGGTGGACGACGGATTGGCCACCGGTGCCACCGCGGAAGCGGCCGTGCTGTCCGCCCGGCGGCAGGGCGCGCGCAACGTGGTCGTGGCCGTTCCAGTGGCTTCGCCCACTGCGGTGGAGCGGGTGGCGGGGGCGGCAAACGACGTGGTGGCGTTGCTGGCAGACCCGGCTTTTGGCGCAGTAGGCCAGTATTATGAAAAATTCGACGAGACTACCGATGAACAAGTACTGGCCTTGCTGCGTGCACCGCCGCGAGGTGGTTCCGGGACGTCTTGACGGAGAATCATGCCTGAACTGCCGGCTGGTGGCTGGCATCGGGAACATTTATGCGAGTGAATCGCTGTTCCGGGCGCGGATTTCTCCACGCCGTGCGGCCAACCGACTGACGGCGACGGAGGTGCGGCGGCTTTGGAGCGCGATTCGCCAGGTGTTAGCCGAGGCAATTGCCCGGGGCAGCACCGTGCCGTTGAATTTCGGCGGAGGCAAAACGAAGGGGCTCTTTTATCTTGGGCCAGCGCCGGACGGGCGCGATTTCCGTCTGGAGCGGTTGTGGGTTTATGGGCGCGCCGGGGAGCCCTGCCGCCGCTGCGGGCGGCCGGTCAAACGCATGGTTCAGGGGGCGGGCAGCACGTTCTATTGTCCCCGTTGCCAGGGGGCGGGGAAATCGGTTTGACGGTGGCGATAACGGCTGATAGTGTATGCGCCGCTTGGGCTCCAGAGCAGTTCAATGGCAGAGTCCCGACTGGTCGGGATTAACCGGCGGGTGATAGTTTGGGTTCCAGAGTAGCTCAATGGTAGAGCAGCCGGCTGTTAACCGGCGGGTTGCAGGTTCGAGCCCTGCCTCTGGAGCCAATTTCATAAGTCGTTGGAGGACAACGACAGCTCCAGTCGGTAGACGGCAAAAAATGCCAAAGTGTGTAGTAAAACGTGTAGTAAACGGGATGCCGACCAATAAATGCGGCACAATTCTGCGTGAATCCCGTCACTATCCGCCCGCTACACGGTAAGCGAAAAGCTCGGAGACGCCTATGCTGAAAGGCGTCTATGAAGCAAAAGTACTGGCTCTGCAAGCGGAACAAGTTGTTCTTCTCTTTCGATTCGGATACTGGCAAACGGGAGAGCCTGCAAACCAGCGACCGGGAGGAAGCCAAACGGATCATCCGTGCCAAAAACGAGGCGGCCGCACAACCGGCCATCAACATCTCCATCGCCAAAGCCTATTTGGTTGGTACCGACCCCAAGCTGGTCGAACGCACCTGGGCTTTCGTGATGCAGGAATTTTGCGCGGTGAAAAAGGACAGCACCCGACTGCGCCGGGAACGGGCGGTCAAAGGCGCGGCGTTCAAGATCATCCGCAACAGGCGGCTAGTGGAGACGACGGCGGAGGATTTTCAGGTCGTTCTCAAAGCTGGTGGCGTGTTCACCAACCACATCTTGCGCTGCATCCATAATCTGGCCTTGGGTATGGGGTGGCTTCTGGCGCCCGTCATCCCTCAAAAACTCTGGCCGAAGGAGGAAAAGAAATTCAAACGCGCCATCACGTTTGAAGAACATCAAAAAATCATCCAAGCCGAAAATAGCAATACGGAGCGGAGATTGTATTACGAATTGCTTTGGGAAATCGGCTCGGCGCAGACGGATGGGGCGAGTCTGACGACGGCCAACATTGATTGGAGAAACCGATTGCTATCGTATCACCGCCGGAAGACGGGAGAACCCTGTGTCCTGGAAATTGGATCCCGCCTCGAAGCGCTTTTGAAAAGTTTGCCGGCGGAAGGTTCGCTGTTTCCAAAAATATCCACTTTGAAGGACAAAGATCGAGCCGCGGAGTTTCGTCGGCGCTGCCGACTTTTGAAAATCGAAGGCATCAGCCTTCACAGCTACCGTTACGCTTGGGCAGCCCGTGCAAAACGGCTGGGAATGCCCGAACGTTTTGCCCAAAGCGCACTAGGACACGCCAGCCTTGCGGTTCACCGCGAATATGCGCGCGACGGTATCGCCATCTGTCCATCGATGGAAAATTACGAGGGGAAGACGGTATCGTTGCACGAGGCTGAAGAATCACTTGCCAAAGCGTCTTAAAAACTAGGCGCGGGCGAGGAATTGATCCCGCTCGCGCCCCTTCAGCTTCGACCGGCGGCAAACGCTTCACGAACTGCTGCCATCCGAAGTTCGTACTTCCGCTGGCGTTTGCCTGCCTTGTCGCAGTGGCGTGCCACAGCGGAACGACTTGGAAGACACGGGGATGCTCTCCGCTCGGAGCTGCGAAAGCGGTTCACCGGGTTTATGCGAGAAAGGCGCAAGTCATCCCCTGCCCTTTGCGGCTGCGGTGAATGTCAAATGAATGAATCAAATTCTTGGGTCGTTGGCGTTGGCCGGTTGACGCTGAAACGTTTGTTGTTCTTTGGCCGCGCGGTTTCTTTCCTGCCAGCGCTTGGATATGGCGGAGGTTGCCCGGGACAGCCAGTCGCGGTTATCCGATAATTCCAAAACCTCTGCCGCGCAGAAGAATTTGTGGCCATTGGCGGCGGGTCGTCCCAAGGGCCGGAGCAGGCCGACCTTCATGAGCACGGGGACTTCATGGGGCAAGAATCCCAGGACCTCTGCCGCTTGATTGACATCCAAACGGGCCGGCAAACGAGGCAGAAACAGCACAGACTTGTCATTCATAATCGCTCTCCAGTCCGCTCAAAAATCACTTGCTGGCAGCCGATGATGCCTTTGAGCACCTGCTGGGCCTCTTCATGCAGGCCCTCCGCTTCCAGCCGTTCATAAACACGCCGGAAATCTGCCACTTCCAGTTGGTATCCCAGCAACAGCTCAGAGCAGGGAGTCCGCAACGTCTTCACCAGCTCCTCAATCGCCGGCATGCCCTCCTCCTGGTATTGCCGGAAAGCTTCCTTCAATTCCGGCGAGCTCCGCAGCTTGTGCAGCGCGGACCGTTCGATGTCGGCCACCAGCGACGGCGGGATGCCCAGATGCCTGGCAATCAGGCGCCGGCTGGTGAATTCGCCGGGCCTGGCCCGCTGCTCCCGCAGGGAGAGCTTGCGAATCGGCGCCACGACCAGTCGCTTGCGCCTCTTGTCCAGCCAGCGTTTGCGACGGGCCCGGCAGTCGTCGCATACATGGCGGCAGGTGCCGTTGAGCGGTTTGCCCTGAGCCGTGACATGCGACCGGTATTCGAATGGGCTATGGCATTTGAAACAAACGCTTTTTAAAACTATGGAGCCCTTGACGGTTGGCTTGCGAACGGTCCGTGTCGAGGCAGGGCGGGAAAGGATTTCCGGCTGCGCGGCAACGGGTCGCGCGGGTGATTGGGTGCAGCGATTGTTGTTCACCGCCGGAAACGTCTTCAGGCCGGGTGCTCAATATTCAAGGTTGGACGGCCAAGCCTGTGTTCTCCGGGATTTGCCGCCGAGCCGCATGGGTTGGGCACGGCCGCGCGGGGGCGCGCGGATTCTACACCCCGACCGGTTGACAAAGGTTTATTGCGCGCCAGCGCCCGCTGGTAAATCGTGTCCCGGATCGGAGGCTTGATTTTTTCCAATTCCAACAGGGCGCATTCCATGACCAGGGTCATGTCGGGTTTGCCGGAACGCTGCTTTTCCTGGGTCAAAAAATCGTCGGCGGCCTTGACCAGGCGCATGTTGCGCAGGCGGCCGGCGCCTTTGGCGGGCCGGCCGGGAGGGCGTTTGAAAGTCATGCCGCAATCGTAAAGACGCGTCTTTATCATTGCAACGAAAAATAAATATTCATATTTACAAAACTATGGATGTCTTTATATTTGCCGCATGAGACCGAAGAAAAACAAGGGGCCGCTCCGAAATTATCACTTCCTGAAGGAGGCGGATGAGGCGCTCATGGAGCTGGTGGAGAAGACCGGCCGCGTTCAAGTCGTCGTGCTGGAAGACCTGCTGCTGCAACAGCGCCAGTTCGGCCCGCTGATCGAGCAGTTCCTGGCCGACGAGTCAAAGCGGACCGGCAAAAGTCGGGCGCAACTCATTGAGGCTGCGCTCCTGGACCGGATGTCCCGCGCGCTGGGTTCATCCCTGGCGCCTGGTTCGGCGGAAACGGGGGCTCCATCACCGTCGGATGACGAGTTGGCTACCGTCGTCGTTCCAACTGTTTCCTCTCAATCACGTGGTTCAAAACCTCGATTCAAGCGTCAGACAAAACCGCTCTTGATCCCCAAGTGACGCGGTTCCCGTGCGCATGTGACGATTTTAAATCCGTTCGAAAACTTGTCAGCCGGAATGTTTGTGCCTTCCTTTCCAGTGGCGCAAATTAGGCCACTGTCGGAACAGTGCCTCTTTGCGCTTTCTGTCGTTGCCTTGCGGCGTGCCGACGACATAATCTGTGGCCGTCACTCGTTTGCCTTTAATTAATATGCTCATAAATATGAAAAACAAACCTTTGTTGGAGTTGCCGGAACTTTATGGTAATAAAGCATTTGCAGACGTTTTCCTGATAACGGCAGGTCTTATTGAGCAGTCGTTGATGCAGGGCGGCGCGCAACCAGGCAAGGATTACACGGTGATTGACCTTTATACCTTGGCGCAGCCGTTTGTTCTGAGCAGATACCAAAAGCGTGAGCTTACAGATTGTCTTTGAAATTATCATTTTCCTATTCATTCTACAGCTTGTGTTCTGGTCTGGATTTGTCAGTCAACCGGACATGCATAGTTTGTACATCATAAAAAATAGTGTATCAGCGAGTTCCACAACCCCGGTCCTGCCTTGCTCCAATGGCCGATTTTTGCAGAATGTCCCTCGATGTCTGTGAAGAGATGGAGTGTCGGCGAACTGCAACTCCTCGGAAAACGTCAGGATGCCGAGCTGGCCCGGCGCTTGGGACGGAGCATTCAAGCCATTGTCACCAAACGTTGTCTGCTTGGAATTCCGCGGTTCATCCCAAAGGGCGTGCCAGGGCCCTGGTCCGGAAAAGACGACGCAATGCTGGGAACCGATTTCGACATCGTCATCGCGCGCCGATTAAATCGCAGTGCTGCCTCCATCATAAAACGGCGTGCGCATTTGGGAATTCCTCATTTTTTGGATCGGCCATGGACGCAAGGGGAAAAACGATTGTTAGGTACCAACAGCGACCAGCAAATTGCAAAGGAAATCAGGCGCAGCGAACGGCAGGTTAAAGAGCAACGTCGAAAGCTGGGCGTACTGCCGTTTATTTACACGCGGCGGCATTGGACATCGCAGGAAGAGGCATTGATGGGCACAGCCGATGACCACGTCCTTGCCAAGCGTCTGCGGCGAACTTTGACCTCTGTACGAGCAAAGCGCGAATGCCTCGGTATCCCGCTTTTCCGAATTCGGTATCGAAAATGGACCGAAGAAGAACTTCAGCAATTGGGCAAAAAGCCAGATGCCGAAGTTGCCCGATTGACGGGGCGTTCCCCTGAAGCCGTTCGTGTCCAAAGACGGCTTCGCAAAATCGACGGAGTCGATGATCTCTTGGCGGCGAAGCGTTGGTCCAAGAACGAGGAAAGACTCCTTGGCAGGAAGAGCGATGAAGAAGTTGCTCGTCTGACCGGACGCAAATTCTCGGCGGTGCGCAATCGAAGGCAACGAAACAAACTCCCGCCCATAAAACCCAAGCGTCGGCCCTGGACGAAAGCTGAGGAAAAGCTTTTGGGAACTGCTAGCGATGAAGCGGTCGGGCGGAAAATTGGCCGTGACCGGTCGACCGTTGGCGAACGGCGACGTCAGCTCGGAATTCAGCCAAGTGTAATGGCGTGGACTGCGAAGGAAACCAAACTGTTGGGAACGATGCCCGATCGCCGACTGGCCGAAAAGTCGGGCAGAACCCTTTCTTCTGTTCAGAACCGGCGATTGAAGCTGGGAATTCCGCCAGCGCCAAATCCGAAATATCGACAGTGGACCGATCCAGAGCTCCGGCTGTTGGGCAAATTCCCAGATTCCACTTTGGCCAAACGTATCGGCCGGCCATACGCCGCCGTCCGCGATAAACGGATTCAACTGGGAATTCGGTACGAAAATCCGAGGTACAATTGGTGGAAGCCGGCTGAAATTCGGTTGCTTGCAAAACATTCAGACGCTGAAGTCGCGAGAATAACGAACCGTTCCAATGACGCCGTTTGCCAAAAACGACTGAAGCTTAAATCGGCTGACGGGAAAGTTTTTGGAACTTTTTCACGAAAGGCGTACAAAACGGCTCACCCTAAATGAAGCTAAATCGAGTTCCGCATGAAATGTGGCTGCTGTTCAAACCTGACGGCCCCGCTTCACAATGGGTTCCGCTTCGACAAGTTGCATGGCACTGGGATGGTGCGGGAACCCTGAAATCGGAATGGCACAGAGAATCGCGAAAAATCACCAAAAAGTTCCACGCTGCCGTGGGCCAGAAATCATATGGGAAATGTCAATTTAAGCCTCTTGAAAAACCCATGAAAACCAAACCACGCTGGTTCTTGATCGTAATGGCATCAATGGCCGGCATGCATTCCACGTTGGCGCAACCAACGCTTGGCATTGTACCGACGAACAATCAAATCATACTGTTCTGGCCGGCCAACGCCGGCGGGAGCAACGGCGTTTTGCAAAGTTCCTCCCAATTGACTCCGGCGAACTGGACGACCGTCACCGATGCGATTCCCTTCAATTGCCCTTCGCAGACTGCCGTGGCGCTCTCCAGTGGTGCGGCAGCGAGGTTTCCGAGCCTGACACTGGTCCCGCCCACGGCCGACGGCATGGCGCTGGTTCCGGCGGGTTCGTTCACCATGGGGGATACGCTGGACGGCGAGAGTGATGCCATTCCCACCAACATTTATGTGTCGGGGTTTTACATGGACACGAACTTGGTGAGCTACAGAAGGCAGCGGCGACTCCAAGTGAGAGGTCCGCCAGTTTATTGAGTGTGCAACAATTTAAGCAATTCGGCCCGCGGCACCAGCAACTTGCCGCGCAAGGCCCGGCACGCTTTGAGCTTCCCACGCACAATGAGCCGATAAACGCTGAAATAATGGACGCCAAGCAGGTCAGCGGCTTCTTGAATGGAATAGGCCAAACGCTCCGTAGGCATCGTGGCGGGCCTTCGCTCCAGCCTACGCTCTGAAGCTACAGCTTGGCAGGCGGAAGCTACGGCCCCGCAGGCCGGCGTTGGTATCGCCGTGGACGATGTCTGATTTTCGTTGTCAGGCAGCATGTTTTCGCCTTTCGTTTTTAATCGGGGAACCCGCAGTTTTCTTGATTTTCATCATCCAGTCCGCTCCGTGGCAGCGCTTCGCTGGGCGGCGAGCACAATTTAAGGAACGGTTCTATCGCCTGGGCAGGCCCGTGCCAGCAAAATCCTCCCAGCTTAAGACAGCGACTCATCAGGGTCCTGGATGATCGGGGACGAAAATAAGCAAGGGGTCGGGTGGAACTCTTTTGCCCGTAAATATCAACCAGATACGCTTCCGCAGGGTTTTGTTCATCCAAGTAAAGGCGACAATCGGTGATGGATCTTGGCCAAGCCAGCCGGACCAGCGATGTCAACTGGTCAAGGGTGGCGATGTGTTCGGGTTCCACCCGCCAAAGAGCCAGGCATCTGATCTCGGATGGTTTGGCTGGCCGAAGCAGAAAAACCTCATTTTCCGGCTGGCGTAGCGGGTTGACAATGCTGCAATAAAGAGCGCGCCCGAACATGCCTTCCAAGTGGGCGTGCAGGGGAGATGTCAACGATATAAACTTTTGCATGAGTGGGTCGGTGCGAAATGCCAGGTGCATAAAAAAACTTGGTTATTGAGTTAATTGGGATGTTATTAAGATGTTCCAGGTCGAACGTTCCATGCGCAATCAGGTTCTTTTAGGCCGCCTCCTTTTCCCGTTCAGCCTTTTCCACGCCTTCGATGATGGCAAACAACGGGCCTCTGCGCGGATCGCCTTCCGGCCCAAAAACCGCGCCGATGTCACCCAAAGTTTTGTGTTGGTTGTTGGCCTGGGCCACGGCCTCGTCGCTGACGTGTTGCAGCCCCAGCGGATGCTTGTCGGCCAGGATGCCCCAGGCGTCGCAGCGCGCGCCGCCGATGCGCTTCTGCAACCGTTTGCCCTCCTCCCGATACCAGTAATCGTTTCTGGACAACTGGTTGCGCAGGTCGGTTTTGCGCAGCGTTACGATGGCGCCGCTGCGCCGCAAGTGAATCTGCAAATGGTTGATCACGTCATTGGGGG
>JBEKMW010000016.1:0-56086 GCA_049523455.1 Verrucomicrobiota bacterium | reverse complement strand
AAAGTGGTCTTGTTCCGGTCTTTGGCCAGCATCCGGGCCTTGCTGCGGCCAAAGTTCAACGCGCCCTTGCCGGCAATCTTGATCTGCCGGATGAAGAAAAACCAAAACAGGACCGCGATACCCAGGAAGAACAGCAGTTGATAGCCGATGGACCACAGCATCGCGTTGGTGGGCGGTCCCGGCTCAATCTTGCCCGAGTTCAGCAATTCATCCTCCATCTTCTGCGTCAAATAGAAATTCGGGCAGCTAAACTGGGATTCCGTCCGCTTGCCGTTGGCGTCCGGTTTCCAATAGGTGCCGGTAATGGGGGTAAGCGGCGTGGATTGAGAGGTGAAGTTGATGGTCGCGCTTACGATCTGGTTCGAGTTTTGCAACTGCCAGAATTGGGACTCCGTGATTACGTCGCCCGGCGTGGACATACGCCCCCGGACGAGCACCAGCGCCAGGATGCCCCCGAGGATGGCAATCCACACCAGCCACGTGGACGTGGGGACCTTGAACCCGCCCGGCGGCTTTTTCTGCCCGCGGTCGTTGTCGTTTCTTTGATTTGAGTCGTCGTCAAACATTGTTCGGCAAGACAAGCTATCATGCGGTTGCCGCTTCCGCAATCCGCGAATATCGTTATATTTAGGGCAGGCTATTTAGGATGATGCAGATCGGGTTGCTGAAACTGGAATCGAACTTGTGTCTTTCGCCACTGGCGGGGTACACCAACCTGCCCTTTCGCCTGGTGGTGCGGGAAATCGGGGGCGTCGGCCTTTGCACCACCGACCTCGTGAACGCCCGCTCCTTGCTGGAAAAGAGGGCCAAGGCGTACAAGTTGATCGAAACGCGGCCAGCCGATTCACCCCTGGCCGTCCAGCTTTTTGGATCCGTGCCCGAAGAAATGCGCGATGCGGCCTTGATGCTCGCAGCCCGCGGCGTGGCCGCCATAGATATCAACATGGGGTGTCCGGTCCGCAAAGTCTGCAACGTGGGCGGCGGCTCGGCCATGATGACCCAGCTCAATCGGACCGCCACGCTGGTTCGCGGCATGGCCGAGGCCGTGACCATTCCTGTCACGGCCAAAATGCGCCTTGGTTGGGACGACCAAAACATCACTGCACCGGACCTGGCCCGCGTGCTCGAAGATGCCGGAGTAGCGGCGATTTTTGTTCATGGCCGGACGCGCGAACAAGGATTTGGCGGGGTGGTCAACCTGGACGGCATCCGCCAGGTGGTGAGTGCGGTCAAAGCCATTCCTGTCATCGGCAACGGGGACATCACGACGCCACAGGCGGCCAGGAAGATGTTGGACGAAACCGGCTGCGGCGGCGTGAGCATCGGCCGGGGCGCGTTTTACAATCCCTGGATTTTTCGGCACACGCTCGACTACCTGCAATCCACCCGCGGCAGGACGGGCAGTTCCGTGCCCGCCATTGGTCTGGGTGCCAGCGACGCCGCACAAGAAAACTTGCCGCCCGAACCACCTTTCACCGAGCGCGTGCGGGTAATGTGCCGTCATTTGGATTTGATGATTGAAGTTTTCGGCGAGGAAGGCGGTTGCCGCATGTTTCGCAAAGTCGCGCCGTGGTACGCCCGGCGCTTCGGGCCGTCCCATGAATTCAACAAACGAGCGGTGCAAATTTCGACGCGCGCCGAATTCCAAGACGTGCTGGAGAATTATATCCGCTGGCGTCGTCAATTCACCGACGACCACGGCGAATTGCTGCCGCGCTTCCGTCCGCCGCCGCTGGTGGCGTCTTTCATGCGCGACCAACCGGCATCCACGCAACGCCAAAGCATCCCGGTGCCTAAAGGCCCGGTGGAAGTGTGGTGAACATAGCCTTCGCCCTCACCGCGCTTGCCGCCGGTTGTGATTCAGGAATAAGATGCGGGCAGATTCATGAGAGAGATTGCCGAGGCGAAGGGCCGCGGGTTCAACTGGTTCACGCCGGGACGCTTCGCGTTGCTGCTGGCGGCGTTGGTTTTCGCCTCGTTCCCGCAAGTCCTGCTGGGCCTGCAAACGTTTGTCGTCCGCGACTTCGGTTTTTTCGCCTATCCGGTCGCCCATTTTCAGCAGGATTGTTTCCGGCGCGGCCAATTGCCGTTCTGGGACCCGTATAACAATTGCGGCGTGCCGTTCCTGGCCCAGTGGAACACCATGCCGCTCTACCCGCCGTCGCTGATTTACCTGCTGCTGCCGTTGGGGTGGTCTTTGGGCTTTTTCTGCCTGCTTCATTTGTGGTCGGCGGGCTTCGGCATGTATTGGCTCGCCCGCCGCTGGACGGGAAATAATTTTGCGGCGGCGTTTGCGGGCGTGGCGTTCGCCTTCAACGGCCTCACCCTCAACCTGCTCATTTGGCCGAGCCACATCGCCACGCTGAGCTGGATGCCCTGGGTCGTGGTCACCGTGGAAGCGGCCTGGCGCGGCGGAAGGGAAAAAATTGTGCTGGCCGCGCTGGTCGGCACCATGCAGATGCTGGCCGGCGGACCGGAAATCATTTTCTTCACCTGGCTCATTCTGCTCGCGCTTTGGGTCCAACAAATGATCCGCGTGCCGCGAGACGAAAACGGCGAGACGGCGCCGCCTCCGCACCGGGCGATGCTTTGGCGTTTTTTGTTGATGATCGTGCTGGTCATCGCATTGGCGGCGGCGCAATTGTTGCCGTTTCTCGATCTCGTGGCGCATTCGCAACGGGAATCCGGCTACGCGGATTTGCGCTGGTCCATGCCCGGCTGGGGCTGGGCCAATTTCCTCATGCCAATGGCTTTTGGCCGCACTTGGACCGAAAGCGTCTTTCTCCAATACGACCAGTATTGGACGTCGTCCTACTACCTTTCCCTGGGGACGCTCTGGCTCGGGTTACTGGCAGTGTGGCCGGCCCGTAACCGGCGGGTCTGGCTGCTGGGCGCGATAGCCGTGGTCGCGCTGCTGTGCGCCCTGGGCGGGAACACGCCGGTTTATCCGGCTTTGCGCAAGGTAATCCCGCAACTGAGCCTGATCACTTACCCCGTCAAATACTTGCTGTTCGTTTCATTCATTGCGCCATTGCTGGCGGCTTTCGCCCTGGAACGGTTGCGCGGCGAGAGGTCCCGATTGCAGGGGCTATCACTTCGCGCTGAACCTAAGTACCCCCTCACCCCGTCCCTCTCCCCTGCTCCGCGCGGGGGAGAGGGAGGTGTCTCGGTGGGTGAGGGCGACAGCGAGAATTCCCGGTCGAAACTCCTCCGCCGCACATGGTTCACCGGCGGGATGCTCCTGGCGCTCCTGGCGGTGGTTTTGTTTTGGACGCAGCGGTTCCCGTTCCCGACGGATGACGTTCACGCGTCGTTGCGCAACGGGCTGTCGCGCGCCTTTTTTCTATTGCTGACCGGCGGGTTGCTGTTGTGCCTGGCACGGGCGCCGGCAACCGGACTGCAACGGATTGCCCCGCTGCTCCTGGTGGTCGTCGCCTGGCTCGACGTCTTCACGCACGAGCCGACGCAAAATCCGACGGTGCCGCCGTGGATCTACCAGTTTGGCCTTTCGCGCACCAAGTTGGCACTGCGGCCGCAGCCGGCCTTGGGCAGATCGCGCGCCATGGTTTCGCCAATGGCGGCGCTCGAATTTGCCCGCTTCGCCGTCAGCGATCCGGAGAATAATTTCCTGGCCAAGCGGCAGGGTTATTGCGGCAACTGTAATTTGCTGGACGCCGTGCCCAAGGTGGACGGCTTCTTCTCGCTCACGCCGCGGGAAAGCGACGACGTGCTGTCGCTCTTTTACACCACCACCAACGCCGACTATCCGCCGTTGGAGGATTTCCTGGGCGTCTCGCAAATAACCGCTTCGGACGAAATGTTCCACTGGCGCGCGCGCACCAATTTTCTGCCGCTGGTGACCGCCGGGCAAAGACCGGTGTTTCTGGGCGACGACGATACTCTGCGCGCCCTGACCCAGCCCGGGTTCGACGGCAGCAAAATCGTCTTGCTGCCGCCGGAAGCGAAGCTGCGGGTGACGGCCACCAACGCAGCCACGGCAAACATCATCAATCCGCGGTTCGGCACGCAAAGCGCCGGGTTTGAGGTTGAAGCGGCCGCGCCCTGCCTGGTCGTGGTGGCGCAAACTTGGTATCACGACTGGAAGGCCCTGGTGGACGGCCAGTCCGTGCCCCTCCTGCGGGCGAATCATGCGTTTCAAGCCATGGAAATTCCGGCGGGCCATCATCGCGTGCAATTGATTTACCGTGACGGCGCGTTTGCCTGGGGCGCCATTATTTCGCTTTTGGCCCTGTTGATTTGTGCGATTTACGTTTTAACTTTTTCTCGACAGCAAACCACAGGGAGCTAGCTTCACAGCACCATGGCAAAGACCAAACGCATCGGCATTTTGACGGCTGGCGGCGACAGTCCCGGATTGAACGCCGCCATCCGCGCTGTGGGAAAGACCGCCCTCGGATTTTACGGCATGGAAATCATCGGATTCCGGGATGGTTTCCGCGGGATCGTGGAAGACCGGCGGCTCAAGCTCGACCGATCCACCCTGGCCGGCATTCTCACGGTGGGCGGCACCATCCTGGGCACCAGCCGCGACAAGCCGCACCGCATGACGATTGATGGCCGTGTCCACGACATGACCAACGTCATCGTTAAAAATTATGAACGCGACGGACTGGACGCCCTGGTTTGCCTTGGCGGCGGCGGCACACAAAAAAGCGCGTTGCGCCTCGCCCAAGCCGGCCTCAACGTCATCACCCTGCCCAAAACGATTGACAACGACGTGGCGATGACCGATTTGACCTTCGGATTTGCCACGGCGCTGGACATCGCCACGGATGCGATTGACCGGCTGCACAGCACGGCGCACAGCCATCATCGCATCATTGTCGCCGAGATCATGGGCCATCGCGCCGGGTGGCTGACGTTGGGGGCGGGCATAGCGGGGGGCGCGGACGTGATTTTGATTCCGGAACTGGCGTACGACGTTCACAAGATCGCCGACGCCATCCGCCGGCGCAGCCGGGCGGGAACCAATTTCAGCATCGTGGCGGTGGCGGAAGGCGCCATGGCCAAGGAAGACTCGCGTGCCTATGTCACGGCAGAGTCGCGCAAGGAACGGGCGCGGAATCAGCGGGAGAAACACGAGGCCAAGCTCGAACTGGCCGCGTTCGAAGCGCGGCACCAGGGGAACACTTTGCGGCTTGCCAAGCAATTGGAGGAATTGACCCATCTCGAATCACGCGTGACCATCCTCGGCTATGTTCAGCGCGGCGGCATACCGTCGGCGGCGGACCGCCTGCTGGCCACGCGGTTGGGCAGCGCCTGCGGCGATCTGATCAACGAAAACGTCTTTGGCGTGATGGTGGCTTCGCGCGGCGACCGCACGGAGCCCGTGCCGCTGGAGCGGGTGGCCGGCAAACGCAAAACGGTTCCGCCGGACCATCCCTGGGTTGAGGCCGCTCGCCACGTGGGGACGTGCTTGGGAGATTAAACCTGGAAACCGAAGCTGATCGGGCGTCTCGCATTGTAGCGCAGGTTTCCAGCCTGCGGGCCGTTGGCAATTCGGAAGCCCAATAACGTCTCAAGTGCTGCCGATTGGAAATCGGCGATACAGCAGACTGGAAGTCTGCGCTACAGCGTAACGGCGCAAAACGCAGTGTGCCAACTTCGGTTTTCGGGTTAAAAATTGGAGACAGGCGCGACCCGTCCTCCGTAGCAGACTACCGCGGTTGTCCTGCTGCCTGGTTACGGCTTCAGCGGGCTGGCTTGTGGAATTGAAAGGTGGCGGCGGGGTTTAGCACAAAAATCTGATTGATCTGGTCCGGGGTCACGCCGCGTTCACGCAATTGCGGGGTGAACGTGGTCAGCAAATAGTTCAAGCCCGGCTGCCCGCCGTAACTGTTCCAATAACGATTGCGGGCGGCATCCATGCCGAGCATCAGTTGGGCGGGAAATTCCTCCAACAAGGCGAGCAGCAGGTCGAGGGTGGGATTTCCCTGCTCCGGCTTCCAGCGGAACGCGCTGTCGAACTCCATCCGCACGCCGCTGCGCAGAATCTCGCGATGGTAGGAAACGTCCGGTTTGCGGTCGGTGTGCGACAGGCAGACGTGGCGCAGGTCCACGCCGAAATCGTCCAGCAACTTGACCTGCTCCAGCGCCGCGGTGCCTTGCTCGGTGTGAGTGAGAATGGGGCAACCGGTTTGCCGATGGGCGTTGGCTGCGGCCTCAAATATGCGCTTTTCGCGCGGCGATATCGTGTTCAAGCTGCTGGCAATCTTGATCACACCGGCGCGTTCCGGCAGCCGCCGCACGAACGGGCCGCCCAGGTCGAAGGCATCAATCCCCTGCTCAATCTCGCCGATGAATACCTCGGTGAGTTCTGCCACCGAGAGCCGCGCGCCCCAATGCCCCGGCGGATAGTACTTCTCCAAATGCAGCCCGGTCGGGCAAACGATGTGAACAGCGGAGCGGCGTGATACCTCGGCGAGTTTGGACGCGTTCCGGCCGCCGGTCGGCATGGAATCAACCATCGCCCTCCCACCCTGGGCGTGGAACCGGGCCAGTTCCTCAGCCGCACGCTCCACCGAGTCCAACTGAAAATCGCTGAATTTCCCGGTGAGGTACGAGGGATCAATGATGATATGTTCGTGCGCGTAACAGACGCCGAGCTGTTCCGCGGGAATGTCGCCCAGAACGGTCCGGATGAAGCTCACCGGTTTTTCCTCCATTCATCCCGGGCGGTGTGGGCGAATTGGGCGGGCATTTCCAAGATTGCGCCAGTGGCGCGGAGCAGGTCCTGCAATGAGGCGATGGAGACTTGCCGCGCGCCGCAGTCCTCTCTCAACGATAGCGCCGCCGCAGTACCTGCGGCCTGGCCCATGGCCATGGTTTGCCCCATGGACCGGCAACTGGCGTGCGCGTCATGGGTGGCGCTGAAGCAACGGCCCGCCACCCAAATCTCATCGCGCCCTCGCGGAACCAGCGTCCGGTAGGGCACGTCGTACGCGTTTCCGCCGGGGATGTATCCCCAAATCGTCTCTTCACTGCCATCCTTGCCCGCGCGATGATCTTCAATCGGCGCGCCGCACAGCAGCACCTTGTCGGCAAACCGGGCCACGCCCAGGCAGTCCGCCTTGGTCAACCGATACTCGCCATACACCCGGCGTGTTTCGCGCACGCCGATCTGGTGCGACAGCCCGATGATATTCGACTCCGCGAATCCCGGGATGCATTCGCGAAAAAATTTTTCGTACGCGAAGGCCTGCCGCCGGCCTTCCTGTTCCGCAGCCGTAAGTTGCACGGAATCCGTCGGATCCAGATTGGCCACCCGCACGGCCACGGTGGAGATACAACCCCGCGCGTTCATGGGATGCAGGCTGCCGGCCTTGCGCGGCAAGGGATGAGTTCCCCGTTCAACCGCCTCGGCCATGCGTTGCTGCAGCAGTTGCTTGCCGCCCGCCGCCTCGTAAGCGGCCAGGTCCACGTTGCTCATTCGAAAGGTGGTGGTGAGCGATTGCGCCGGCTCGTGTTCCCCGGCCCGCTCGCAGGGAATGCCCGCCAAATGGCAAAGTTCTGCGTCGCCCGAACCATCAATGAACCGCCGGGCCGGCACGCGGAAAAATCCGCGCCGGGTGTGAATCACCGCGGAACGGATGCCGCCCTTCGTATCGCACTCGGCATCCACCAAGGTGGTGTGGAGCAGGAGGCCCACGCCGGCTTCCTGGAGCAGTTGGTCCCACACGAGTTTGAGGCGTTCCGGGTTGTAATTCACGCCCGTGCCGGCGCCATAGGTGTTGGGCCGGAGAAAGACGGCGCCCGCCTGATCGAGCCGATTCACCACGAGGTCCGGGAGGCCGCCGACGACTTTGCGCGGGCTTTCGCCCGGGGTGAAGAAGCCGTAAAACGTATCGAGCATCTGCGTGGAAGTGCCGCCGGGAAAGGCATAACGCTCAATCAGGAGCACGTTTTTGCATCCGCTCCGCGCCGCGGACAAGGCGGCACAACACCCGGCCGTGCCCGCACCCACGACCAAAATCTCCACCGCGGGCAGCAGCGGGATTTTTTGATGGACGAAACAGTCGAACATCAGGCCTCGGGAATTTGATAAAGTTTGGCCAGCCGGCGGGAGTGTTCGTCATAGGCTGCCTCGAAGATTTCGGTTGCCCGCCGGGCGCCGACCACATTGGCGCCGCTCAGCACCAGCGGGGGCTGGCCGGCCTGCGTCAGGCGCAGCGCGACTTCGGCCTTGATGGCGTTGACGAGCAGACAACCGCCGACGGTTGACCCGGGCGCCACGGGGGTGTCCAAGCCATCCAGTTTCACCATGGCGTCGCCCGCCGGCGCGCCAGTGTCGAGCACCAAGTCGGCAAAGTCCGGCAATTTTTTTCCGTCGGCGCGTTTGCTGGCGCTGGTTTGCGAATGCTTCAGGCTGACGATGGCCACGACGCGCAGGCCGCGCTTTTGGAACTGTTCGGCCATCTCGATGGGCACCACGTTGCAGCCGCTGGAGGAGATGACCAGCGCGCTGTCCTGCGGGGAAACTGCAAAATTGCGCAGGATGCGCTCAGCCAGGCCACTGACGTTTTCGAGGAACATGGCCTGCCGCTGGCCGTTGGCGCCCACCACGAGGTTATGAAAACTGAGGGATAATTCGACGATCGGATTGAAACCGGGGAACGAACCGTAACGCGGCCACATTTCCTCGACCATCATCCGCGAATGGCCGGAGCCGAACACATGCACCATGCGGCCCGCGAGGATGCTTTGGGCAAACCAGTCGGCGGCCTGCTGGATTTGCGGGAGTTGCCGTTCCACGGCGGCCACGAGGCCGCGGGACAGCCGCAGGTAGTTCTCGGCGGGTGAAGCAGGGTGGTTCATAAGGCGGGGACTGGTATCGGTGAGCGAGGCACCGGGAAATGGAGTGCGGTGTCGAACAGCGCGATGATATTGTCCGGCGTTACGTTGGCCTGAACATTGTGAATGGGCGCGCACACGTAACCGCTGCCCGGCATGAAGACGCTTAGATTGCGTTCCGTTTCCGCCGCCACTTCCGCGGGCGTGCCGTGGGCGAAGGTGCTTTGCGCATCGCACGAACCGCCCCAAAAAGCCAGCCGGTCACCGAAGTCGCGCTTGAGCCGCTCCGGCACCATGCCAGCGGCTGATGTTTGCACCGGATTGAGAATGTCCACCCCCATCTCAATGACCGAGGGCAGCAACGGAACCATCGCGCCATCCGAATGCAGCAGGACTTTCCAGGAGGTATGGGTGTGAATCCAGTCCAGCCCGCGCCGGTAAGCCGGCAGCAGCCGCGCGCGAAACATGTTCACGGAGAGGAACGGCGCCTTTTGGGTCCCGAAATCGTCACAAATCTGGATGATCTGCACGCGGTCACCCACCGCCGCGTGGAAGGCGCGCAGGTTTTCCAGCCAGGCATCGGTAAGCTCGGCGTAAAGCGCCTCGACATATTCGGGTTCCGAAGCAAAGGTGACCATCCAATCCTCAAATCCGCCCTGGCCGATGCCGTTGAATAATTCATAGGGCGGTCCAAAAGCGGCGATGATCGCCTTGTCGGTTTGGGTGAAAAGGGCTTCCGCTTCGCGGTGATAATGTTCCAAGGAAGCCGCGTCCACCCTCGGCGCGCGCCAGCGCGAAAGGTCGGGATGCTCCGCGCCGGGATATTTTCCCAGGCGGTCGAAGTAGCGCCCACCCGCGGGCATTTCTGCGATCACCATTCCGTCGCGCTTCAAAACCAAGCCGCCGGCGCTATCGGGTTCCGGATTAAAGCCACCGGGCACCTCCACTGCCAGCCCGTCAGGAAGGGTATACGGCTTCCAATGCTCGTTGCGTATGCCAAACGCCACGGCGGGACGTTGCAGCCCAACGCAGTCCGAACCGAATCGTTCAGCCACGTCCTGCTCGATGTCGGCGAGCATTTGATAAACGTCAAACACGCGCGGCAAGCGGTCCGGGCGCAATCCCAGCCGCTTTCGCAAAGCTACGTAAGCCCAGACGGAAATGCCCGTCTGGCGCGTGCCGCCGAAGTCAATCGGCACCCGGTCCACCGGCCGGTGGTTGATGGCCGCCACAATTCGTTCCCGTGAATTCATAATTGCTGCTCGAAATTCATGCCATACCACGCGGCGCCAAATGCACCGGCGCGGCTCGCCAGCTTGGCCGGACAAATGCGCACCCGTGCCCCGCCCGGCCGCCATTCGATCTGGCCCAGGCGTTCATTGAGCGGACTGAACAAGCTCGGGCCGGCCTTGGCAATCCCGCCGCCGATGACGATCACTTCCGGGTCGAATGCATTGATCAACGAAGCCAACGCTGCAGCGAGCGCGTGAATGGATTTAAGCCAAATCGCGCGCGCGGCACGCTCGTTCCGGTCACTCGCAACCACCAGCTCCTGGGTGGAAGCAAAGCGTCCACGCGACCGGGCTTTGACCGTGCATTCGCCGATGGCATCCTCGAGACTGCCGGGCGTTCGCACGATATCGGGCACACCGTCGGGATCAAGCGAGATATGGCCCAAATGTCCGGCGCGCCCCAGGTGACCGCGCAACAAACGGCCATCCACCAGGGCCGCGCCGCCGACCCCCGTTCCCAAAGTGAGGAGCAAAGCGTTATTCGCATTGCGCGCGGCCCCCAGCCAGACCTCGCCGAGCAATGCTGCGTGTCCATCATTCAAAACGGGAACGGGATGGCGGACGCGCAAAAGCTTTTGCCAGTTGCACCCCGCCAGGCCCGCCAAGCGGCCCGGCATGTAACTGATGGAACGTTGGTCCCGGGCGACCAAGCCCGGCGCGGCAACCCCGATCCAGGCCGGGGCGGCACCAAGGGCGTGGCGGATTGGTTCGATGGCGGCCTCGACATTGGCAATCCAGTGACGTTTGCCGGTATCAGCGGTCGGCACACTGTTTTCCGCGAGTACCCGGCCGGCCGGCGTCACCGCCAGCGCCTTCACGTTCGTGCCGCCGAGGTCAATGCCCAGCGCGTATTTCATGATTTTCGTGGAATTTGTCCCTCGCTCACACACCAGCCGCCGTCCACCGCCAGCACTTGACCGGTGGTAAACCGCGAGGCGTTGCTGAGAAAATATACCGCGGCGGCGTCGAGGTCGGAAGGCTGGCCAATCCGTCCGCCGTCCAGCGGCTGTTTGGTTTTGATGAATTCGAGCATCGTGGCATCGGTCGCGGCGCGTCGGGCCATCGGCGTTTCCACCAGCGCGGGGGCCAAAACATTGAAGCGAATGTTTTTCGGTGCGTAATAGGCCGCGCAACTTTGGGTGAAACCCACAATCGCCGCTTTGGTCGCGGCGTAGGCATGAGTCACAAAGAACGGCGGCGAAGGCGACCAGCCCAGCACCGAACCCATGTTCAGGATCGCGCCGGGCGTCTTGCGGTCCAGGAAAACCCGCACCGCGGCGCGGTCGGAATTGAAGAGCGACGTGAGATTGAGATTGAGCGTGGCGCTCCAGCCCTCGTCGGTGATCTCGTGCAAGGGGCCGTCGCCCATTCGGCGTCCGCTGCCGCCGGCAACGTGGTAGAGTCCATCAAAACCGCCGAATTCGCGGAGGGCCAGTGCGATGGCCTGTTCGGCATGTCCCGGAGCACTGGCGTCGCCGCTCAGCGCGCGGGCCGCAGGGCCGAGCGAGGCCACGGCCGCACTGGCGCTGTCCGGATTGCGTCCGGTCACGATTACGCCTCGTGCGCCGGCGACCAAAAACGCCTGGGCGGCGGAGCGACCGAGACCGGTCGTGCCGCCGATGACCACCAATACTTTTTCCGCAAGGGGGGCGGAAGCATCCGGCATGGCGAAATTGTGGCCAGCGCATGGCCCGGCTGTCAATGATTGCCTGCGGTGTTGCCATCGTTCGCGTTGGTTCAGGGCGTGGTAGCATTGGCATTCCCGGGCAGTGCCGGAACAAAGGCAGAAGGCAGAAGGTAGAATGCAGAAATCCAAACGAGATGCACTTGCGTTCCAAGGGGTTACGGGAAATTGATGCTGTTTGCGCATGAAAAAAAAGTGGTTTTACCTGGTTTTACCTGGTTTTACCGGATCCGGGTTTGGGATTGGGGGTCTGACGTCCGGGTTCTGGGTTCCGGGCTCTGGGCGGGTGGCAAACCGGAAAGAGGATGGAAGATGGAGGATGGAGAATGGCGGGAACCCGCCTTCGCCCAAGGGCTACGGCGCGGCAGGCCGGCCTTCCTGATTTTTCCGTTTCTGTTCATGAAGCCCATTGAAACACGGTTTGGTGTTTAGGAATAGGCGACGGTCGCTCTTTGTGCACGTTTTCAATCGTATTTTCTCCCCTCACGGGAAATGCTGGATTTCACGCGCCTGCATTTTGGACTGGGGTGGCAAGCGGAGCGCGACACCGGTTTCCGAACGCCAATTAACCACCGGACGCGCCTGGTCATTCCCAAAGCGCCGTCGCCGCTCCGCTCTGCCGGCGCATTCCAAATTAACGAAAATGAGGGCAGTCCGAAAGCAATGAACAGCGAATAACTCTTGCTTGACGACGAACGGCCAATGGTATATAAGTTGTGCGAAGGTGGAGGATAAGCCTCCTTAAATGCCAGGGAGGGGAGAGTATCACATGACCATGGCGGATCAGTCGCCGGTGGGTGGTTCAAAGGCTGATATGTTTCCAGGCCGCCTGTGGAGTGTCGTTCCTAGCGGGTCGTTTTCCTCGAGATGGCTCGCCGGCCATTTGACTTTTCCCAACTTAAAAGAAAGGACCTGTATGACTCGTTTGCATTCAGTTAAAATTCTATCACGATTTCTCTTATTCACGCTGGCGGCGGTGCTTGGCTCCAACCGCACCACGGCGCAGAGTTTTACCAGCCTGTATAATTTTACCAATAACGGCGTGACTATAATAAGCGGCAATCCGGTGGCTGGCCTGGTCGTGTCCAGTAACATCCTGTATGGTGCCACCTACTTGGGCGGCACGAACAGCGATGGCATGATATTCGCCCTCAATATTAACGGCATGGGGTTCGCCACGCTTCACACTTTCAGCGCGACTGTTTTTGACAGTTCGGGCGGAGGTTTCACCAACAGCGACGGAGCAAACCCCGTAGGTTTGATTTTGTCTGGCAACATGCTGTATGGCACCACGAGTTCCGGTGGCACCAATGGCAGTGGCACGGTGTTTGCGCTCAATACCAACGGCAATGGGTTTGTGACCCTTCACACGTTCAGTCGGTCTTCCTTCGATGTTAACGTTTTAAGCTCCACGAACAGTGACGGAGCCAATCCTCAAGGCGGTTTGGTATCGTCCGGTGGCACACTTTATGGAACGACTTTTATGGCCGGCACCAACGGCTGGGGCACGGTGTTTGCCATCAACACCAACGGCGGCGGTTTCACCACGCTTCATAGCTTCAACGGCGGCACCACCGCCGGCATGACGCCCAGCAGCGACGGAGGAAATCCAGCCGCCACCCTGGTTTTGTACGGCGACACGCTGTATGGAACGGCGGAAGCCGGCGGCACCAACGGGTGGGGCATGGTGTTTGCCATCAATACCAACGGTTTGGGTTTTACCACGCTTCATAGTTTTACACCCTATACTTACAACGCTGAGACCGAGACTTTGACCACCAACACCGATGGAGCAGTGCCGAAGGCCGGTTTGGTTTTGTCTGGTAACACGCTGTATGGCACAACGACTTCCGGCGGCACGAATGGCACGGGCATGGTGTTCGCCGTTGACACCAACGGCCTGACGACGAGAACGGTTTATGATTTCAGCGACACCAACGGCACCAGCTTTGCCAACGACGATGGAGCAAATCCAGAATGCGTTTTGGTTTTGTCCGGCAACACTCTTTATGGCACGACGGAATTTGGCGGGACGAATGGCAATGGCACCGTGTTCGCCGTCAACACCGACGGCACGGGATTTGCCACGCTTTATAATTTTAATCCAGTCGTTGAAAATGGATTTGCAATTGCTACGAACTACGGCGGAGCAAATCCGGCAACCGGCCTGGTGTTGTCCGGCAACACGCTCTTTGGGACGGCGAATGGCGACGGCAGCTATAACCGCCAATCTGGAGATGGCGGGGGCCTTTATGGAGGAGGCACGGTGTTCGCTGTGACCGTAAGCATGAGCTTGAGTCCGATTCCGTTGAACCTCCAACTAAACGCCCCCAATCTGGTTTTGACCTGGGCTAATCCGGGGTTTTTCCTGCAAACCGCTTCACGCATTACCGGCCCCTGGACAACCGTCCCCGGCGCTACCAGCCCTTACAATGCACCCGATACAAATCCGATGCAATTCTTTCGGCTGGTGGATACCAATAGTCCCTGAATTTACACCAAGGAAACGAAACGAAGGAAATTCAGGATGTCTGAAGAATTCTGTCATGCGCCGATGGATTGATTTGAAATTTCCAATTCACCTTGGGCTGCGGTCGTGTATCATCCGCCCCGGCTTTGATGAATACATACACATTTCTTGGACAGCGGCTCGTGGCGATCGTGGTGCTTGACCGGCCGGATGACGCCGTGCCGCTGGCTGAGGCGTTGCTGGCAGGCGGGTTGAAGGTTATGGAAATCCCCTTTCGCACCGCCAGGGCGGCCGAGGCCATCGTGCGCGTTCGCAAGGAGACGCCCGCCATGGCCATCGGCGCCGGGACATTGCTCACGGCCGACAACGTAAAACAGGCGGTGGACGCCGGGGCGCAGTTTGGCGTTTCACCGGGCTTGAGCGAAACGGTGGTGGCGGCGGCACATCAAGACGATCTGCCGATGTTCCCCGGAGTGGTCACGCCCACCGAAATCACGCGGGCGCTGGACCTAGGCTGCGACCATTTGAAGTTCTTCCCGGCCGAAGCCGCCGGGGGTGTTGCGACGCTCAAGGCGCTGGCCGGCCCGTTTGCGCACACCGGCCTGAAATTTTTTCCCACCGGCGGTATCAACGCGACCTCGCTGGCGGATTATCTCGCTCTGCCGCAAGTGGCCGCCGTGGGCGGTTCGTGGATGGCGGAACGGAAACTGGTCGCCGAGCGCGCCTGGAGCAAAATCACGGCGCTTACGGCCGATGCGCTGAAGTTGATTGCGCCCTCGACGGCTCTCCCGTAATTGGGAGCAGGTCATCACCAATTCACACCCATCTCCTCACGAATAAAGCGCGCAAACGGCTCGATCTTTTGATCGGTTGAGGCAGCCTCAAGCGCATCGAGGTACTGCTTCCTTCGGGAATTCCGTACGATCGTCCACGGATAGCCGCCCGAAGCCAGCATCAAATTCATCAGGAATCGAGCAACGCGGCCATTCCCATCCTTGTAAGGGTGGATGTGACAACTTTGTTATTTTGTCAATTGCAACTATGTTTTCCAGCCGGCTTAAACTATGTTTTTTGTTGGGGTGGTCACGCCCACCGAAATCACACGCGCGCTGGACCTGAGCTGCGAGCATTTGAGGTTCTTCCCGGCGGAAGCCGCCGTAGGTGTGGCGGCGCTCCGGGCGCTGGCCGGCCCGTTTGCGCACACGGGTTTGAAGTTCATTGCGGGAGAGCGTGATGAAGTGCGGCGGGAAAGGGAGCGCGACACCGCCGGGAAAGCGCGCGAGGCGGATGCGGGTGCCGTGCCCTCCGAAAGCGCCGTCGCCGCTTCGCTTTGCCGGCGCAGTCCAAAATATTTTGCGTCGCGAACGCCAGCGCCCGGAAGCAACATTCAACAATTCGACATTTGCCATTCGTAATTCGTCATTCGTCATTCGTAATTCACGCCCGGCTTGCCCTGAGCGCTTTTTTCTGGCACGCTTTCCGGCGATGAAAATGAAATCGTCTGATTCACTGCGTCCTTTTTCCAGCATCGTTTTTGATGGCGACGAACGCGCGGGGGCGCGCGCCATGCTTTATCCCATCGGCTTCAAGGCCGAGGATTTCAAGAAGCCGCTCATCGGCATCGCCTCCACCTGGGGCAATGTGACGCCCTGCAACATGCACATTGACAAGCTCGCGCACGAATCCGAGCAAGGCGCCAACGACGCCGGCGGCAAGGCCATTGTCTTCAACACCATCACCGTTTCCGACGGCATCTCGATGGGCAGCGAGGGCATGAAATACTCGCTGGTGTCGCGCGAGGTCATCGCCGATTCCATTGAGACCGTGGTGGGTTGCGCGGGCATGGACGGATTTGTGGCCATCGGCGGTTGCGACAAGAACATGCCCGGTTCGCTCATCGCCATGGCGCGGCTGAACCGCCCGGCGGTGTTCGTCTATGGCGGCACGGTCGTGCCCGGCTGCGTCACCGGCGATCCGCAACAGCGCAAGCTCGACATCGTTTCGGTCTTCGAAGCCGTCGGCGCGCACGCGAACAAAAAAATCAGCGACGCGGAGTTTCAGGCGGTGGAACAATGCGCCATCCCCGGCCCCGGCTCGTGCGGCGGCATGTACACCGCCAACACCATGGCCTCGGCCATTGAAGCGCTGGGCATGAGCCTGCCCAACAGCTCGGCGCAAAACGCCATTTCGGCGGCCAAGATGGACGATTGCCGCCGCGCCGGCGCCTGTGTGATTGACATGCTTAAAAAGGGCATCCGCCCGCGCGACATTTTGACGAAGAAAGCGTTCGAAAACGCCATCACCGTGGCCATTGCGCTGGGCGGCTCGACCAATTCGGTGTTGCACCTGCTGGCGATCGCCCATGCGGCCAAGGTGCGGCTGACCCTTGACGATTTTGCGCGGGTGGGCAAACGCGTGCCCGTGCTGGCCGACCTCAAGCCGAGCGGCAAGCACCTGATGTCTGAGCTCGTGGCCATCGGCGGCATCCGGCCGTTGATGAAGACGTTGCTCGATCGCGGCCTGTTGCACGGCGACACGCTGACCGTGACCGGCCAGACCATGGCCGAGACGCTCGCCGGCGTGAAGCCCTATCCCAACGGCCAAACCATCATCCAGCCGTATGAGCGGCCAATTAAAAAGGACAGCCATATTGTTATCTTGCGCGGCAATCTCGCCTCCGAAGGGGCGGTGGCCAAAATCACCGGCAAGGAAGGCACGCATTTCAGCGGCAAAGCCATCGTGTTCGAGTCAGAGGAAAAGGCGCTCACGGCGATTTTGGATGGCACGGTGAAAGCCGGCCATGTCATCGTGATCCGCAGCGAAGGTCCGAAGGGCGGGCCGGGCATGAGAGAGATGCTTTCGCCCACCAGCGCCATCATGGGCAAGGGATTGGGCAAGGAAGTCGCGCTCATCACCGACGGCCGGTTCAGCGGTGGCAGCCACGGATTTGTGGTGGGCCACATCACGCCCGAAGCTTACGTAGGCGGCGCCATTGCCCTGGTCAAAAACGGGGACCCCATCACGATTGACGCGGAGAAACGGGAAATCAACCTGGACATTCCCGCCGCCGAATTGAAGAAGCGCCGGAAGGCGTGGAAGAAACCCGCGCCCCGCTACACGCGCGGCGTGCTGGCCAAGTATGCCGCCGCCGTCACGAGCGCCTCGCTGGGTGCGGTGACGGACCTGGACTTGGAGATTTAGCAGAGCCTATTGCTTTTCCGCGGCCGCTTCCACTGGCTTTGTTTCGGCCGGTTGGGTTTCCGCCGGTTTCGTTTCCGCGGGTTGGGTTTCCGCCGGTTTTGCTTCCTCAGTGGGCGCAACTTCTTCGGGGCCCGGCGCGGGCGCCGTGTAATCCACCCACTCGAGGATGGCGCGCTGCGCGGCGTCGCCCTGGCGTTGCTCCATCCTGACGATGCGCGTGTAGCCGCCATTGCGTTCCTTGAACGCGGGCGCAATTTCCTCGAACAGAATGCGCACGACGTCTTCGCTGGCGCGCCATTGCCGGCGCCGCTCCTTGGAGAGCGACAACGTGGTGCCGCGGGTGTGCAGGCGGGCAGCGACCAGGCGGCGGGCGGTAATGGTGCCGCGCTTGCCGAGGGTAACGATGCGCTCGGCGACCGGGCGCGCGGCCTTGGCCTTGGCCAGGGTGGTGGTCACGCGCTTGTGCTTGATGAGGCTGCAAACCAGGTTGGCCAGCATCGCAGTGCGATGGCTGGAGGTGCGGCCCAGTTTGGCCGTTCGTTTCAAATGTCGCATAAACTTGCCTTACGTGGTGGCCGGCGGGGCTTCCTTGACGGTGGTGTCGAGCAGACCCGGCTCGAAGTTCATGCCGAGCGACAGGCCCAGGCCCTGCAGTTTATCTTTGATCTCATTCAACGATTTCTTGCCGAAGTTGCGGTACTTGAGCATTTCCTGCTCGGTCTTCATGGCCAACTGGCCCACGGTGGTGATGTTCGCGTTGTTCAGGCAGTTGGCCGCGCGCACGCTCAATTCGATTTCGTTCACGCTCATGTTGAGGAGCTTCTTCATCTTGGTCTTCTCCTCGTCCTGCTTGTCCACCGCCTCCTCGAATTCCACCGCGTTCTTGTCGTAGCCGACGAACACGTCCAGATGATGCTGCAAAACGGCGGAGGCCTGCGTGAGCGCGTCGTCGGGTGAAATGCGGCCGTCGGTCCACAATTCCAGGATCAGGCGGTCATAATCGGTGCGGTTGCCCACGCGCGCGGCTTCCACGGCGTAACGCACGCGGGTGACCGGCGAAAACAGCGAATCAATGGCCACGATGCCGATGGCCTGGCCGGGCTTCTTGTTTTCGTCGCTGGGGCAAAAACCGCGGCCGATTTTCACGGTCAGCTCCATCTCGAACTTTTTTTTCTTGTCGAGCGTGCAAATGAGCTGGCCGGGGTTGACCAGTTCCACGTTCTGGTTGAGCTGGATGTCGGCGGCGGTCACGGGGCCTTCCTTGTTCACCGACAACATGAGCACCTGCTCGTCGCGTGAATGGGCCTTGAGCTTGATTTTCTTGAGGTTCAGCACGATGTCGGTAACATCCTCCACGACGCCTTCGATGGTGGCGAATTCGTGCATGGCGCCATCCACCTTCAGGGAGGTGATGGCCGCGCCCTCGAGCGAGGAGAGCAGCACGCGGCGCAGGGAATTGCCGATGGTGTGGCCGTAACCGGTTTCAAACGGCTCGGCGATGAATTTGGCGTAGGTATCGGTGGCGCTGGATTCTTCCTTCGTCAACCGCTTGGGCATTTCGAAACGTCCCAGTCGTACTGGCATATTTTCCTTTCAACAATTTTAATCTGACCCCGGCGCCTGTTTTATTCCCGTGACGCCGGAATCCGTATAATTGTTATGGAGCGATGGAGAAATGCAGTGATGGGGCGCTGCGCCTGGCAGCACTCCAGTACTCCAACTCTCCAATACTCGGTTTTGTTTTCACTTATCGGGAATAAAATTCCACCACGGCCTGTTCGTTGGCAATGGGCTGAATCTCGCTGCGCGTCGGAATGCGCATGACGGTGCCCTTGAATTCCTCTTTGTTGAGCGAGAGCCAGTCGGGCACCGCCCGGCTGGCGGACTGCTCCAGATTTTTCGTGGCCAATTGCCGTGACACGTTGGAATTCTTCACGCCCACGGCATCGTTCACCTTGAGCCCGCAGGACGGCACATTGACCTTGCGGCCGTTGACGGTGACGTGGCCGTGCGAAACCATCTGGCGGGCCGCGGCGCGGGTGTTGGCAAAGCCAAGCTGATACACCACGTTGTCCAGGCGCGTTTCCAAAATTTGCAGCATTTGCTCGCCGGTGACGCCGCGGCGTTTCAACGCCTTTTCGTACACCCCGCGGAACTGGCGCTCGAGCAGCCCGTAATAATAGCGCAATTTCTGCTTTTCGATCAAAGCCAGGCCGTAATCGGTGGTCTTGCGGCGGGATTTGGGGCCGTGAACGCCGGGGCCATAATTGCGGCGCTCCAGGTATTTCGTCGGGCCGAAGATGGGGAGACCGAACCGACGGCTGATGCGAACGCGGGGGCCTGTGTATCGTGCCATATTCTTTGGTCGTTAAAGCGTTGAAGCGTTGAAGCGTTAAATTGCCGGTCAGACGCGGCGTTTCTTGCGCGGGCGGCAGCCGTTGTGCGGCACGGGCGTGACGTCCTTGATGGCCGTGATCTCCAGGCCGATGGCTTGCAAGGCGCGGATGGCCGACTCGCGGCCCGAACCGGGGCCTTTGACGCGCACTTCCACTTCCTTCATGCCGTGCGACATGGCTTGGCGGGCGGCGTCCTGCGCTACCTGTTGCGCGGCGTAAGCAGTGCTCTTGCGCGAGCCTTTGAACCCGGCGCGACCGGCGGTGGACCAGCCGATCAAATTGCCGTGGGCGTCGGTGATGCTGACCTGGGTGTTGTTGAAAGTGGCCAGAATGTTGGCAATGCCCGAGAAAATATTCTTGGCGTGCTTGGCCTTGATGATCTTTTTGGCGGCCAGGTCCTCGCCCAAGAGTTCGGCGGCACTGGGGGCCGCGCCGGCGGCCGGCGCGGTTTCCGCGGGTTTGGGCGCTGCTTCGGCGCCCGCTTCGGTCGGGGGAGCGGATTTCCTGGCGGCCTTGTCTTTTTCCGGCGCCGGTTTACCAGCCGCGGCCGGGGCGGTCTTCTCCGCCGCCGCTTCCGCGGTGGCTTCCTTTTTGGGCGCCTCGTGTTTTTTCGCTTCGTCAGCCATATGAAACTTCAATTCGTAATTCGAAAATCGTCAATCGTAAATTGCTAGTGGATACCGGTCTTAGCGTTGGGGTTGCGTTGCACGCCGACCGTCTTGCGGGGGCCTTTGCGGGTGCGGGCGTTGGTCTGGGTGCGCTGGCCGCGCACGGGCAGGCCGCGCATGTGCCGGACCCCGCGATAGCATTTGATGCCCTGCAAGCGTTTGAGGTTGATGCCGATTTCGCGGCGCAGGTCGCCTTCGATCACGTACTTGCCCTCCTGGATGGCGTGGACAATCTGGGAAAGCTGCTGCTCGGTCAAATCCTTGGCGCGGATGGCAGGATCGATATTCGCGCGATCGAGGATTTCCCTGGAATTGGACGGGCCGATGCCATAGACGTAGCGCAACGCGATGTCAATGCGCTTGTTCGGCGGAATTTCCACACCAATGATGCGTGCCATAGCTTTAACCTTGCCGTTGTTTGTGCCGTTTGTTCGTGCAAATCACGCGGATCACGCCGCGGCGGCGCACGATCTTGCAGTGCTCACACAGTTTTTTGATTGACGCGCGAACTTTCATGTTTGCTGCCCGTATCCCGTTAAATCAGTCAACTTATTTAACTGATCACCAATCACTCATTTAACCGACCATGATCCGCCCTGCGGACAAATCGTAGGGCGACAATTGCAATTTCACTTTGTCGCCGGCCTTCAAGCCGGCAAAATTCCGCCGGGCCCGGCCGGTGACGAACGCCGTAAGGCGATGGCCATTGGCCAATTCCACCTGATAGGTGCCATTCGGCAACGCTTCCCTCACGCAACCCTCAACCTGGAAGGCTTCGGTTCCAAGCATGTCAAAATCTCCGGTTCACCCTCGGTGATCAAAACCGAATGCTCAAAATGAGCGGACAGTGAACCATCTTGCGTGACCACTGTCCAGCCGTCTTTCAATATTTTTACGGCGGCCCGGCCGGCATTGACCATGGGCTCAATGGCAATGGTCATGCCCGGACGCAGCTTCTGGTTGCTCCGGGCATCCACAAAATTGGGCACCTGCGGCTCTTCGTGCATAGTGCGGCCGACGCCGTGGCCCACAAATTCCCGCACCACGCTGAAGCCGTTGCCTTCCACGTAGTTCTGTATGGCGCGTGAAATGTCCGTTATGCGCTTGCCAGGCAAAGCCGCGGCGATGCCCTCGTAAAGCGCGTGTTCGGTCACGTCCATCAATCGCTGGGCCGACACGCTGCAGCCGCCCACCGCCACCGTGCGGGCGGTGTCGCCGACAAAGCCGCGGTAGCTCACGCCCACGTCCACGCTCACGATATCGCCAAAGTGCAATTCGCGATTGCCGGCCAGGCCGTGGACGACTTCGTCGTTGACCGACAGGCAGGTGTGGCAGGGGTATTTGCGATAGCCCAGGAACGCGCTCTTGGCGCCCTGCGCCTTGATTTGCGCGGCGGCAAACTCATCCACCTGCCGCGTGGTCAGGCCGGGCTGGATATACGCCGCAACAGCGTCCAGCACCTTGCCGGCCACCAGGCAAGCCGGACGCATGGCCTCCAAATCGCGTTCGCTCTTTAGAATGATCATGGATGATGCGTGAAACGTGAAGCGTGATGGCTAGGGTCAAACGTTATTGCTTCCGGCCTCACGCTTCACTCGCCTAGAAGCGCCCGCGCAACCTGCCCCTCTTCAAGAACCCGTCGTAGTGGCGCATCATCAAGTGCGATTCGACCTGTCGCATGGTATCCAGCAGCACGCCCACCGTGATCAACATGCTGGTGCCGCCAAAGAACTGGGCGACATCCTGGGTAACTTCCATTCTGCGGGACAAAATGATGGGGAGCACCGCGATAACCGTCAGGAAAATGGCGCCCGCCAGCGTGATGCGGCTCATCGCCTTGTGCAGATAATCGCTCGTGCCCTGGCCGGGCCGCACGCCGGGAATGTAGCCGCCGTTTTTCTTCAAGTCGTCGGCAATCTGGATTTCGTTGAACTGTGTCGCCACCCAGAAATAGGAGAAGAACAATATCATCAGGCCATAGACGACCAGGTAAAGCAGGCCGTAGTTGAATTGCGTCGCCAGGCTGGTGAAAAAATCACGCAAGAAGGGCACGGTGAAAAAGTTCGCCAGCGCCTGGAAAATCGGTTGAATAAACATCAGGATGGATTGGGCGAAGATGATGGGCATGACGCCGGAGTAGTTCACGCGCAGCGGCATGAACGAGGTGCCGCCCGAATACAGTTTGCGTCCCACGGCGCGTTGGGCGTATTGGACGGGAACCTTCCGCTGCGCCTGGGTGACGGCGATGACCCCGCCGATCACCAGCGCCAGCAGAAGGATCAACGGGATCCCCGTGCCGATGAAGCTATGGGTGGCGTTCTCGCCGAAAAACATGTCACCCACTCCCTGAACAGCAAAGGGGAGTCGCGCGACAATGCCCACCGTGATGACCAGGGACACGCCGTTGCCGACGCCACGCTCGGAGATTTGCTCGCCGAGCCACATCATCAGCAGGGTACTGGTCGTCATGAAGGTAATGGCCATGAACAGATAAAGAAACTGGTTATCAATCGAGACCAACGACCCGTTGAAACCCTGAAACATCTTTTCGGGGTGTTCCCAACTGCTGGCAAAGTACCAGCCCTGCCCGATGCAGATGGGGACGGTGAGGTAGCGGCCATATTGGACGATCTTGGCGCGGCCGCCCTCTTCGCGCGCCAGCTTGCTGAGTTGAGGCACCACCGCCGTAAGCAATTGGATGATGATGGTGGCGCTGATGTAGGGCATGATGCCCAGCGCGCCGATGGCGCAGTTGTAGAGGCCGCCGCCGGAAAAGGCGTTATACATGCCCACCAGCCCAGCGACACCGTGCCGGTTATTATCAAAATAATCGGACAGCGCCTGCCCGTTCAAGCCCGGTATGACCAGATAGGTCATCAGACGGCACACCGCCAGCAAGGCCAACGTGAACAAAATCCGGGACTTGAGCTCCGGTATTTTGAAGCAATTGGAGAACGTGTTGAATATGTTGCGGAGCATAGGTCAGTCCGCGTCAGGCCTTGGATGGTGCAGCGGGGGCGGCCGTTGGAGCCGAGCCAGTCGGCGGAGAGGCGGGTTTCTCCGCGGGGGCAGCGGGTTTACGGTTGATGACCTCGCAGGTCCCGCCTTTGGCTTCGATTTTGGCCTTGGCCGATGCGCTGAAGGCGCAGGCGCTGACGGTAAGTTTTTTGGTCAATTCGCCCGTGCCCAGAATCTTCACGCCGGTGGCGCGCCCGTTGGCCAAGCCGGCCGAGCGAAGAGCGATTTCGTCCACGCGCGCGCCGTCGTCAAAACGGTTCAGGTCGCCCACGTTCACGCTCAGATAGCGTGTGGCAAAGCGGGCATGATTGAAGCCACGCTTGGGGATGCGGCGGATGAGCGGCATCTGGCCGCCTTCAAAACCGATGCGAATGGAACTGCCGGAACGCGCCGTCTGGCCCTTGCCACCGCGACCGCTGGTTTTGCCATGGCCGCTGGATTCGCCCTGGCCGAGCCGCTTGACCCGGTGCTTGGCGCCGGGACGGGGTTTCAAATCGTGTAATCGCATAAAACGTCATCAGGCATTTGCCGGGGTCGCCTCAGGAGCCGCCGGCGGTTCGACCTTCTTGATCTCCAAGCCGCGGCTCTTGTAAATGTCTTCGCGCGTGCGCAATCTCATCAAAGCAGCGAGCGTGGCCTTGACCACGTTCGCGGCGTTTTTCGAGCCCAGCGATTTGCTCAAAATGTCCTTCACGCCCGCCGACTCCAAAACGGCGCGCACGGTCTTGCCGGCAATGATGCCGGTGCCCGGCGACGCCGGACGCAGCAATACCTTGGCGCCGCCATATTCGGAATAAATCTCGTGCGGAATCGTCGCGTCCTTGAGCGACACCGACACCATCTGGTTGCGGGCCAATTCGCCGCCCCGGCGGATGGCATCCGCCACTTCGCCCGCCTTGCCCAAGGCGATACCGACACGGCCCCTCCGGTCGCCGACGACCACGAGGGCACTGAAATTGAACCGGCGTCCACCCTTGACGACCTTGGCGGAGCGGTTGATATAGACCACTTTCTCCGTGATTTGCTCGCCACCGCCTTCAAAATTCATCTCGGGCGCTTCGGAGATCGAACGGTTGCGGCGTCCACGTCCGCGCGGCCCGCGTGGTCCTTGGTGTTCTTCGCCTGCAGTTTTTTGAATTTCAGCCACAATAATGTCCTGGTTAGAATTTCAGTCCGGCCTCGCGCGCCGCCTGGGCCAAGGTAGCCAATTTGCCCAGGATTACCGTTGATTTCCCGTCTTTTCCCTTGTGCGCCGATTGGTGGTAGCGCGAGGCGCCCCGGTCAAACACCACCGTCTGGATGCCTTTGGCCAGCGCGGTTTGGGCGGCGAGCTTGCCGATGATTTTGGCGCTGGCCACGTTGGCCGCGAGTCGGTCGCGGTCCGGGACGTCCTTGCCGCGGGTCGAGATCGCCGCCAGCGTCGTCCCTCCTGCGTCATCAATGAACTGGACGTGGATGTTCTTGTTGGTAAAGCAAACGCTCATGCGCGGGCGCTCTTTGGTGCCGTTGATTTTCCGCCTTAGGCGCCAGTGGCGGAGCTGGGCGAGCTTGTGTTTCTGTTCGGTTCTCATTTGCATGCGTTCACGGATTGGGCCGTGAACTAAATTGTTTTACTGGACCGTCTTGCCTTCCTTGCGCTGGACGTGTTCGCCCGCGTAACGCACGCCCTTGCCCTTGTAGGGCTCGGGCGGATAAAAGCTGCGAAGTTCGGCGGCCACCTGACCCACCACCCGCTTGTCCGGCCCTTCAATCGTAAGCTTCGTGTTTTCCTCGACCGTCACCTTGATCTGGTCCGGGATGTCGTAATTGATGGGATGCGAAAAGCCGAGCACCATATTCACGACCTTGCCTTGCACGGCGGCCTTGAAGCCGACACCCTGAATCTCAAGTTTTTTGACAAATCCCTCGGTAACGCCCTTGACCATGTTGTTGACCAGCGCACGGCTCAGGCCGTGCCGCGCCTTGGCGTCCGCGTCGTCGCCGTCGCGGCTGACCACGATTTTGCCGTCCTGGACCTTCAGGCTCGTGCGGTGGGGAAGTTCCCAGTCGAGTTTTCCCTTGGGGCCTTCCACAAGGATCTTCTGCCCATTGACCTCCACCTTGACTTTGGGCGGAATGGCGATCGGTTGTTTTCCTATTCGTGACATGGGGTGGGTAAAATGGTTGAATGAGTTGAATGGGCGTGTTACCAGACGTAGCAAAGGAGTTCCCCGCCCAGGTTTTTTTTTCGCGCCTGCAGGCCGGTCATCACCCCTTCCGAGGTGGAAACCACCGCCACGCCGAGGCCGCCGCGCACGCGGGGGATCTCCGTGGCGCCGACGTAATAACGCAAGCCGGGCCGGCTGACGCGGCGCAGACCCTCGATGACGGTCTTCTTGCCCTGATATTTCAGGGTAATGTTGATGACTTTGCCCGCCTTGCCATCAATTGCCACGCCGGCCACGTAGCCTTCCTGCTTCAAGATGTTTGCGATGCACTCCTTGACGCGCGAATGCGGCACGGTCACAACCGGGCGCAGGGCACGACCGGCATTGCGGATGCGCGTCAACATGTCTGAAATCGGATCGGTCATAATCAATCGTTCTCGTTCTCGTCCTCGTCCTCGTCCTCGATTGCGAGGAGTAGGACAAAGACGGTCAAATTTCACCAACTGGCCTTGACCACACCGGGAATCAGGCCGTTTAGCGCCGCTTCGCGGAAGGTGAGGCGCGAGACGCCGAATTTGCGGAGGTAGCCGTGGCGGCGGTTGCTGTAGGCGCAGCGGTTGACCAACCGCGATGGGCTGGCGTCGCGCGGCAATTTGGCGAGGCCGGCATAATCGTGTTTGGCCTTCAACTCGGCGCGGATTGCCGCGTACTTCTTCACCGTTTCAGCTTTGCGCTGGTTGCGCTCTCGCCATGCTTTCTTTGACATAATTTTTAGTCATTTATTTGTCGCTTCCGGGGCGGGATTCCCGTTCGTCGGAGCGACTGTTCCCGGTTCTCCCGGCGCTTCAGCGGCCGACGTGGGGCCGCCAGCGGGTTTTGCCGGCGTTTCCTTGGCTTCCGCGAGCGGAAAGCCCATGAGTTTCAAAAATTCCTGCGCTCGCTCGTCATTTCCAGCACTGGTTACAATCGTGATGTCCATGCCCTGGGTGCGCTTGATTTTGTCCAGTTCAATTTCGGGAAAAATCGTCTGCTCGGCGACGCCAAAGGTATAATTGCCGCGACCGTCGAATTTGCGGGGTGACAGGCCGCGAAAGTCGCGAATGCGCGGCAGGGCGGTGGCCACGAGCCGGTCGAAAAATTCGTACATGGCGTCGCGCCGGAGGGTGACGTGACATCCGATAGGCTGGCCCTCGCGCAGCTTGAAATTGGCGATACTGTGGCGCGACTTGCTGATGGCCGGCTTACGGCCGGTAATGAGCGCGAGGTCCTTGGCGGCGTCTTCGATGGCGTTTTTCTCCAATGAGGCGCTGATGCCCATATTCACCACGATTTTCACCATGTGGGGGATCTCGTGGACATTGGTGTAGTTGTGCTTTTGCTTCAACGCCGGCACCACATCTTTGACGTATTTTTCGTAAAGTCTGGCTTTCATCATACACGCCACGGGTTTTGCCGTGGCGACATTCAATTGTTAACGCTGCCTGTAGATTGGAAATCCGCAAGACAAACGGAAGGCGGAATATAGATGGAGGCCCGCCTGGAGGCAATACCTTTTTGCAAAAAACTTGGAGCCAGCTTTTCCAGCTTTTTCCAGCCTTTTCCAGCCTTTTCCAGCCAAATCCAGTGAAAACAAGGGGTTTTCATGGCGCACCTGCCCAGGCGGCGCTTTTTGCCACCCGGCCTTAGCGCCGCCAAGCCGCAACCAAAGGAGCGCGGGTTGCCTGACGGGCCATAGTTCCCTGAGCGGCGGCTGGTCTCAAGCCACAGCTCAATTACGATCCGCTGCCGACCGAACTCGAACAGGTGGTGGACGAGGCGCGTGCTGACATGGGCCAGGGCCCGGCGCCGCGCACCGCGCGGCAGGGCATCGCCGACATGCAGGCTCGCATCAAGTATCACGAAAGCCTCATCGCGCGCTTGCGAAAAAACAATCCCACCTCCGCGGATTCCATCGCTGATTCGCAGCGCCAGATCCGAGAGGCAAAGGCTCGCCTCGCCGAATACCAGGTCCAGCTCGACGGTGCGAATTAAATTCGCAAACCGTCAGTCGTAAATCGTAATTCTTGCGGTAACGCAACCGGCGAAGGTTTTAATCTTTAGCGCCTGTCCGAAAATTCAAAGGTGCCGTTCAGTTCCAGACCGGCTCTGAGGACCTTCAGCCTTTCACCTTTTCGACCACCAGCATTTCGATGGGCAGGTTGGTGGGGACAAGTTCGAGATCGAATTTGTTTCGCAAGAATTCCTTCACGTTTTCACTATCACTTGTGCCGTCGAAAAGGTGTTCATCCAGATCATAATCGTATCCCATTCCGGCAAGGCCCGTCTGATCGACGACAGGGAGCTTGAGTGCGTGCTCTACTATGTTTCCCAAAAATGCAATCGATTGCCCAACAGCGTGAATCTGTCCTCCGGTGATCGTAACCCCCGTATATCCAATGTCCTGGTGCGGCGTTAAACCGGTGGTTCCCGGTGTTATTGTTTTGAGCAAGAGCACATTCGTTTCGCGTGTTTCGAAATGCCCAACCAGTCCCAATTTCTTTTGTATTTCGATTTTCAGGGCATCTGACTGCTCCTCTTGGGAAACCGGCAACGTGATCAAATAGTCAAAATTACCTTGAGGCAAATCTCCCGGAAGAACAATCCGCGTTTCGGTTTCTGCCATTCCATAGGCATTTTCAATAATCTGCCCGATGGTCTGATTTCGGCCCATCATTCGCACTTCCTGTTCTTCCCCCGGCCCGCCGCGTGACTCCGTCATCGCGCCGCTCTTGCCAGTGAAATGAGTGTGTCGAAGGATTAACAGACCCGTGGGTGCACTCCAAAGGTTTGTACGATTGAAGTATGAGTCTGCGATATTGGGATCATCCATTCGCGTTGGCATTACCTGTTTTATGACCAGCGTGGTTGTGCCCGCTGCAACCAACACGCCCAAGCCGGCCACAATTGCCGTTTTCGCTTTTGTCCATGCCATAATTTTCAATGCTCCTTTGATGAGGGTTAAAGTTGAGGTTGAAGCCGCCGCGCCTTTGGCAATCGCCACGGCGGTCACGGATTTGGCCAGCGCCACCGGCGCAGCTTGAATGGAATTGGCGGAAATGGCCCCCGCAATGACGGCGGTTGTGGAACTGATACTGCGTTTCTTGAAATAATAGCGCAACTTTTCCAAGGCTCGGTTCACGCGTTTTCTTGCCGCTTCTTCGCTGGTGCCGATGGCTGCGCCAACCTCATTGAGACTCTGGTTTTGGAAAAATCGCAGCACGATTGCGCGCCGGTCCATTTCGCTGAGCCCGTCAACGGCGGCATCGAGCACTGGGGCGATTTGCGACCACGTTTCATTTTCCTGTTCATTGAGCGTGGATTGCATGTACGCCTCCTGTTCGCGTTGGGCTCGGCGACGCCGGCTTTTTAACACATCGGCGACCACAAAGCCGGCCGTGCGGTGCAGCCAACTGGGGAGAACGGTGTCTGTACCTAGCGCTCCAGCCTTGCGTGCGAGAATGATAAAGACCGCCTGGGTGACGTCCTCGGCCACGTGCGGGTCGGCCACGCGCCGAATCGCCGTGGAATAGACGAGATTGACATGGCGGGATACCAGCGTTTCAAACGCTGCTTCGGACCGCCTCATGGCGTACTCCCGCACCAGTTCCATGTCGTCATTTGCCATTTACCAATACATGGACACCAAACGGGAAAACGGACAGATTTTTTGTATGAAATTTGAAGCTCCTGGCTTCACCGGGTGGCTGCCCACTGTACTCGCGCACCACTCGGCGTTGCGGTAACCCCGGCCAGCACTACCGAACGCGCTGGCGGATTTTTCATCTGGATGAAACACCGATGGCGTTTCTGACATCGCGCCGTCAAGGGCCTGGTTGGGCGGCGGCTGATCGGGCGGGTGTTTTAAGGCCAGGTGATCTTGGCTTTGGTGAGACCATAGCCGGACAATTTTCGGACAGGGGACAGCCGCCCGGAGGGACAGTCCTTGGGACGGGACAATTTCCGCTCCCAAGCCGGTTTTGAGGCGGAAAAAGGACGGAATCCCCGGTTTTCTTTGTGCACAACGCTAACCACATAACAAACAATTATGGGGACAGGCGCGACGCCAGTCCGACGGCGGTGGCTACGAAGTCTTTGGCTCCTTGGGCGGGGCGGTGCTTTGGCGTTCGAGCAATTCGGCGGTCAAACGCTTGACATCCGGGCGCTGGCCCCGCAAAAGCTGCATCATGGCGTCCACGGCGGCGTTGCCCAGCCGGAACTTGGGCTGGCGGACGGTCGTGAGCGGCACGCGGAAATGTTCGGCCACCATGATATTGCCGAAACCCGCCACCGAAATGTCCTCGGGGATTTTCAAGCCTTGGGCCAGCAGCGTCTCGGCGCAGCCGACGGCGACCAGATCGTTGACCGCCTGAATGGCGGTGGCGTTGGAGGATTCGTTGAGCAGTTGCAGGGCGGCCTTGGTGCCGTCTTCCAGTGTGCTGCCCGCTTGGAACACCAACCGGTCGTCAACCTGCAACCCGACCTCCCGCACGGCGCGGCGATAACCCTCCAGGCGCTCCTGCGCCCAAGGGGCGACCGCGGGACCGGTCAGATAGGCGATGCGTTTGTGGCCGAGCTTGAGCAGATGCTTGGTGACGGTATAGCTGGCGATCATCTCCTCGATCTCCACGCACACGAACGATTTGCAGAAAGGGGCAGCCGGACCGAGCAAAACGGTGGGCGTACGACGCGCCAGCAATTCCTGATAGATGCGCACCTCCGGGTCCAGCCGGTATACCGGCGAAATAAACAGGCCGTCCACGCGGCGCGACAGCAACCGCCGGATGCAATAATCCTCGCGGTCGGGCAGGTTTTGCGTGTGGGTCAGAAGAATGTCGTAGCCATATTCATGGGCGCGCTCTTCCAAGGCGTAGAACGTGCGGGCAAAAATCGGGTTGGTGATGCTGGGAATGGCGACGCCAAATAATTTCGTCGTGCGCGTGCGCAAGCCCTGGGCGGTCGAGTCCGGCACATAGCCCAATTGCCGGGCCAGCGCCCGAATCCGCTCCCGCGTGGCGGCCGACACGTCCGGTTCGTCACGCAACGCCTTGGACACCGTCATCACGGAAACTCCGATGCGCTGGGCGATGTCTTTGAGGCGGACCATGGCTAAAAGGAAGGCAGAAGGCAGAAAGCGGAAGGCAGAAAAAGAAAACTTCCGCGCCAGGCGCGCTGACATGTTTCTTCATTCATCATTCTTCCTTTTACAGATAGGCTCCCCGCCAATGCAGTTTGCGGCGCAACGCCTCTGAAAACGAACTGTCCGCCAGGTGAATCAGGCGCACGGTGCGGCGGGCGCGGCGGATGGTCACCTCGTCGCCCCGGTCGAGCTGGCCGGCCAATTGCCCATCGGCGCTCAGGATGGTCGCCGGCGCAGGCGTGTTGGCCTTGATGCGGAGCGTTGCCTTGAACGGCAGAATCAGCGGACGGTTCGACAGCGTATGGGGACAGATGGGCGTCAGCGCGATGACTTCGGCCGTGGGGAAAATCACCGCACCGCCCGCCGCGAGGGAATAAGCCGTGGAACCCGTCGGCGTGCTGATGATCAAGCCGTCGCAACGATAGCGCGTGACCCATTCGCTGTTGACGCTCACTTCCAGGACGATCAACCGCGGGATGGCTCCACGGCCGATGACAATGTCATTCAGCGCAGTGGTTTTCAGCGCCTGGCCGTTGCAAATGCCCTCCGCTTCCAGCAGGGCGCGGGCTTCGTATTGAAATTCACCTTTCCAGATGTGGTTGAGCGCGTGCGCCAAGCCATCGGAAGGAACCGCCGTGAGGAAGCCGAGGCCGCCGATGTTGATGCCGAGGATCGGGGTGGTGGAACCGGCAATTTCGCGCGCGACGTGGAGCATGGTGCCGTCGCCGCCAAACACGAGCAACAGTTGGGCCTCGCGCGCCAGCGCCGCCGTGTCCTGGTTCAGCAATGGCTTGCGCCCGGCGCGGGCGACCAACTGCGCCGCCTTGCGCATAATGCCGGCGCATTCGGCCTTATCGGTGTTGCCGATCAGTCCGACGCTTTTGATTTTGTCAGCCAACTTTTTCAATCAACGCCAGGAATTCCTTGTTGCCAGCCGGACCCAGCAAGGGAGATTCAACCACATTCCGCCAGCGAAGGCCAGACTGCGCGGCGACAAAATTTTTCACCTCCGCCAGCACCCGCTGATGGACGGCCGTGTCCCGAATCACGCCGCGCCCCTTGTCGGCCTCACTTTTTCCCGCCTCAAACTGCGGCTTGATGAGCGCCACGATCCGGCCCTGCGGCGTTAACAGCGGAATGGCAGCCGGCAGGATTTTGCGCAACGAAATAAACGAGCAATCAATCACCGCCAGGTCCGCGGGCGCGAACGGCTGGGGAAATTGCGCGGCGGTGAGCAGCCGGGCGTTGGTCCTTTCCATTACCACCACGCGCGGGTCCTGCCGGAGTTTCCAGGCGAGTTGTCCCCGGCCGACATCCACGGCGAAAACTTTTTCCACGCCGTGCTGGAGCAGACAGTCCGTAAATCCGCCGGTGGACGCGCCCAGGTCCAGCGCGGTCAGACCGGCGACCTCCAGTTGGAAATGTTTGAGCGCGTATTCGAGCTTGTGGCCGCCGCGGCTGACGTATTTCTCGCCGGCTTCTAGCGTGATGGTGTCGCCGGGTTTGATGACGTCACCCGGCTTGCGGGCCGGTTGTGCGTTGAGACGCACCTGGCCGGCGAGGATGGCGCGTTTGGCCTTTTCGCGGCTATCGCATAGGCCCTGTTCCACCAAGGCCTGATCGAGACGGGTCATGGGCGGTCAGCATAGCCGAATCCAGGACGCCCGGCAGCAAGGAAAGCCTGAGTTTGTCCGCAAAGTTAAGTGGCGCCGCTGAGCGGGGAGCAATGCTCCGCGCTCCGCTTACCCGCCCTTGCCGGCCGGCGATTGGTTCGCCGGGTTCGCCGGTTTTTCGTGCCAGGGTTTCCCGGCGCGATAAAGCAGAAGCAATTGCCGGTTCGCCGCGGCGAACCGGGTGTCGCCGGTGGCCGTGGCCAGACTGATCGCTCTCTCGGCGGTGCTCACGGCATCGGGAAATCGTCCCGCTTCCGCGTAAGCTGCGGCCAGCGTGCCCTCCGTTCCCGGCTGCTTGTAGCCGGTCAACTCACAGGCCCGTTCGGCCAGGCGGACGGCTTCAGTTCCGTCGCGGAGCCGGTCATCCGGGCAAGTGGCGAGGATCCAAGCCAGGTTGTTGAGCGCTTCCACGTCATCAGGCTTGGCCGCCAATATCCGGCGGAACTGCGCCAGGGCCTGGCGGAAATCGCCCGTTTGAAACAGCAAGGCCGCCAACCGTTGGCGGGTTTCGACGGTGGGATTGAAACAGAGTGCGATTTGGAGATGGAGCAGAGCTTCGCGCCACCGGCCTTGCGCCTCCAAGGCCTCGGCGAACTGCTCGTGGGTCTGCGGGTCAAAGGGCTGCTGCTTCAACGCGGCCAGACAGTGCTGCTCCGCTTCCGCGAACTTTCCTTGCAGCGCCAACGCCTGGCCGAGGTTCCGCTCGGCGTAAAAATTGCCCGGTTGCGATTTCAGTGATGCCGTGAATTCATTGATGGCCGCGGGATAATCCCCGCGTTTGGCCAGCAGCACGCCCAGGTCGTTGTGCGCCAGCCACGCCGCCGGATCTTTGGCAATCGCGTCGCGCATCAGGTTTTCCTCCGAAGCGAAGACCCGCGCGCGCTGGGAGGACAGGGCCGAAAACGCCAGTATCAAGGCGGCCGCCACGCCCCAAAAGATTTTTCGAGGCAACACGGCGGCGAGCATGCCCGTCACCAGTGCGACCACGGCAATCATCGGCTCGTATTGCAGATGGTCGGATACGGGCACTTTCTGGAGAAACTGGGCATCGAAAAAGCCGAGCACCGGAAACAGAGCGACTCCGAAGCAGCCCAGGCCAAACAAAGCGTGCCTGCCCCACGTGCGTCGGAATCCCCAGCAGACAAGAAAAACGACGCCAATCAACAGCGCCGGCAGAAAGGCCGCGAGCGAAGCGGCCTCAACTTGCTGGTGCGCATAATAGACACTCAGACGCACCGGGAGGAGCGCCTTGCCAAGATAGAACCAAAAGTTTTGCCCCGCCCCGGCCAGCCTGGCCAGGAAGCTCACCGGCGCGAGCGGTTCACCGCCCAGCGCCTGATATTTTTGAAACCACATGGTCATCAGGCCGAACGCCAGCGCCAAAATGAAGTAAGGTCCGGCGTGCAGCCAGTCCCGCCACGTGGCCTTGCCGCGCTGCCAAACTGCGCAGAGCAGCATCACCACCGGCAGGGTGACCGCCGTGGTTTTGCTCAACAATGACAACACGTAGGCAGCCAGCGAAAGGACCAGCCAGACGGTGGGGCGATAATGACTTTCCCGCTTTCCATCCGGAGGGTACAAAGCCAGCGCCTCGTAATGCAGGTAAGCCCAAAAACTCAGGAGGCAAAATGGCAGAGCCAGGGTGTTCTTAAGTTCCGCCACCCGGGCCACGGAATTCACACAAACCGGATGGACGGCAAACAGCGCCGCCGCCACCCAAGCACCCGGAATTTTAAGCCGCGCCAGCAACCGCCACAACAGGAACGCGCTGAGGGCCTGGAGCGCCAGGTTGACGAAATGATACCCCGCCGGATGGCCGCTGAAGATCAGCCCCTCGATCCGCCAGGCGAGGTTCGTAAGGGTGAAATCCGTGCGGAACCAGATATTCAGCGGTGTGAGTTCGCCGTTCACGAGCGGATTGTCGCCGCCGATCAACCGCGCGTCGTCCATCACGAAACTCCCCGGCAGGAGCGGCCGATAAACCAGCAGCACCAAAGCCAGCAGGAGCAAGGCACCCAACGCCAGCCGCAGAAGCCGGTTTGCTTCGTAAAATCCGCCTTCTGAATTCGATTGCATGGGCGTGCGCAGAAAACACCGGGGCCAACCCGCCCGCAAGCAAAAAAGGCGACCCGTTGCCGGATCGCCTTTGAATTGTTTTGGCCGATTTACAGGCCTTTCTTGATCATGTACTTGATCAAGTCGCCCACGCGGCAGCTATAGCCCCATTCGTTATCGTACCAACTGATGAGCTTGAAGAATTTTTTGTTCAGCTCGATGCCCGAGCCGGCGTCGAAGATCGAGGACAGGTCGCAATGGATAAAGTCGCTGCTGACCACTTCGTCTTCGGTGTAGCCCAGAATGCCCTTGAGGTACGTTTCACTGGCCTTTTTCATCGCCGCGCAAATGTCCTTGTAGCTGGTCTCCTTGACGGTCTTCACCGTGAGGTCCACGGCGGAAACCGTAGGGGTGGGCACGCGGAACGACATCCCGGTGAGCTTGCCCTTCACTTCAGGCAGCACCAAGCCCACGGCTTTGGCTGCGCCGGTGCTCGATGGAATCAGATTCAACGCCGCGGCGCGGCCGCCTTTCCAGTCCTTCCTGCTCGGACCGTCCACTATCTTTTGCGTGGCGGTGTAGCTGTGAATGGTCGTCATGAGGCCCTCGTCCACGCCCAGCCCTTCCTTGAGCAGCACATAGACCACCGGCGCCAGGCAGTTGGTCGTGCAACTGGCGTTGGAAATGATGTGATGCTGCTTGGGGTCGTATTTGCCCTCGTTCACGCCCAAGACCACCGTCAGGCAATCGCCCTTGGCCGGGGCGGTAATGAGGACCTTCTTCGCGCCGGCGGTGAGGTGGCCCTTGGATTTCTCCACGTCCGTGAACAAGCCGGTGGATTCAATCACCAAGTCCACGCCCAGCGCCTTCCACGGCAACTCGGCGGGCGTCTTGGCGCTCACCACCTTGATTTTCTTGCCGTTCACGATCAGCACGTCATCGCCCGGCGCGTCGGCGGCGGACTTTTCGGAGTCCACGGTGCCTTGGAAACGTCCCTGGATGGAATCGTATTTGAGCAGATAAGCCAGGTTGTCCGCCGGCACGATATCGCCGACGGCGACCACCTCGATATCCCTGCCCACCATCCCTTGTTCAATGAGCGCGCGGAAGACCAAGCGACCGATGCGCCCAAACCCATTGATTGCAACTTTGACTGCCATAATTTTTTATCCGTTTTTGATGAAATATTTGCGAAAACAGAAACCACAGCTTAACCGCGAACGCGCGGTGGTCAATGCGGAATTCTGAAACGAAATTGTTAAATCTAAACCGTTTTTTGGCACCCTGCATCTTCGCGAGTCGCAGCTTGACGCTGTTCTCGTCTTCTCCCTCCTCGTTAAACGAGGGGAGGGCCGGGGTGAGGAGCGCTTCTCTTTATCGTGTCCATCCTGTTAATCCTGTCCTCTACATGATTTCGGGGAAATTCGTGGAGGCTGGCTTGGCAGCCGGCGTTGGCACCGCCGGCGGCGTGGCGGGCCGGGGAACCACGGGCGCGTTGGTGGGCACCATGCTGATGGGAATGGGCGCGCCCAGCACGGTCAATTGGTTCGTGTTCTCCATCACAATCTCCGGCCGGTCATGGTATTTCTGAATCGGGCCCTTGATCTCGATTGATCGGCCCTTCAGCGCCGTCAGGTCAGCGACGAATCGGCCCGGAAAGATGACCACCGTGAACGGCGACTCCGGATAGGGCCGGTCCAAATTCAGAAAGGTCACCCCGGGACGAACGCTTACCTGCGCCACCTGGCCGGTCACCACCATCACTTGGTCGTAGTAATTGGTCGCAGCCAGCGCGGCGATTTTCGCCGAGGCGGGAGCATTGGTGTCGGCGGCGGAAAGTTTGAGGGCCAAGAACATTACGGCCACGATCAAAACGCAATTTCTCATGCGGGCCATTGGATAGTTTTCAACCCCGTTCGGCAACAAAAAATGCCAGCGGCCGTTCACTGGCAAACGCTTCGCGTCCTGGACTGCGATGGCCCTCCACCGCTTTTCAACCAGCGCAGCCGGAACCGCCAATTGAACCCGGAAACAGAAGTTGGGGAGCACGCCCGCCTTGGGCGTTGCTGGATACGCCCTCGTATCCAGCTCTTTTGGGGCACGAGGAATCCCAAACACCTTGCCATGTTTCCGTGCGTATGATGTTTTCTGCGGGGGCGCCAGCCCGCGCTCAGAAGCTACGGCTCGGCAGGCGGAAAACGGCACCCGGGGCGGGCGCGCTCCCGGCCGAATAATTTACGCCGCCGTGCTGCCGGCAATGTATTGTTCCATCTGGGAAATCGCCGCGTCCTGCGCGGAAATCGTCCAATTCACCAGGTCGCCAATGGAAATGATTCCGATGAGCTTTTCATCCTGCAGCACGGGCAGATGCCGCACGCGATTCTCCGTCATCAACTTCATGCACTCTTCGACGAAGTCGCCCGGCGTGATGGTGACGACCTTGCTGGAAATGATTTCCCGCACGCGGGTCTCCTTGGACGATTTGCCATACAGGACGATTTTCCGCGCATAATCGCGTTCGGTGAACAAGCCGGCCAGCCGGTCGCCGGACATGACGGGCAGCGCGCCGATGTCCTTCTCGGCCATGAGCTTGACGGCTTCAAAAACCGTGGCTTCCGGCGAAACGGTCCACAATTTCGGGTTCTTGTGATGCAACACCGTGCTGATGGGTACACTCATTTTCATAGGCTTTGATAAACTTATCCTCTCTTTTAGCACATCTGGCAAGCAATTTTTCCGGCGAAATCCCGGCGCGGCGGCATCCCGATCTCGGGAAAGGAAAGACCGCGTTGCGCCGGCACCTGAATTTTTAAGGTTTCCTGCCAGCGCAGGTTTTGCCCGCCGGGCTGGCAGCCCGGCTCTGCGTCAGGCACGGATGCCTGACGCTACCAGCCGGCGCTCCGAAACGCCTTTCGCCCGGCGCGTAAATCGAATATCGTACATTGAAAATCGAAAATGGAATCATTGCCGACCGTCTTGCTCAAACCGGGTGAGGCCGACCGCATCGTGGCCGGCCATCCGTGGATTTACGCGGGAGAAATTTTGCGCGTGACGCACCACGGCGACGGCGCAGCGCCGCCGCCGGATGGCGACTTGGTCCAGGTAAAAGACCACCGGCAGCGCTTTCTCGGCGTGGGGTTCTTTAATTCCAAATCGAAAATCCATGTGCGCGTCCTCTCCCCGGAGCGGATCGAGGTGAACGAAGCCTTTTTCGAAGAGCGCATCCGCGCCGCGCTGGCGGTGCGGCAAAAACATCTGCCGACGGCCACGTCGTTCCGCGTGGTCAACGCCGAAAGCGATTTCCTGAGCGGCCTCATCGTGGACAAATACCGGTGGGGCGAGGCTACTGACGAGCCGGCTCGCGGGGACCGGCCTTTGCTCCGGCCTTCGCTCGGAAGCTTCGGCCCGGCAGGCGGAAGCTACGGCCCGGCTCGCGCTCGCCCGACCGAAAGTGGCCAGGACGTGCTCGTGGTGCAGATTTCCTCGCTGGGCATGGACCGGCGCAAAGCGCAGATCGTGGCCGCGCTGCAAAACATTTTCTCCCCGCGCGCAATTCTGGAGCGCAGCGACGCGATGTCGCGGAAGTTTGAGGGACTGGCGGAGGCAAATGGGATTCTGGCCGGAGAACTCGGAGGACGGACGGCCATGTCTGAGAGTTCATCTGGAGAGCAGGTCGCGGACAAAGCTGTCCGCGCTCCATCGGTCACGGTGAACTTGAACGGACTGAAATTTGAGGCCGACCTTTCCGCCGGCCACAAAACCGGGCTCTATTTGGACCAGCAAGCGAATTACCAAGCGGTGGCGCGGTTCGCCCAAGGTGCGCAGGTGCTGGATTGTTTCAGCTTTGCCGGCGGCTTCGGTTTGCACGCGGCCCGGGCCGGGGCGGCGCACGTGCACTTGCTCGAGCAAAGCGCCGAGGCCATTGCGGCTTCCCAACGAAACGCCGCGGCCAACGGTCTGGGCGATAAATGTTCCTTCGAGACCGTGAACGTCTTTGACTGGCTGAAGGCCAACACCGCCGCCAAGCCGCACGAAAAGATCGTCCCGCGGTTCGACCTCATCATCCTCGACCCGCCGTCGTTCACGCGCAACCGGGCATCGGTGCCGGACGCGTTGCGCGGCTACAAGGAAATCCATCTGCGGGCGCTGAAACTCTTGAAGCCGGGTGGCGTGCTGGCGACGTTCTGCTGTTCGCATCACGTCAGCGCCGGATTGTTTCAGGACACGCTGTTGTCGGCCGCCTACGACACACGTCACGTCCTGCGCCGCGTGGCCAGCTACGCGCAATCGCCCGACCACCCCATCATCCCCATGATTCCCGAGACGGAGTATCTGAAAGGGTTTGCGTTTGAATTGGTCAGGTGAATTGGCGGCGCTCATTTCGCCAACAGTTCCCGCTGCCAATTCATCAAGCCGGGCGCGTAGCGGTCCCAGTCGCGCGCCAATTCGCCCAGCGTGGCGCGGCTGGCAATGAGCGCGGCCTCAATGCCCAATTGATGGGCGTGTACGTTGCGCCGCTTTTCCAATTCGCGGTACCGGCGGATTTCCACCTCGCTGGGCCGATGACCCCGGCTGCGCAAAATCTCGGGGTGACGGCTGGCCGGGAGGGCTCGCGCAACTCGGACGGCGGCCACCACGCCCTCGCGCCGGCGCGGCGACATGCGCACGGGCAGGAGCGGTTCAAAGGACCGATTCGCCGCGGCTGCCGAGGCGATCTCGACGAGTTTCTCGTGCGCCACAACAAAAAAAGGCGGGCGATTGGCGGCAATGGCTTCGCGTTCGCGCCATTTCCACAGTTCGCGCAATACCGCCAGGGCCGGCCGGCTGAGCTTGCTGCTGCCTTTGACGCGCCAGACACCGTCGGCGTCCACCGGTTGCGGGAGGTTGCAGTCTTCAATCAGCCGCGCACAAATCTCCCGATGCCACGGACGCCGGTTCTTGAGCCCCGCCGCCAGTTTGTCGGCGAGGGGTTTGAGGTAATGCGTATCGTTGCGCGCGTAGGTTTCCATGCGCTCGGTCAGCGGGCGCCGTGCCCAGTCGGCTTTTTGCGGGCCTTTGTCCAGTTTCACGCCCAGAAATTTTTCCACCAGCGAGCCCAAGCCGAACTGCCGCTCGCCCAACAGCCGGGCCGCGAGCATGGTGTCGAAAATTGCCGCGGGGGTGAAGTGATGATGTTTTCCCAGGAGACGCAAATCGTAATCCGCACCGTGCATAATGAGTTCGCGCCCCGCCAGCGCGGCGAAAAACCGGCCGATGTTGAGCCGGGACAACGGGTCAATCAATTCATCGCCGGCAGTGGTGCTTGCCTGGATGAGGCAGACTTTTTCGGGATAGGCATGCAGGCTGTCGGCCTCGGTGTCCAAGGCCAGCCAGGCGGCCGATTTTATCGAAGTTAAAAAGGTTGCAAGCTTTGCGTCCGTATCAATCACGCAATGAATATAAGGCGGCGGCGGCCAAGCGGAAGGCGAAATTGCGAACCAGCGGCAAAAGTTTCGGCTCGAAGTTGCGCGTTATACGCGGCTGTGGGGCTGAGCCGCCTGAAGGCGGAACTCCAAACACAATGAACAATGGCGCGGTCACGCGGTCAAAACCCAATGGATGAGCATGAGCATCGTTCACAGGTACGTGCCGTATCATTAAAAGCCCGCGCGGCATCCTGTAACGGCTGGGATTTGACTCCGCCGCTGGAGCGAGCCTGCTGCGGCGATGGAGCCGCTCCGTTGGCGACGGGGGCAAGGCATTGCAGGCCGGGTCCACCAGACCCGGCCTCAGGCAATGGGCAGAGGTGGTTCTGGCGAGGAATCAACTATGAAATCTGCATGGCGTATCGTGGCCTTGGTTGGAATGACCGTGGGTGTTTATTCCCTATGGGCACAGACTCCTCCGTCTGATCAACAAAGACTGGCCGCGGCGAACACCGGTTTTGCCTTTGACTTGCTGCGACAAATCGCCAACGAACAGCCCAATAAAAACATTTTTGTATCACCGTTCAGTGTCTCGACTGCCCTGCAAATGGTTGGCAATGGGGCGGCGGGCGCGACCAAAGCCGAAATGCAGCAGGTGCTGGGAACCGCCGGCCTGCCGGCTGGCTCGCTGAACGAAGCCTGCCGCAATTTGAACCAAATGCTCACCTCGCTGCCGGATGTCACCTTGGCCCTGGCCAACGGCATCTGGTATCAGGATGGAATTCAGTTGAAGCCCGCCTTTGTGGCGCAGAACAAGAATTATTTTCTCGCCGAACTGGCCAAAGTGGATTTCCTGAGCCCGAAATCGGCGGACACGATCAACGATTGGGCGGACAAAAGTACCCGCGGGAAGATACAAAAAGTGGTGCAATTCCCATTTCCGCCGCTCACCCGGGTGATTCTGGCCAATGCGATTTATTTCAAGGGCAAATGGGTGAAGCCGTTCGACAAAAAGGACACCAAACCGCATGTCTTTTACACACCTTCCGCGGAAAAACAAACCCCGCTCATGTGGCAGCACGGGCACTTTCACTATCACGAGACGGCCGGTTTTCAGGCGGTGCAATTGCCCTACGCCGGCGACCGCTTGCAAATGTGTGTTTTTCTGCCCGCGACCAATTCCAGTCCGGCCAAGTTGCTGGCCGATATGACCGCGGAAAGCTGGCGCGACAAAATTCTGCCTCGATTCATGGACCGCGAAGGGACGCTCGCACTGCCTCGCTTTAAAATCGAATACGAAGTGACACTTAATGATCCCCTCAAAGCCCTGGGAATGCGTCAGGCTTTTGATGACCGCGCCGATTTTTCCAACATGGCCAATGAACGACTGTACGTGAGCGAGGTGAAACAGAAGAGTTATGTTGATGTAAACGAAGAAGGCACCGAGGCAGCCGCCGTAACCACGGTGACCATGAAGTCCCTGGCCATTATGAGGCCATTGGAACCCTTTGAGATGATTGTGGACCGGCCCTTCTTTTTCGTCATAAGTGACCGGGAAACCCAGACGATCCTGTTTATGGGCATGATTGCAGACCCGGTGGGTGGTGCGTAGCCACGCCTGAAACACGATTGCCAAGCTGTACGGCAACAGTGTCTATCCGTAACGCGGCGGAGCCGGAACCAAAGGAGCGCGGGTAGTCTCAATCCGCAGCGTGTAGATAGCCAAACCGGCGCGGGAATCGGGAGCCTTCCTTACTGTGGAGCGCGAATTGCAGCACGTAGCTTCGCGCACCGGCTGCAAATTGACGCAATTTTCGCGCTAAAAAATTCTCGAAAATAATAGTTGACTATTTAGTCCACTTCGCTATATTGTGATTGTTGCCCGGTAAACCGGGCGCAAAAAGCGAAAGGCGAAGAGATTTATGGGTCGGGTCAGTGATGCCAAAATGCGATTGATGGATGCCGTGACGGAGTTGATTTGGACAGGTTCCTACGGCAACACGACTATTGACCAAATCTGCGCCAAGGCTGGCGTCAAAAAGGGCAGTTTTTATTACTTTTTCGATTCAAAATGCGAGTTGGCGGCTGCCGCACTGGAGGCCAATTGGGAGACCAAGCGGCGGGAGTTGGACACGATTTTTTCGCCCATGGTCCCGCCCTTGGAGCGGCTGCGAGAATATTGCGAGTTCAGCTATCGCACGCAACGTGAGAGCAAGGACAAATACGGGCGGGTGCTCGGTTGTCCCCAGTTTGCCTTGGGCGCCGAAGTTTGCACGCAGGAAGTGCGATTACAGCGAAAAATCCAGGAAATTCTGGCTTACAAGCGCCGGTATCTGGAATCGGCCATACGCGACGCCCACGCCGCCGGGCTGATTCAGGCGCCGGATGCGGGCGCCCGAGCGGCCATGATCCTGGCCTACTATGAGGGTCTGCTGACCCAGGCACGCATTCAAAACGACGCGGAAATACTGCGTGACACCATTCGCGGGATCTTTGCAATCCTAGGGGTGAAAGAGGGCGAAGCCGTAGCCGCGTAAAATTTTTTGAATATTTATTTGACTAAACAGACAACTACAGGTAAAAGGAAAGAAAGGAGATTGGTATGAACACATATCAAGGGACAAAAGAACGCACCATTCAAACCGTGGCGAAGGCTTGCCTGGCATCTTGCCGGAAATTGACCGAACAACTCCAGCGGACCAAGCAGAACATTCTCGCTGAATTGCGGGGAACGTTTGAGGCGCCGGAAGACTTGCTGCGGCTGGCGGTGAACGAGGCGGAGGCGCTGGCCTGGCAAACCGATTTTCCACATCTGGTTTTCGCGGATTTGGCGACGGAAAAAATTCAGGCCGTCGCGGCTTGGCATGCGCGGCAGCAGTTGCTGGCCCGCCACCAATTTATTTCGGAATTGGCCGCCTGATGGCGGCGTTTATGGAGGTCAAAGCGAAAGGTCCAAATGAGAACCGCATTGAAAAGAACATTGCTATCACGCAGTTCCCGGATTAAACGGATCCGCCTTGCCACGCCGCGAATGCGGATGCCCCGGTCATTGAAGCCGTCGGCGACGCGGGCCGCAGGTTCCAGTGTGCGCGATGAGCCCGCAGCCAACGGCTCAGCGAACGGCGACACGCTGCAATTATATCTCCGCGAAATTGGGCGCGTGAAATTGCTGACGCGCGACGAGGAAATCAAGCTGGCCCGGCGGGTCCGGCGCGGCGACAGGCGCGCCCGCGAACAGATGATTACCGCCAATCTGCGTCTGGTGGTGAAAATCGCCCACGATTATGAAGATCTGGGACTGCCGTTGCTCGACCTCATCAACGAAGGCAATATTGGGTTGATGAAAGGAGTCGAACGGTTCAATCCGCGCAAAGGCGCGAAGTTGTCCACCTACGCCGCGTGGTGGATCCGTCAATCCATCATGCGAGCGCTGGCCAACCAGTCCAAAACCATCCGGTTGCCCGTCCACGTGCTCGACAAAATGGCGCACATCCGCAAGGCGGAAGTGAAATTGCGCGAAGCGTTCGATCGCGAACCGACCGACCACGAGGTGGCGGCGCATTTGGGGCTGAACCCCCGCCGCATCCAGCAATATCGCGATGCGTCCAAGGCGCCGGTTTCCCTCGACGCGCCGATTGGGAACGACGAGCCCAAGCCCATAGCCGAGGTGGTGGCGGACCCGAATGCTGCTGCGCCCTTTGAACGGCTCTTGCGGGATAATGACCACGAAATGGTCCAGGAAGCCTTGGCCACCCTCACGCCGCGGGAAAACGTGATTCTCGCCAAACGCTTCGGACTCGATGACGGCCAGCCGAAGACGCTCGAAGAAATCGGAGCGCAACTGGGTGTCACCCGCGAACGGATCCGGCAAATTCAAGAAGAGGCGCTGGTCAAATTGCGCGTGAGAATCGAGGACCGGGAAAAGCCGGCCGTCGAGACGACGGAGATCGCGGCGTGAATGGCGCCGCGAACGCGACTCACCCAAACGTCTCGCCGTTCCAGCCCCAATTGCCGGCGGCGACGTTCGTAAAGTTCAGGTATATCCGGTCGGGCGGAACGGCTAAGGAGTCCTTCAACAGCGTGCCAATTTTCCGCGCAAGCTGGCGGTTCACGTCGTCGGTCAGGCCGCCGATGCTGCGAACGTCCACAAACGCTGCATCACCGGCTTTGCCGGACATGAGGATGGCGGCGGGGCTGATGACGACCATGACGTACTGCTCCGGTTTGCCAATGGTTGCGGCGACGATTTTTGAGAGTGACGACAGCAGGGCGCTCTGCTGGTCGTCCGAAAGCGCCACGGTGGTTTCAAGCTTTAACAGGGGCATAGCTGCCTTCCGACGGTTCGGCCGGTTTGGTCGCGGAACTTCGCCAGAGGCTGCGCGGCAACAGGCCGATGCCGATCAAGCATAACTGGCTTGCCACAAACAGCGTGAGCCATTTGAACGCCGCTTCGGTGAAGCCGTAACTATGCAGGCCGATGCCCAGCATGTTCACGCCAAACCACGACCAGCTCGTGACGATGTTGCCGAAGATGGCGCAATTGGCCAATCCGCGCTCGCGCACGATGCCGCCCCAACGCAGGTGCAACACGAGCGCGTTCCATAGCACGATGATGAGCGCGCCATTTTCCTTGGGGTCCCAGCCCCAGAACCGGCCCCACGATTGGTCGGCCCAGATGCCGCCCAGCACCGTGCCGACGAAGCTGAAGAGCGTCGCAAAGCACACGATGGCGTAAATCATGCGTGAAATTGACCTACCAAAAGTTTCCCCGAGTTGGGCCGAACGTCTGGCAACCATTCCTCCCACGACGGCACCGACAACACCTCCAGCTAGTGCACCAGTAACAATTCCCGTTCCGGTTGCTTTATCGGCCGAAAAAACGGTGTTCAATCGGTTGGTAAATACACCAAGCAATATGTACATAATCCCCAAAAATCCCGCGGCAAACGTGCTGGCGTAGCCCACGGTGACGGCGACCACGTGCGTGGCCAGCCAGAAGTTGGTATCGAGCACTGCGCGCATCATCTCCATGGTGTCACCGTCGAGCGACAGGTTATGGGCGATAATGAGCGTAATGAAACCAATGCCGGACGCCACGAACGCCCCGATGCCGTTTTTGTGGAATTTTTCGAGCACCAACCCGAGTGCCACGGCGCCCCAGCCAATGAAGATGGCCGACGAATACAGATTGGTCACCGGCGGCCGGCCTTCCAGCGCCATGCGGAAAATAAGGCCGCTGGTGTGAATGACGAACGCAAGCACGATGAGCCACACTGCCGAGCGCCGGAGTGTTTCCGAGAGATTGAACCATGATATGCAGGCGAGCAGTCCGGCCAGCACATAGATCACCATGGCTTTGTAAAAGGGCTCCATTTGGTTGAAAAAGGTCTCGTAGCGGGCCTTGTTCAGCGCGTGCGAAAAGTCCGGTTGCAGCCAGGCGCGGTATTCGGCCATCTGCTGGTTGAAGCCGCTCACGTCGCCGTTTTTGAACGCCGTCGCCATCGCGGCGTAGTAGCGGATCGCGGGGTCAACGTGCCCGCCCGCGGCATCCGCCACGAGCGCCTTGCCCACGGGCGTCCAATCATCGGGCGACTGGCGCGGGTGAGCCGGCGGAACGAGCAGCGGCGTGTCGGTCTGCGCCATGAATTCAAACTTGCGCGCGAACTGCATGAACTGGTCGAAGACCGTCTGGTCAAATTTCTGGCCGGCCTGTTGCGCCTGCAAGGCCGCCGCGCCCGCCGGCATGATGCGTTCGTAATCGTCCAGTTCGGCGTTCCAATTGTCGGCGTCAGAGGGCTGGAGAGTGTTCTTGAGCAGCAGGCACAGCAGCAGCCGGTTGTGCATTTTCATCACGGCGCGGTCGTAGGCATCCCATTGCGCTTCATCAATCTTCTCCACACGCTCGCTTTCCCGGTCCAGCACGTCGAACGAGGGCTGGATCTGGTTCCAGGAATAATGTTTGCCGTCCGAATGGGCCGCCTTGTCCTTGCCCGGCAGCTTGAGCAGCGCGATGAGGTCCGGATGGTCCACCCGGAACACCGGCCACTGGTCCGCCACATCCGGATTCATCAGCAGCGTGGCCAGCCATTCCGTGGCGGGAATGATTTTCGGGTGTTCGTTCCAATCCTTCCACGGTTCGAGGTTGAGCGTCTGCTTGTCGCGCAATTGCAGCATCGAATTGCGGGCCAGCGAATCCATCGGCTGCAACCGGCCATGATACAAAATCGGCAGGCGCCCGAATCCGGCGTAATCAAAACCCTGATCCGGCGGCGCGCGGAGTGACCCCAGGAACCACCCGGCCATCACCACGGTCAAAATGAGCGGCAACCACTTTTTCATTTTCTCTTTGAAACAAAGCCAATCAAGTGCATGGCGAATTGGATTACGAGTCCAACGGCGACCATCGCACAGCCCACGTAAGGCGTCAACCAACCCGGATTGCGCACTACCTGAAGGGTGGACGACGGCAGGCGCCCGGCTTCGCGCGCCGACTGGCCGGCGTCCATTTGGTACTGGTAAAAGGTCAAACCCGCGTACCGCAATGGACTGTTCATGTAAATCTCCACTTCGCGGCTCTGGCCGGTCTGCGGGTTGTCAATGCGCACCCGGCTGCGGAAATCCTTGGGAATATCGGTCCCGGGATAGACCGTGTGGGTCGCTTTGAGCAACGTCAGTGAAAATGGGTTGTAGTAACGTATCGGGCGCAGGGTGAAGGTGTAGGTTTTCCCGTCCAAGGTCACCGTCTGCGGTTCGGTGAACTCGCTGCCGATGGTGGCCGCCATCTGCGGACCCACTTGCTGCACGTAACTCTGCTTGACCGCATCCACGAGCGCCGCGTCGCCCATCCAGCCGGAAACCACCCATTTGCCCAACGACCCCTCCGGACTGCCGATCTCGATGACCGCCGTCGGCACGTTCCGGTCGTCCATCGTTTTGACATCCGGCTTGGGCAGGAAATCAAAATGCGCGCCCACACCGTTTTGGGTCAGCGCCGGCCCGTTCTTCATCATGGGCGCGCGAAACACCGGCTCGGAATTCTTCCAGCATTCGTCCACGCGCACCGCCAGCGGCAGGTTCGGGTTTTCCAGCACTTGGCCGGGCGCGAGCTGGCGTTGGGGGAAGGTGACCACCTGCTCGCGATCCGGAGTCGCCGCGGTGGTAAAGGCCAGTTCATACAGCGTGGGACTCTCGGAATACCATTCGGTCTGGCCCTCGGCGAAATGGATTTGCGATTCGTGCGCCAGCATGTCGGTGGCCAACTGGCCGACCAGCAACAGGATGACACCCGCGTGCGCGATTTGGATGCCGATTTTTTTGAAAGTGAATTGAAACCGGTAAATGTGCGCCGCCACCAGGTTGATCAGCAGCATGGTCCCGATGAGATAACCACCGGGCAGCACCAGCGGCACGCGCTTGCCGAAGAGGTCAATGCCGAAGACGAGCCATTGGCGGAAGTAGCGGGCCTGGGCGTTGTAAAGTCCCTCGTCCACCTGGGCCAGCGTGCCGATAAAAACCAGCACGATGGCAAACGCCAGCAGGACGACCGTCAGCCGAAGCGACGCGAAGAATTTGATCAGCCGGTCAAGGAGCATTGGAATACTTGGCCGACCGGACGAATTGGAGAAAGGCCGTCTTCTGCTGTGCCACGACCTGTTCGTCGCCCATCAATTTATAAAACCACGTTTGCCCCGGCTGCGGCAAAATCACTCCCACCAACCGTGCTTTCGCACCGGTCTTCGGGTCCGTGCCGGTCATATCCACGACCGTGGCCTGGCCGCCGGGTATGGCGAGGGGCGTGCTCATGGCTGGCAGATCGGCCTCGGAGGCCGCCGGCAGGCCAAGTTGCGCGCGCCAGCGGTTCACGTTGGGCAGCAGGCCGCCGCCTTCGCCGTTCAGCATGGCCACGTTCACGTCCGCCGTGGCGCCGTTCGGCGCGCTTACCCCGTATTCGGCCAACAGAAACTGTGCCGGCGGCAATTCATGCCAGTCCGACGGCACCAGCCAAACGGGCTTGGCGGAATTCCCAGCCGCCGGTGCCGAAGCCGCGGTCATATCGCTCCCGATGGCTGGATGACCGGGGGGCAACGATTGGCTGGCGGCGTTCTGACCGCCGTTGTCGGCCCCAATGGCCAGGTGCCCGGGCGGCAAAGCGGCCTGCTCGGACGGCCCGAAATTCAATGACGCGAGAAAGTTTTTAAACGCAGGTTTTTGCCGCTCGACCAGCGCTTCATCGCCCGTCATTTTGAAAAACCACGTCATGCCATCGTGGTCAAGCATGGCCGCAAGAATGCGCGTCTTGCTCGAACCGCCAGGCGCCACACCGGCCATGTCAAAAAGCGAACTCGGGCTGCCGGCAATCGTCACCTGCTCGGTCGCGCCTCCCAAGTCCGCCGGCGAAATGGGCGCCAAGCCCACTTGACCGCGCCAGCGGTTGACGTTTTCCAACACCATCCCGCCAATTCCCGGAAGCGGAATCACCGACACGTCCGCCGGTTCTCCGTCCTTGTTCGGGACGGCGAAACTGGCCACGCGCATCTCACTGGCCGGTTTCTCCTGCCAGCCGTCCGGCAACGTCCACGTCAGCTTGGGCAAGCCCTGTGGCGCGCTCATTTCCGCGGGCGGCATGCCGCCCGGCGCCGGTGCGGCCGATTGTGCCGGCGGCGTCTCCTTGGGCGCAAAATAGACCTGGTTGTTTTCCCGCTTGCAGCCCGCCAGGGCAAAAACCAGAACGACCCCGGCCACCCGGCCCATCCCTGGAATCTGTTTGCTCCAATTCATAAATCTCATTGTTTAATGCTCTTGATTACCATGCGCGACGGCCACCCGCACGCCATTCTTTGGCTTTCGCTATACATAAGTTGTCATCAATAAAGCAAAATCTGCTCAACGTTGAAAGACAAAGTTAATTGTTTTGCCAGTGGCTTTCGTGGTGAATAAGTCTTACAATATAATACTTGCCTTACATTTTTACATGAGCCATACTTCCGCATGAATGACCGGCAAAACATGAACACCGCTTACGTTACCACGAAAGGCCAGTTGGTTGTGCCCGCGCGCATTCGGCGCCGTTTCGGCATCAAGCCCGGCACGCGCGTCAACTTCGTCGAGGAAGGCGACCGCATCATCTTCCAGCCCGTCACGCGCGAATACATTGACTCCTTTTGCGGCATCTACCAACAAAAACCCGGCCAGAAATCCGTGGTGCAGGAATTGATTGAGGAACGCCGCGCCGAAAAGGCGAAGGAAGACCGCGAATGAAAACCTCGGTCTTGGACGCCTCCGCCATGCTGGCGATGTTCTTTGGGCAACCGGGTGTGGAACAAATGCGCGAACTGTTTCACAGAGCATCCGAAGCGGACAGGCCGGTGTTTATTTCCGCCGTGAACTGGGCGGAGGTGCTATACATCATCGAACGCAAACGCGGCAAGGCCGGCCTGGACACCGCCCGCCAGTTTGCACGCACCACGCCGCTGGAAACGGTGGCGGTGGATCGCGAACTGGCGGAATCGGCGGCGACGCTCAAAGTCAAACACAGTCTGGGACTGGCCGACGCCTTTGCCGTTGCTTTGGCGATTCAAAAGAAGGCCGAACTGGTGGCCGGTGACAAAGAATTCGCCGCCGTCGAGAAAGAAATCAAAATTGACTGGCTAAAATGATGGGGAATAAATGAACAATTCCTGGGGCTGGCAGCAACGCCAGGTTACTGATCGCCCCAGCTACTTGCAAGCCTGGGTTGCTCACAGTTTTCGGGCGCTGACACCCGCCCCCAAGCCTGACTGCCAATCGGTTGAGAAGCCGGTTCAGCGGTCCATCAGATTGATGTTTACTTCGCCGTCGCCGGTTCCACTGCCGCGATTAGGACGCCGAAGGGATCGAGACGCACGATGGCTTGGTCCAAGTGCGCGCCGTGCGATAGCAGGATGCTGCTAACTTGCTGGACGTTCGCATCCGTCAAACCCACTTGCACCGGTTGGGCAGTGATGTTCAGGAGCACCAGGGCGGTGCCCTTGGGTGACGCCCGCAAATAGCCGAACACATGGGAATCCTGCTCGTCCACCGGCTCGAAGTCGCCGCTGAAAGCCGGGTTCTCATGCCGCAGGCGGATGAGGGCGCGATAGAAGTTGAGCACTGAATCCGGCTCCGCACTTTCGGTCACGGTGTTGTGTGTCACATAGTTCGGGCCAACCGGCAGCCAGGGCTTGGCGCCAGTGTTGAAACCGGCATTCGTGGAGGCGTCCCACTGCATGGGGGAGCGCTCGCCGTCGCGTCCCTTGTCGTTGGGCCAGAGTCTGCGTCCCATCGGGTCCAGCACGTCTTCGAGGCGTTTGGGGTCGTTGTTCACCATGCCCAATTCTTCGCCGTAGTAAAGCACGGGCGTACCGCGGATGGTTATCAAGAGCGCGCCGATAAGCTTGGCGACGTCGTCGGTGTTCATGCCCGGTGGGGTGTACCGGGTGGCGGCGCGGCGGATGTCGTGGTTGCTCAACGCGAAGCAAGGCCAGCCGGCCACGCGGTTGGCTTCCACGGCTTTGATGTGCGCCCAGAGTTCGTGCGAGGACAACGGCAGCGTGGTCAACGACAAATACATCGGCAACTGTATTTCATGGTTATGCGGACCATAATAGGCGATGAGCTCGTCCGAATTGCCGGACCAGGTTTCGGCAATCAGAATGCGGCCGGGAAAGTGGTCGGTCACGCGCCGTAGCTTCTGCAGCTCGTGATGCACCTCGGGCATCAAGACGGTGTATTTCGGCTTCTGTTTTTGATCGCCGTTGGCGTCCTTGCCCGGGAGGGTGGGGTTGTCGCGCAGTTTGGGGTCTTCGAAGAGGGCGTTGACGGCGTCGAGCCTGAAGCCGTAGATGCCGCGCTGGCACCACCAGCGCGCCACGTTAAACATGTTCCGTTCAACTACCGGGTTGCGCCAGTTCAGGTCGGGCTCCTGCGCCATGAACTGGTGGAAATACCACTGGCCGGTCGTGGGGTCGAACGTCCACGCCGGCCCGCCGAACAGCGAGTGCCAGTTGTTGGGCGGCTGGCCCGGCCCTTTGCCATCACGCCAGATGTAGTAGTCGCGAAAGGCGTTGGTGCGCGAACTGCGCGACGCCTGGAACCACGCGTTCGATTCGGACGAGTGATTCACCACAAAATCGAGGAGCACCTTGATGCCGCGCTGCCGCCCCTCCGCCACCAGGCAATCCACATCAGCGAGCGTGCCATAAGTTGGGTCCACCGCCTCATAGTTTGCCACGTCGTAGCCGAAATCCGCCTGCGGCGAAGGGAAAATGGGCGTTATCCAGATGGCGTCCACGCCCAGGGTCTGCAAATAGGGCAGATGATTGACGATGCCTTGCAGGTCGCCGATGCCGTTATTGTCGCTGTCGGCGAAGCTGCGCGGGTAGATTTCGTAGATGACCGCCTGCTTCCACCAATCCGGCGAGTTGGCGCGGTCGGCGTCGGCGTCCGGCTTGGCCAACGCCGGCGGCGAAAACACAACTGACCCGACAATGAGCGCCAATACCAGCAAACGCAGCAACGGGTGGTAAGCAGCAAAGTTCCAGTGCGGCGATTTGGGAGTTTCGAACAAGGTCTTCATTTCCACACATGCTATTTTACCACTGCCGCTGTGGTCACGCCGAAAGGTACAATCAGCTCAAATCCAAAGACGTGGGTTGCAAAGGCAACATGGATGTGCGTCGAGCGCCTGCGCGAGTCTGCCTGAATTTTCTCCGCGCAGTTAGCCACAGTACCTCAGCCAGCCGTGCATGCGAGCGGCCTTCGCCATTCTTTGGTTGTTGGATGTTGAACGCCTGCCGAGCCATAGCTTCTGAGCGAAGGCTGGTTGGCTGTTGGACGTTTCCCACGTCCATGGAGAATTCTTGTCCTGCCAAATTTTCCCTCTATGGCAAAGAAAACATTGCCTCGCGCGGGCGGGCCATTCAATATGGTTGCGTAGTGTTGCGGAGAGGTGGCAGAGTGGTTTAATGCGCACGCCTGGAGAGCGTGAGTGGGCTAATAACTCACCGTGGGTTCGAATCCCTCCCTCTCCGCCATAAAACCGCATAAACATTGATTAAAACCGCTGTCGCTACTCTGCCCTGCCAATGGCAACCAATGCAAGGCAATGGGGTTGAATTGCTGAATTTTGGCAACTGCTGGCAACTGGTCCTTGCGCCTGGGCTTCGATTTGCGCTTCCGGCGGTGTCCTCACCTTGCCCGTGGTCCTCGGCCTTGGCCTGCCTTGCGTGGCGAAGCAGGGCGTTCGCTGTGGCGCGTCTGGCCATCCTCTGAAATGCGACTGGCGCGGGCCATCGGGACCACGCGCCAGCGGGGGAACATGGAGAATACGAGCCCGACTAAACCCGTTCGGCGATGTTGAGCGCCTCGGCCACGTCCTGGGCCAGCGGCGCGGCATGTTCCTCAATATGGGCCATCACCTGTTCCTTGCTGTCGAACACGGCCGCCGTGAACCGGTCTGACTCGCCCTGCCAGCAGGTGATATAACCGATACCGACCACGAACTTGCCGCTGTCGGTTTGGTAGATGCTCGCTTTCGTCCATCGGTTTTGGGTCGGGCCTTGGTGGGTGTGGTTGTCGCCCTTGAACAATTGCACGCCTTTGAATGCGATGGGGCGTTTATCGGTGCGCTTCAGTGTGATCTCTGCGAACTGTTTCTCATTCATTTTGTTTTTGCATTTTACGCATAGCTACGTCCCGCTTGGCCTGCATTGGCCGGTGTCCGCTTTGGGAATTGCGGTGAGCGAATCATGCCACTTGTGATATTTCAGCGCAACGATGATTTCCGCGTTTTCGGGCTCGGTCGGCTGGAAACTTCGCGTCAGGATCGGGCAGGTGGGGCTTTGTCGAGGTGGGCCGCTATGCTGACACGGGGGGAATTTGTGACGGTCACTTGCGGCGGCGCTGGCCCTGGGGCTTGGGCTTGGGCTTGGTCGGGCCGCCAGAAAACAGAATCAATTTGTCCCAGTCGAATTGTGAGAAACGGACGCGCGGGTTGAGACACACGCGCGGCAATCCTTCCCAAGCATCGGTTTGTTTCGGCGCTGGCTTCATCGCAAATCAAAATGCCCGGCCTGCAAAAAGAAAAACAGGCCGGGCAGTTTTGCGGCGGGCCAGCAGACAATCCGGCCCACAAATTTAACTTGGAGTCCCAACGGCCACCACTACCCCGGCGGTCGTGTCGCCAGCCGCAAAACCGGCGATCAAATCCCATGATGCAAACAGCGTGCGGGTCGAAAGCGAAAACCACAAATTGAACTGCACGGCGATGCCCAAGGCGGGGAGATCGAGCATTGTTGAGTTGAGCGTGCCGCCGGGGATGTTCGTTGGGTTCAGCGGCAATCCCGTCGCGCGGACTATCGCCTGGGGGTTGCAGGCAAAGCCATTGACATTGTTTCCAGCGCCGGTCCAGTTGGATGCCTCGTAAATGCCATTCCAGCCGAAAGCTTGATAGCCGCCGGCGTCCTCCATGTCTGTGCCGGTTTTCTGAAAGAATCCCGGCTGGTTCAAAATTCGCGCGAGATAATTGCCGTTGAGAATGGCGTTTTTAATCGGCGATTTTTGCAACTGGCCTTGCAGCGTGGCCAGGTCCGAGAATCCAAACCCGCCGAAAGTCTGAATGAGCGGCGTTTGGGCGCTGAAATTCGCCGCCGTGATTGGCGCGGTCGCCGCCACGGTCACAGCGTCGGCAAACATGGCGAGGTTTTTCTCCCGCAAATCGTCCAGCCGCAAACCGGAGTTGAGATCATTGGCAGAAACGCGCATCGGCTGGTTGAACCATTGCGGGACAATCGTTATCGCGCCTACCGTTGAGCCGGTGGCCGGTTCAAAGGTGGTCGGTGCCGTGCCAGCAATTTGCGTTGGCTCGCCGCCGGTGGTGTATTTCAATTCACCCGTGGCCAGCGGCTTGTAAGGGTCGGTGTCTTTGGCGATGGAATAGGCGCGGAGAAAAGCCCACTTGTTTTGCAGTGGGGTAACGGAGCCGTCCATCAGGAAGCTCGTGACGAGCGTGCCCGAATAAGTGTTGCTGGCGAACACGGGCTGGCGTTCGCGCGCATCCTTCTGCAAAGCCTGGGTGAGCGCGCGCTCGTAATTTTGTGCAAGTGCCGCGTGGCGCGCCTTCGCGGTCTTGTGCGTGCTGTAGATGTTGGCGAGGATTTCCGAGCGCGGCGGGGTTTGGGGGTCGAGGAGTTCAACGAGGTTCATGGGTTTTGTTGGGGTGGTATGTGGTTAAAGAATGAGCCAGGGCATTAAAAGTGACGGCGGAGCTTGGCCTGTGCCCGCCTGCACGCGCCCTAGCACGCTTTCGCGCGCCCGGCGAACCGCGTCCACCAAGGCGGAGCCCTGATAAGGCAGGCCGTAAGATTCACAGCGCGATCTTTCCGACGCTTCCAATGTGACGGCGTGTTCCGCCAAAATTTCGGCGGCGATCTCGGCCAGGCCGCGCGCGATCTGAATGTTCGCTGCGAACAATTTTTGCTGCGACTGCTTCGCGGATTCCCGCGTTAGCAGGAATTTTTCCTCCAGGGCGGCGCGCGACAAGACTTGATTGTTCCCGTGTTCCGCTGGCGAGGTGATTTTGGCGGCCAGGCCGTCTTGCTGTGAAGTGAACGCGCGTGCGGCGGCGAACACGTCGTGATCGTTCACGATTTTTTGAAGCCGCTGCCACTCGGATTCCCAAGCTGAAATTTTGTCGGCGGTCGCTTTAGAGCAAATCGGCACGCCTCGCCGGTCAAGCAACTCGGCCACCAGGCGGGCCGGGCCGGTCAACTTTGCCTTGTCGTTGCGGAGAAATTCTCCGACACGCGCCACAAGTCCGCGCAAAAAGCTTACTTCCGGCGTCAAAACTTCTGCCGGGGTCTGGGTTGCGGGCGGGTCCGGTGCGGCCTGGGCCGCGGCGGGTGCGTCTTTTGTTTCGTCCATACACCTATGGCGCGCGTCCGCCAAAAATCTTCAATTCCCCTTGCAAACATTGGGAAACATCCCGCCAAAATCGGCGTCCGCTTGTTTCGGGAATGTTCAACCAGGCGGCAAAGGCGGCAACCGATTTTGGCGCGGCGGGCCGCTTTGAAAGCATGGCCAGGACCAGGGCGCGGGCGGCAATTTCTTCCGTGTCCCGCGCGCCGGTGATAAGCAGGTCTAGCAACTGGTCAGAGTCCAGGGCGCAACGCGGCGCGGCGGGCGGCGGATCGTCGAAGAAAATTTCAGGGTCAACGGCTGGCACGGGCGCGCCGTTCTCAAAACCTGTTGGCGCGCCTTCGGTCACTTAAGGAAATGCCGCTTCACCTTTTCAAACGCGTCATTTGTGTCCGCCGGCTGGCGCGGTCGAAAGAGTGGCGCCGGCGTGGGCTCGGTCGTGAGATTGGCCTGACAACTTGGGCAGATCATCCGCCGGGCCTGCGGCGCCTTGGCAACGTACAGCACATCACAATATCTGCACCGGCTACTTACCCAAGTGGGTTTTCGGCGCGTGAACCGGGCGAAAAATGCGGCGAATTTCATGGCGTCGCGCCTTCAGCTTTTGCGGCTTCGCGGCCGGCCTGCGCTGCCAGTGCCGCTATCGCGGTCCTCTCGGCGTCTCGCGTGTCCTGCACGAATTTTGAAAGCGTCTCACGTATCTCGCCGGCGGTCCTGCCGGCAAGCTGTCCGGGAAGTTCCTGCAATGCCCTCTCATAACCCGTGAAGTGAACGGACAAAATCGCCTCAAGGCACTCTAGCGCCACGGTTTTGGAGATCACTTCGCCGGTGGTTTTCAGATAGCTCGCCTCGGCCAAAAGCGCCGTGAATTTTTGCCCGCGCGCTTTCCAGTCCGTCAGGTCTTCGCGGTCCTGGGCGAACAAAAAGCGGACCAAAGGCAAAAGGTAAATTCGGGACTGCCGAAACGCGACGCATCCCTTGCTTTTGGCAAGTTGCAGCATCGGCATTGATACGCCGGTTGTGCCGGCGGCCTGGGCCATCGAGGAGAAGGAGAAGTTTTCGATGTCACCTTTAATTTTGAGAATTTTTCGTGTTTTCATTGTGCGTAATTTGGTTTTTGGTTGGCTTGGAAACTGTCGGCAATGGCATTGACCTATTG